>CAYVMI010000001.1:0-292578 GCA_964452555.1 uncultured Desulfobacterales bacterium
GATAGCATTTCCAAGCCAGACAAGAATTTGATTGAAAAACACCCCGACCCCTGAGTTAAGTAAGTGCATAAGCAGGTGCCTAACGGCGGCCTAACAGTGATTAAAGAACTCAAACAGTTGCCTGGTTTTGAACTGAACACCAGCGAGCCTCCTTTAGTTACAACTTGAGCTTTATAGACAAGCGCTTAATTATAACAATAGATCTAGGCTGGATTCAGTTGAAAATTGTCCGTAAATTGTTCCATTTGATTGGTTTTAAATGGCTTTTTACTTTCTAAACTTATCCCCAAAATGCGGTTGCTGCTTTCCATATGCCATACTATTACCCACTTCCATGCCGGTTTGATGCCTAAGCGTACCAGCCGGCGCTGCCAACCGGTCGCTGCTTGGGGCTGCAATTCTACCGCCGGATATTTCTGAACATACGCAGGGCGCAGTTGCTCCGCAGGGAGCGGGAGTGTGTCGGCGGCAAATGTCGCTAAGCTGGTGTTGGCCAGTAGCGCCGAAGCCGGCGCCCACCTATTTAAACCTACCACCAAAGTTTTACTTTGAAATGTTATTTCATGATTTCCCGGTTTGAATTGATAGCGATTCAGCCGTAATGATTTTGGCACCCGTGCCTGAATATCAAAAACTTGCCAGGCAGTGTAGTCATCATCACGATGATCGGACAATGTCTGGCAGAACTGAAGCAGTTCTGGATCAGTCAGACGGTTACGGATATCGAACATCTGAAAAATAATCGCGTTGTTACATGCCGGGCAATAAAGTGTAGCACCATGTCCACTAATAGTGTCCGCCTGCCAGTAAAAACCCTGGTGAGAATACCCGGCCAAGGCTTGTTTCCACGTTGATGGCAACGGCCATTTGGTGATTTTATTGCCAAGGTTGGCTTTGTGTCCTTTTATGATTTTTTTTAATTGGGATCGATGGGAAAAGCGACCTTTAATGGGGCCCCATTTTATTTCCATGGCCGGGCTGCCATTCTGGTGGAAGGTTAAATGATGAGTATCGACCCATACGAGTTCCCAGGGTAAGGGTATCGTAAATTGGAGACCGTTCCAGGCGATGTTTTTAAAGGCAGGCGCCATGGGCTATCTGGGGCAGAAAAGATCCCATCCAGTCTGATCCATCACAATCGGTTGGACTTTATCTTTGTCGGTTTGCATTTTGTCCATAGATTTATAATGGCATTTACGTTCATCATCGATCAGGCTTGTCATGGATAGTTTTATGGAATTGCCCATTTTTTCTTCTTCATCACGGGAATTGTGCTGCAGGGTAAGGCTGATTTTCTGGTTGTCTTGATTTACAAAGGACCATTTCCAGGCAATGACAATATGAAACGGATCACCGCGGTATGCATCTGTTTCGCCAAAGCGCTTTACGATGCGTTTTTTCAGCTTATCAAAAAAGGCTTTGCTGTCGTCTTTATATTTAAGTTTGATGCGTACAATATGATTCGAAACTTCACACGTCCCGTAAGCGATAAGGCCGCTTTTAAATCCTTTTATGGGTTTAATCTCCACTTCATGAATAGACTCCATATGACGGATGGGGAGCGCTGTGTCCATATAAACATAGTCAGCAAATTTGGCGATATCCTGATTCAGGACATATGGTCCGATTTGGCGTGGTACATCAGCGAGGCTTGTGCCGGATATGGCCAATATCAAGATGAACATTCCGATGAATGAATAAGTTTTCATGGACACAGCTCCTGTGTGCTTACATTGGTGAATTGTATTGGTAAATAGCTGACCTATTTAGAAAATAGGTTCGTATAACACAAGATAGGTCTAAATCCTGTTTTGTAAATATCAGCCCTAAGCTCTAGGAATTTAGCTGTCAGCTGCTAATCGCTAATATCTGGCCGCTGCCGACTGTTGATGCTAAAGTCTGCCCGAGCGAAAAATCGATAAAACCAGCCAAAGCCCCAACACCGTGGCCATGCTGTAGCCTACGATACCGAGCAAGGTCGTCAAAGGAAGGGTGTAACCCAACAATTTTATATTTAAGGCCAGTTGCCCGGATGTGGCATTTAAAACCAAAGCGGCCGCGATTAACGAGGCCGAAATTACCAAGCCAACCACCAGGCGGTTCAGACTTCTTTCAAATTTATCATCCAAGCCCTTGATACCGGTATGCTCGACTTCCACCCGATGCTTGCCCTGGGCCGTCATCCTGAGAATGTCATTTAAAAACTTGGGAACCAGTCGCATATACCCGCTAAGATTGCGTACATCCCGTCCCATGTTGCTGAGTAGCTTTTGGGCATCATACCCTCGTTCCAACAATGCTTTGGCATACGGTTTGGTGACTTCCAGCAGGCTGGCATTGCTGTCGAGAATTTTTCCCAAGGCTTCGGTCTGGATAAAAGTTTTCAGTAGCAATAAATAATTCCTGGGCAGGCGAATCTGGTGTTTCAGAACTACCTGCATGACTTGATCGTAAACATCCCTGGCAGAGATGGTTTGCAGTGATCGGCCGTAAAAAGGCTCGCTGATATCTTTGAGGTCGATGCGAAAAGCATCCATATCGATCTGATCGGTACGAATCAACCCGGCGCTCACGAAGGCATCGATGACTAGGTTGTAATCATGCTCGGCATACCCGAGGAAAATATTGGCAATCTGCAGCATAGCCTCTTCATCCAGGTACCCCATGATGCCAAAATCGACGAGACTCACGCGGCCGTCCTCCAGAACCAGGGTGTTGCCGGGATGGGGATCGGCATGAAAGAGCCCAAATTCCATGAGCTGGCGTGAGAAACTGCGTAATCCGATCATAGCGATTTCACGCGGATCAATACCCAGGGCTCGCATGCTTTCCACCTGGTCCATTTTGATGCCATCCATGTGCGCCATCACCAGAACAGATTTTGACGTGTAGGCCCAGTGCACCCGCGGGATTACCATTTCGCGACTTTTTTTGAAATAAGCTGAAAAGCGCTCCATATGGCCGGCCTCGGTGAGCATATCGAGCTCTTTAAAGATGGTTCGTTCAAATTCGCGCGCCAAGTTAATAAAGCCGATTTTTTTGCCGATTTCAAATTTGCGCTCGAGCCTTTCAGCCAATGCCAACATTAGCCGGATGTCTTCACGTATTTTTTTCTCGATGCCCGGCCGGATGACCTTGACGGCTACTTTTTCGCCCGTGTGCAATTCAGCCTTATGGACCTGGGCAACCGAAGCGGCCGCAATGGATTCCGGGTTGAAATACTTGAACATGTCATCCAGTTTTTGATCAAACTGCGATTCGATGACGGCTTGAATCTCCTCAAACGCAACCGGTGGAACCTGATCCTGCAGTTTGCGAAATTCAGTAATATATTCAGGTGGGAAAATATCCGCCCGGGTACTCATAAGCTGTCCCAATTTGATAAAACTGGGACCTAAATCTTCCAGCACACGGCGGATTCTGACCGGGGAAGGAAAGCCGGATTTAAGCGGATACCCATCTTCTACGGAATCGGTCTCTTGGTAAGCGCTTTTGCTGAACAATCGATCCGTGAAATCGCCGAGACCATGTTTGACCAATATTCGGGAAATATGTCCCACTCTCCGAATTCCACGGATACGTCGCATACCATCAACGAACTTCATTGGGTTGCCTTTCGATTCAAGCGATTAGGAGGTGTTTCTAATTTAGAAACACCTCCTAATTTATTCGTTATCGGCCGTGTCTGAGCCTTTGACACTGCGCCATGAGTCAGCGATTTCTTTGTATTTATCTTCATCGGCAATATAACTTTCAATATAGCCACAATCCGTGCAAACGTAGTTGTCCAGCGACGCGATCGAAATCAGGCTTATGGGGATGGAATTGCTGCCAAAGGGGCCGCTCTTTAAGGGAACCTTATCACCACAGAAGACTGCATCCGATCCGCATTTGGGGCAGGTACCGTTTTTCACGATGTCCTCCTTGATATTTGATTATGATTTGAGGGGGATGAAGCTGACGTTTCAGGTATGACCCAATCGGATGGTTCTGTCAAGTGGTCAAAGACCAGTGTTAAGTGTTAGGTTTTAAGTTTTAAGTGGCATACGGCAGAAGGCCGTCTGCAAAATTCCATCCTAAAACCTAAAACTTAAAACTTAAAACGCCGACTCATAATTCAACATCATCTTAGAATTGAATTGCTGTGATTTTGTATACAAAAAAGTGAGTGGCCTCCAGCATAAAGGCCATGGAACTCTTGCCCCAAATTTCAAAGTGATGTAAAGAGAGACCCCATGTCACTGAACGAACAAGCA
This sequence comes from uncultured Desulfobacterales bacterium, assembly GCA_964452555.1. Classification (GTDB taxonomy): domain Bacteria; phylum Desulfobacterota; class Desulfobacteria; order Desulfobacterales; family B30-G6; genus B30-G6. Next base: position 4,257 of record CAYVMI010000001.1, read on the forward strand.
ACATCGAAATCCTTCAATCGAATCGAACAGATTAAACTGTTTTTGGCACTTTCACGTACCCCCCATGGTCTGCTGGATATGGCCACTCCGGCTTTCAGCGCGATCCTCTATTTGGGTGGATTTCCGGACTTGCATGTTGTTGTTATCGGACTATTAACCGCTTTTGCCGGTTATACCGCCGTATATGCCCTCAACGATATCGTGGATTACAGAACCGATAAGGCTAAAGGTACGAAAAGTGTTCCAACTGCCGAGGAGTATCTGGACGCTCTTATGATTCGCCATCCCATGGCCCGGGGCCTCTTATCCTATCGAGAGGGTATCATATGGGTAACCGGCTGGTCCGCTGTGGCTTTGATTGGGGCCTATATATTAAACCCCATGTGTGTCGTCATCTTTCTAAGCGGGGCGTTATTAGAAACGGTCTATTGCCTACTCTGGCGAGTAAGCCCCTGGCGCACTGTTATCAGCGGCTTCGTCAAAAATTCCGGGCCAGTGGCAGCGCTCTTTGCCGTAGACCCGCATCCATCTCCATTATTTGCCGTCTTGCTGTTTTTAAGTCTTTTTTGTTGGGAGATCGGTGGACAAAATATTTTAGCCGACTGGACAGATAAGGACCGAGCGCAAAAACTCAATGCTAAAACTGTCCCCATCATGCTGGGTTTACAGAGATCAGCTTCCCTGGTATTAGTAACCTTAACGGTTGCGACCATCTTAATGGCCTTTCTTTTTTACTTGTATGCACCCACCTGGAAATGGATTGCTGCCTTAACTGTGGTGGTAACCTGTTCTTTTCTTCTGCTAGTCCCCGGCATCAAACTTTATATAAACCAGGGCAGGAAGCAGGCCATGGTCCTCTTCAACAGAGCCAGCTTTTTCCCTTTGGTTTTGCTTGGTATTATCCTGGTGTCTATCGGCTCTTTGTAAGGTCTCTAAATCAAACCGACTTTTTGAAAGCAGTTCTAATCGGCAATGGTGATGAGATAACAGCCGATGAAAATGATAATAGCGGATATCGTTCGAATCAGTTTATTCTTTTCCTTTAGAAAATGCCCACCCAATAAAACGGCTATTACAATGCTTATTTGTCGTAGACCTAATATATAACTCATGCGCTCTAAGGTGAAGGCCCACAAAATCAGAAAATATCCGCATATGGATATTAAACCGCAGGTTAGAATGGATGTTTTGTGAACCTGCCATTCTCTAATCAACGCCTCCTTTTTTTTTGATTTGAAAAGCAAGCTTGTAAATAAGACTAAACTAATCCATGGATATAAAAAGGCAAAAAAGACGGGATGCATCTTGCTTACGGCAATTTTGTCAATAAGTGAATACGAAGCAACTGAAACCAATGTTAAAAAAGCATATTGGGTGGCACGGTCTTTAAATATCGATTGAATCGGTTTGATAAATTCGTGAACTTCAATTCTATGCATGTTGATCGTATATACACCAAAAACCACAAGTAGAATTCCAATTCCTCCCAGCATGCTTACATTTTCTTTTAAAATGGTAATTGAAAAAAGTAAGACCAGTGCCGGAGAAGATCGCATGATTGGGTAGGTTAGCGATAGGTCTCCTAAATCCAGTGCTTTGGAAAGGAAGTACCAATAGATAAAATGCATGATACCGGATAGGATGATATAATTAAGGGCAACACTGAATTCTATCTTGAAAAGGGTAATAATAAAAATCGGTAAAAAAAATAGAAGACCAAAAATTTCATACCACCATATAAAGGCCTGTTTATCGATAGCACGCTTATTGAGATAGTTTCGTAAAGCGTGCAACACGGCCGATAATACCACTATGAAGATAACAAACGGCTCCACTTAATATCCCGTGAATTCAGTTTTATGCGGGGGTTAGCGCTGTTTTTTTCTACCAATTAACGATCATCACTACAAATCATTTTTTTTCGCTTTTAATCTGGCCTTTTGATTTGGGAACAGATTTCTGACAATTGGTATCAATATTAGAATTTGAAAAATTTCTTGACAGAGCGATTAGAAATAAATTATATGATGAATCATATTATGAGACGTGATCTCAAATAGCAAGCCAAGTTATATTCCCCGAAACATTCATTTAGGCTTTGGGCGTGATTGTATCTGTGTTCTCGGGATATGATGACGATTTTATAGAATTCGAAGCACTTTAAATTTGAAAAGGAATATCAATTTGAATTCTATTGAGAAGGCATTGGAAATCCTGCGCGCTTTCACTCCAGATAACAGACCGCTGCGATCAGTGGAAATCAGTAATCGGCTCCAAATAAACAAAGCCACAGTCAACCGCATTCTCATTACACTTAAAAAAAGAGGTTTTGTGGTTCAGGATGAGGCCACGCGACGGTATCGATTGGGTCCCTCAACGGCATTACTGGGTCGTGCCGTCAAGCAGTCGTTGAGCGGTCGCTTGGTGGCACTGGCCAAACCTTATCTAGACAGCCTGCGTGACAAAGTAGGCGAGACCGTTCATCTTGAGGTACTAACGGGCGGTCGGATTTTTCTTTCATACAGCGCTCCAGGTATCAGACAGGTTACGGTCACACCCAGAGTTGGAGATCAGATGGCAATAAATGCCAACGCCGGGGCTAAAGCCATCTTGGCGTTCAGCCCCCAGGAAATAATCGAAAAAGGATTGGCTGGTAAGCTGGAAAAATTCACATCAAAAACGGCAATCGCACCTGAGAAAATCCGGCAGGAGTATGCGGATATCAGAAAATCCGGATTTGCCTACGATAAAGAAGAATACGACGAAGATGTTCATGCGGTTGCTGCTCCTATTTTTAACCACGAAGATCGTGTCGTGGCAGCAGTGGTTATCATCGCGCCAATGTTTCGGATGAGCAGCAGTATTGAAACCGGATCTTTGGAACTCCTGAAGGATACGGCAGACGAAATATCGGAGCGGTTGTCGAAACTGTGACATAGCGTGAAACTCCACGCGCTTATCCACCTGGAGTTTCACATACGGAAAATGCTTTAGCATTTTTCAAAAACCGCGAGGCAAGCCCCTGCACCCGGGTAAAGACCCGGATGCCTTTCACCCCCAACCTTATGGGCGGGGTCCTCTGGCGCGGTTTTATAGATAAATAATCCTGGCTGGTTCAGACTCGAAAAGTTAGTCAAACCGCCACTGGACAAAGGGAGGTTATTATGCGTGAGAAGATGGGACTCAAAGAAATCAAGTCCATGTTTGATCTTAGCGGTAAGGTAGCGGTCATCACCGGCGGGTCGGGAGGATTTGGCCGGGCTGCGGCCATTGGGTTGGCCGCCTACGGTGCAGATATTGTCGTGACCTCCCGAACCCTCTCTAGTCTGGAAGCAACCGTTTCAGAAGTAGAAACCCAGGGACGCCAAGCCATGGCTATTACCTGTGACGTCAGCGATGCTGAAAACGTCTCCGAAATGACCAAGCAGGTTGTCGATCAGTGCGGCAAAATCGATATTATGGTCACTGCTGCCGGTATTGCCGCGCGCCATCCGGCCGAAGAAATGCCCCTGGAAGACTGGCAGAAGGTTATGGACGCAAATGTAAAAGGAACATTTCTTTGTTGTCAGGAAGCGGGCAATGACATGATTAAGCGTAAAGAACCAGGAAGTATTATCACGGTCGGCTCCATACGCGGCTTCCTGGGTCATCCGGCGGGTTATTCAGCCTACGGCACCTCCAAGGGTGCGGTTCATTTGTTAACCAAACAATTGGCCTGTGAATGGGCCAAGTACAAGATACGGGTCAATTGCATCGCGCCGTGCATATTCTGGACACCGTTGACGGAACCTATTTTGAATGATGCCGAGATGTATAAAATTTTTATGTCACGGATACCCATCGGTCGTGCAGCTGAGCCGGAAGATTTCATCGGGGCGCTCGTTTATTTGGCTTCGCCGGCGTCCAGCATGATGACCGGTCATATCCTGTCTGTGGACGGGGGCGCCGCCGCCGGTTAGGAGAGCAACTCAAATGGAAAAGCAAGCACGAACATATCAGTCTGTGACCGTAATAGGCGCAGGTTTGATGGGCCACGGTATTGCTCAAATATTCGCATTGAGTGGCCGGGAGGTCTGGCTGAACGATCTGGAAGAATCGATGCTGCAGCAGGCCATCGGCAATATTCAGAACAATCTAATTATCCTGGCGGAGAATGGATTGGTCAATGCGGAAGAAGTGGATCCGGCATTGGCGCGAATCAAAACCACGACATCGCTGGATCAGGCCGCCGCCCCGGCAGACTATGTGGTTGAGGCTGTAAGTGAAAACTTGGAGCTCAAACAATCCATTTTTAAAAGACTAGACAGCCTTTGTCGCCCCGATACCATTTTAAGTACCAATACCTCGGTTATCAGTATTACTGAAATCGCCGGCCAAGCGAGTGATAAAGCCAGGATTGTCGGCACCCATTTTTGGAACCCGCCACACCTGATTCCCCTGGTGGAAGTTATACCTGGTGAAGAAACGGCACCAGAAACAGTTAATCAGGCTTTCAACCTCTTAAAAGACCTGGGCAAGTATCCCGTGCGGGTTAAACGCGATGTGCCCGGTTTTGTGGGAAACAGATTACAACACGCCCTTTGGCGTGAGGCCATTTCCATTGTGGATCAGGGTATTGCCGAAGCGGCGGAAGTGGATGAAGTCGTTAAAATGGGATTCGGAATGCGCTTACCGGTTTTGGGCCCTTTGGAAAATGCCGACCTGGTCGGTTTAGAGCTTACCCAGGCGATTCATGATTATATCCTGAAATACTTGGAAGCTTCCCCTGAACCAGCGCCGATCTTGCAGCAAAAAATTGATCAAGGACATCTGGGATTTAAATCCGGTCGCGGGCTAAAAACCTGGACTGAACAAGAGATGGCGGACACCCGCAACCGGTTGTCCAATCATCTCATGGCATGGAACAAGATGTAGCGAGTCAATTAGCGATTTACTGATTACGGATTCGACCGCAAAAAAACAGCACTATAAAAAGTATGCTTTGCGGAGGCCTGCATGGACCAAACCAAAAGCTATATAAACGGAACCACAGGCGGCCCAGTCAGGGTATATGTTCGTGATGGCCGCATTGTTCGCATAACACCCATCGAATTAGATGATAGAGATGCTTCCTCCTGGGAGATAAAGGCCCGGGGCCGGACTTTTGCACCACCGCGAAAAACAACGCTGGCACCATATTCCCTGGCATGGCGTTCCATGATTTACTCACCCCAGCGAATCATGACACCGCTAAAACGCGTGGATTTTGATCCCGATGGCAACCGCAACTGCGGCAAACGCGGGGAGTCTGATTATGAACCCATCAGTTGGGAGAGTGCCGCCGAAATAGTTTGTAAAGAGATTAAACGTATAAAGCAGGAGTATGGACCGGCGGCCATGTTATCCACGGCTAGTTCCCATCATTTATGGGGCAATATCGGCTATCGCCACAGTGCCTATTTCCGGTTCATGAACCTGGTCGGTTATACCTATGCTGATCATAATCCAGATAGTTGGGAGGGATGGCATTGGGGCGGCATGCATCAATGGGGCTTTTCCTGGCGACTTGGTATTCCCGAGCAGTATGACTTGCTTGAGGATGCCCTCAAGCATACCGAGATGGTTGTCTTCTGGTCCTCTGACCCGGAAACAACCCATGGGATATATTCGGCATTCGAGTCGACTCCTCGACGTTTCTGGTTAAAAGAGCTCGGGGTTAAAATGGTATTTATCGATCCTTTTATGAACCATACCGCGGGACTGTTTGCCGATAAATGGTTTGCCCCAAGACCGGACGCAGGCAATGCTATGGCCTTGGCCATCGCCTACACATGGTTAATTGAAGATTCATATGACAAAGACTATGTAGCTAAACACGCGGTAGGGTTTGAAGCCTGGAAGGATTATGTACTGGGCAAAGAGGATGGCCAAGCTAAATCACCCGGCTGGGCCGAGCAGGAATGTGTTGTGCCGGCCCGGCAGATTAGGGCTTTGGCCCGGGAATGGGCTTCCAAAAAAACCATGCTGGCCGCCGGTGGTCTGAGTGGATGGGGCGGGGCCTGCCGGTCGGCAACGGGTGTCCAGTGGGCCCGGCTGATGATTTCATTGCAAGCCATGCAGGGATTGGGCAAGCCTGGTATCAATATCTGGTCCACGGTACAGGGGGCTCCCTGCAATACTGAATTCATGTTCCCTGGTTATGCCGAAGGCGGCATATCGGCTGATCCGGATAATTCAGCCGCGGGGTTCCGTTGGGCTAATAAAATTGATTTCAGGGGCACCAAATCCAATATCAATCACCCTGGCGGGCAGCATATACCCCGGCTTCGGATCCCCGAATGTATTCTCGAAGGCAAGGAAGAATGGCGCGGAAAAGGATTTTGTGGGAGCTCCATCGAAGCCCAGCTCAAACCCTATAAATATCCCGAAGACGGCTTCCCGGAAATTCAGATGTACTATCGCTATGGTGGTTCCTTCATCGGAACCATGAACGAAACTAATCGATATGTGAAAGCCTATCGAACCGAGCGTTTACCATTTGTAGTCAACCAGTCTATCTGGTTCGAAGGCGAGACCCGCTTTGCAGATATTATCTTACCGGCCTGTACCAATTTCGAACGCTGGGATATCAGCGAATTTGCCAATTGTTCCGGATATGTCACCGACTCCTTTACTCAGGTCAACCATCGGATCGTAACCCTGCAGCAAAAATGTATCGAACCATTGGGACAATCCAAGTCCGATTACGATATTTTTGCCCTGTTGGCCAAGCGCCTGGGTTTGTATGAGGCCTATACTGAAGGCGGACTGGATGAATACGACTGGGTCAAGCGCTATTTTAACCTGACCGATCTGCCCCAATATATAAGCTGGGAGGAGTTTGAACGCAAAGGTTATTTTGTAGTCCCATTACCCCAACCATATAAACCGACGCCGGCCCTGCGCTGGTTCGCTGAAGACCGACCCAAGGATACACCGGACTGGGGACCACATCCGGAAACACAAGCCGAGGCCGGTGCAGGCCTGCAAACAGCCTCCGGAAAAATCGAATTCCTTGCTTCAAGCTTGAGTCGGTTCGATCCTGAGGATTCGGAACGGACCGTCATGCCCCGGTATGTGCCATCCTGGGAAGGCCATCACGTAACTGATCTATATGCCAAATATCCGCTGCACTTGATTAGTCCGCACCCGCGCTTCAGTTTTCATACAATGGGTGACGGTAAAGAGAGCTGGATAAACGAGATTAAAGATCATCGCATACAGAAAGAGGATGGATGGTCGTATTGGATTATCCGTTTGAATACAAGCGATGCCGAATTTCGCGGAATTAAGGAAGGTGATTTGGTTAAAGCCTTTAATGACAGGGGTGAGGTAATTCTAGCCGCCAGATTAACTGAAAGATTACCGCCGGGTACGGTGCATTGCTATGAGTCTTGTGCCGATTACCGGCCGTCGGGTAAGCCCGGCCAGAGCGCTGATATGTCCGGTTGTATCAATATTCTTACCCCCAAACGTTTCGTGACCAAACACGCCTGTGGGATGGCTCCCAACTCTTGCCTGATTCAAGTAAGCAAACTGGAAGGGGGTGTTCCATGAGTAAAACTTGGGGATTAATCATCGATGTGGCCCGTTGCCATGACTGCAACAACTGCTTTCTAGCCTGTAAAGATGAATACGTTGGCAATGACTGGCTCCCTTACTCTAAAGCCCAACCGGATCATAGTCAACGATGGATGAATATTCTCCGCCAGGAGCGAGGCGGTTATCCTTTGGTGGAGGTTGCCTATTTAGCCAAACCTTGCCAACACTGTAAAAATCCGCCCTGTTTAAAAGCCGCCACAGATGGTGCTGTAACCATACGTGCGGATGGAATTGTTTTGATCGATCCGGACAAAGCCATTGGACAAAAAGCGCTCGTAGAGGCATGTCCCTATGGGGCTATTTTCTGGAACGAAGCATACCGTATTCCGCAAAAATGCACATTATGCAGTCATCTTCTGGATGAGGGCTGGGAAGCGCCACGCTGTGTACAAGCCTGTCCAACCGGTGCCATGCGGGCTATAAAGCAGGGTGAAGATGCGTGGGAAAAACAGATCAAAACGGAGAGCCTTGCCGCCTATTTGCCCGAGAATGGATGTGACCCACGCGTGCTGTATAAGAATCTGAAGCGTTATACCCATGGTTTTATTGCCGGCAGTGTAGCCCTTGCCGATACCGATGAATGCGCTGAAAACGCCCGGATATTGGTAACAGATGATCATGGTCAATTACTGGCCGAAACCAGGACTGATAATTACGGCGATTTCAAATTACATGGTCTTGATGAAGTGGCTTCTAAGCTATTTCTCGAGATCAAGATTGATGGCCTACCACCCAAATTGGAGACAGTTGAATTTGAGAACAGCCTCAACTTGGGAACCATCATCATATAGAATCATATAAATGAGGTGACACGATTGGCTGAAGCTTTAAATTCGGACCTATTGGTTGTTGAAAATCTGAGCCGAAGTTTCGGTAGCCTGGCCGCGGTCAGCGACCTGTCGTTTGAAGTACACCGCGGTGAAATTCTGGGCATTATGGGACCCAATGGGGCTGGCAAGACCACGGTATTCAACTTGCTGACCGGAGTCATTCCACCGGATAGCGGCAAAGTACTTTTGAATGGCAAGGATATTACCCGTTTTTCACCCGCAAAACGCTGTCGGGCCGGAATCGGCCGGACCTATCAGATTCCACGACCCTTTGCAAAGATGACCGTATTGGAAAATCTGATGGTGGCCGCGGTGCATGGCGGCGGGTTATTGGAAATAAAAGCCAAACACAAATCCGATGAAATTATAGAGCAGATTAATTTAAAATCCGTCCGTAATAGTTTTGCCGGCAGTCTTTCCCTACTGGATCGGAAACGGTTGGAACTGGGGCGGGCCCTCGCCTCCCAACCTGCTTTGATTCTAATCGATGAGGTGGCCGGCGGATTGACAGAAAAAGAAGTCGAAGCATTACTGGTGATTGTAAAAGATATTCAAAAACAGGGCATCACCATAATTTGGATAGAACATATTATGATGATGATGTCTGAAGGCGCAGACAGGGTCCTGGCTATCGCCGAAGGCAAACGGCTGCAATGCGGCAACCCCTCTGAAGTGATGTGCTCCAAGGATGTGTTGGAATGCTATCTGGGTGAGGAGGAATGCTGATGACGGAAGATCGCGCGCTCCAATTGGAGAGCATTAATGTTTTCTATGATGACTTTCATGCTTTATGGGACATTTCGTTAGAAGTAGAACAGGGTGAGATTGTGTCGATTATCGGCAGCAATGGCTCCGGTAAGTCGACGCTTTTAAATGCCATTGCCGGACAACTATCCCCGCGGACAGGCACAATTTCCTATTTTGGTGAAGCGATCAGTGGTCTTCAACCCCATGAAACCGTTGCCAAGGGGATCGCTATGGTACCGGAAGGGCGTCGTGTGTTTCCGCGTCTGACTGTGTTTGAAAATCTGCTCATGGGTTCTTATACCCCCAAGGCAAGGCAAAATAGAAAGCGCTCTCTGAAAAATATTTATGAGCTTTTTCCACGCCTTGAAGAGCGCAGTGAACAGATGGCCGACACCCTTTCGGGCGGTGAGCAACAAATGCTCGCCATTGGCAGAGCACTGATGAGCGAGCCCCGATTGTTGCTTTGCGATGAGATATCCCTAGGGCTGGCTCCCATCGTCATTAAAGGGATTTACCAGCAAATAAGACAAATTAATGCACAAGGGCTGACAATCATTTTGGTTGAACAAGATATTACCCGCAGCCTAAAGGCGGCGGACCGTGCCTATGTCATGTTGGAAGGTAAAGTGGTTTTATCAGGTAGTCCTTCTGACCTGACCGAAGAACGGGTTAAGGAAGCCTATTTTGGTATTTAGCCCAAACATTTCATGAGAATTGTTTGAAATAGAATTTAACATACTAATATAAAAATAAAAAAATGAGATTGCAGCTTGGGGAATCGTAAATGGAAGGCCTCATACAGGATATTGTGAATGGATTGCTTTTGGGTGGGCTGTACGCCATCGTGGCCATTGGTTTATCTATGATTTTCGGTATTGTTCGTCTGGTTAATTTGGCTCACGGTGACCTGATGATTCTGGCGGCGTATATTAGCCTGTTCATGGTCGCATCGCTAGGTATTAGCCCCTTGCTAACAATATTAGCCATTATCCCGATCATGTTTGCTATCGGATACATCCTGCAACGTTTTTTGCTTAACCGGGTGCTTGGGAAGGAGATGGAGCCGCCGCTCCTGGTGGCATTCGGAGTATCCATCATCGTGCAAAATTTTATGCTAATGGCATTTACTCCCGACGCTCGCAGCCTGATGTCAGATTTATCCCTGATGACATTTCCCCTGGGGACCAACCTAAGTATCCCAGTGCTCTACTTGATTGATTTTTGTATCGCATTAGCTGTCATTGTAGGTCTGCATTATTTCTTGCAGAACACCTACATGGGTCGAGGAATTCGGGCCGCATCCGATGATCCCTATGCGGCCAAACTCATGGGCATCAACACCCAAAACACATACGCTGTCGCCATGGGCTTGGCCATCATGACAGCCGGTGTAGCCGGGGTGTTGGTGGGTATGACTTTCACCTTTTATCCCCATTCCGGTCCCCAATATTTAATCATTGCATTTGGAGTGGTGGTGATTGGTGGCCTGGGGAGTATGAAAGGAACATTTGTGGGTGGTTTGATCCTGGCCCTGGCCCAGATATTGGGCGCCCGGTTTTTCGGGCCGGGATATCAATTGTTATGTGGATACGTAGTATTATTAATCGTCCTGGCGGTCAGGCCCCAGGGCATCTTGGGAAGGGGCTAAAAACTTATGGCCACTCGTTTTGCTAGGATAAAATGGATCCTATTGGTTGCACTGACCATCGGGCTCGGTAGTGTGCCGGTCTGGGGCAGCGAGTATGCAACGCTTTTCTTTATGCTTTTTTGCATTTACCTTGCTTTGGCTCAGATGTGGAACCTGTTGGCTGGATATTCCGGCCTGATTTCGCTGGGCCAGCAATCGTTTGTCGGCTTGGGCGGTTATACCGTAGCCGTCCTAAGCAGTTACTATGGAATTAATATATGGATCGGTGTTTTATTGGGTGGGATTGCTTCCGTACTGCTGGCATTGTTCATGTCTCTTTTCATCTTCCGGATGAAGGGGGTATACTTTGCCATCGGGACCTGGATTTTCGCCGAGGCACTGCTCGTCTGGTTCAGCAACTGGGCCTATGTCAAATATGGATCCGGATTGTTTATTAAACCTAGCGGTGATTTGTCCATGGAAACCATCTACTATGCCGCCTTTGTTGTGGGCGCGGGTTCAGTGGCACTTGTTTATATTCTGCTGCGTTCCAAACTGGGTTTGGGTTTAATGGCCATGCGTGACGACGATCAGGTATCCGAAACTATGGGTGTAGACGTATTCCGCTCAAAACTCTATTGCTTTCTTATTTCTGCATTCGTAACCGGAATTACCGCAGGAATTTTCTACATCTTTCAAATATTTATTCAACCCTACAAAGCGTTCGCCATTGATTGGACCGTCAAGCTGGTTTTCATGGTGATTATCGGTGGTATCGGTACCATCGAGGGACCCATTTTGGGTGCGCTCATATACGTGGTTTTGTCGCAGTTTTTGGCCGAGTACTTCTCGGTAAGCATGCTAATTCTGGGAGGGATTGCCATTGCTGTGATTCTGATCGCTCCCAAGGGAATCATGGGCACCCTTCAGGAGAAATTGGGTTTTGAAGTTCTTTCACCACGTAGGTATTGATCCGGACATCACCCGGTATTCCCAATCCGGGTTTAATATAATCTGATCGGTTGTGAGATTAATCCCATACATAAGGAGGATCATATGTCAAACAAGAGAGAATCGAATACAAAGGCAATGAATCGCAGGGAATTCATAAAACAATCGGCGATTGCGGCGGGAACCGCGGCAGTTGCAGTAACGGGTATACCACTTTTTACAAGCCCTGCCTGGGCCGGGAAGCGAGATCACATTCTGATCGGTCGACCCAATCCCAGTACCGGTCCGCTGGCCGATTTTGGTGCCGCCACGCCTTGGGTGGATGACCGAGTTCTGGCCAAGATAAATGCTGATGGCGGCATTTACATTGATAAACTCGGTAAGAAACTACCTGTTAAGGTCAAAATTATGGACACCGAATCCAATCCCACCAAGGCAGCCGAGTTGACTTCCAGATTGATCATGCAGGATAAGGTGGATTTGATGGTCGCCTACCATACACCGGATACGGTTAATCCGGTCAGCAGTATTTGCGAGCGATTCAAGATGCCCTGTATCACCTTGGACTCTCCTTTAGAACCCTGGCTTGATGGCGGTCCCTACAAGTGGGCCTTCCATGCATTCTGGTCGGTGGAAAAGGATATTCTACCCACTTATGTGGGCATGTGGGAACAGATACCCACCAATAAGGTTGTGGGCGTTTTGATGGCCAATGATCCTGATGGCGTTGCCTGGTCGGCGATCTTTAAAAAGAAATTGGAGCCCAAAGGATACAAATTCGTCGACTTGGGACGTTTTCCATATGGTACTCAGGATTTCAGCAGTTTCATTAACGCCTGGAAGAAAGAAAATGTAGAAATCATCCTGGGCAACACCATCCCACCCGATTTTGCCACAGCCTGGCGTCAATGCCGTCGCTTCGGTTTTACGCCTAAAATTGCAACCATCGGAAAGGCCATACTTTTCCCCTCAGCCGTAGGCGCTCTGGGTGGTGATTTGCCCAATGGATTGAGCTGTGAAGTTTGGTGGAGTCCGGATCATCCGTTTAAATCTTCTCTGGAGAATGTTTCCGCAGGTGACCTTTGTAAAGATTGGATGCGGGACAAGAATCAAGAATGGACCCAGCCCATCGGCTATAAGTACGCCGGTTACGAGTTGGCCACCAATGTTTTGAATCGGGCGAAATCGCTGGATAAAGAGGTTTTGCGTAAGGCCATTGCCGACACCAATATGGAAACGATTGTCGGTCCGATCAATTACAACAATGAAAATTATTGCCGCACACCGCTTGTCGGCGGGCAGTGGGTCAAAGGCGATAAGTATCCATGGAAAATTAAGATAGTATACAACAAGCAACATCCCGAAATTCCTACAAACGGCATGTTTAAAGCGATCGGCTAAGCGCGCCGTGCATATACCGAATCGGGATAACATCAGAACGAACCGCCGCAGTATTGCTTGAATGCGGCGGTCATGAAAGGAATAAAGATGGGGAAAAAAGTATTTATAGACCTAAGCCACCCATTTTTTGGTGACATGCCTCTATGGCCCTATTTTTCAAAGCCGGAAATCGCTCCCATTCATAGCATGGCAAAAGGCGGTGTTGTCACCCAGACAATCAAGTGCACCATGCACACCGGAACTCATGCAGATGCACCCCGTCATGTCATGGAGCGTATGTTCGACGGCCGCCGTGCCCTCTACTCCCATGAGCTTCCTGTAGACGCGTATACCGGAGAAGCAGTTTGCCTTGACGTCCGTACCCCTGATTGGCAGTTAACCACCGCAGAACATCTGGATGACGCTGTTGCTCGGGCTGGCATGAAGCCCGAGGATTTAGAAGACATGGTTGTGTGCATACGCAGCGGGATGCACCTCAAGTATGACGACAGCAAGGACTACTACCATTACTCCGTTGGTAATGGTGTCGAAGCCGGAAACTGGTTTTTAAAACACAAAGTAAAATGCGTGGCCGTGGATCAACAGGCACTGGACCACCCGCTGCACACTTCCATGGGTAATAACGGAACCCGCATGATGCTTGAAGGCTTCTCCGGAAAGAACATCTGTGAGGAGTTCATTGAAAAGTACGGCGAAGAGGCATATGCCGAATTCGATAAAGAACTCTACATTAAAATTCATGGCCAGGCCCTGTACGATGAGAAATTCGGTGCGTTGGAGGCCATCGGTTGCTACGGAACCTGGGAGCCCTGTCACAAACTTCTGCTCGGCAATTACATTGTCGGTGTGGAAAACCTCGGGGGTGACTTGGAGAAGGTGGTTAACAAACGTTTCCGGTTTTTTGCCTTCCCGATTCGGTGGCATCTCGGTGATGGTTCCATGGTTCGCTGCACGGCCGAAATCGACGAAGACGATTTGAATGATGTACCCTCTCGCACCTACACATATGGTGCCATGTAAACCCAATCGTTACATGGTTAGGGTGAATTGAGACGTCGATCAGAAGGTAAAAAAATATCTTGAATCGGAACAGATTCATGAGAAACAGAGTTACCACAACGGCGGCGCGTGATTTATTTTACGATCAGCAAAAACTCGTTTCTAAAAATCCATAAGGCCGGACAGGGGTCAATCCTATGAAACGCGATTGAATATAGGCATTAGGATTGATTTTAAACAAAAATTAGCTTGCTGTCCGGCCCAACGGTTTCTAAGAAACTCAAACAGTTTCCTGATCGCGACATAAAACACAACACCGCCTTGTGCGCTAATTGTCCATGAAGGTTGCTGATAGATTACGTTGGTATGAATCCATATGATGCCAGCCGGGAACTAGAAAAGGGTGAAAAGGATGAAAAAAATAAAACTGGAAGAGGTTAAAGCATACGAAGCCCCGGGTCATTTCGGTATGACCGCGATGAGACTCCAGGGTAGCGAAGAAACCGGAGCCACTAAATTTTGGATGGGCCTGTCCCACTTTCTTCCCAACGGCGGTGCGGAATGGGGCTATGAGGACAATCCCCTAGAGAAGGTATACTTTGTTTTAGAGGGGGAGGTTACCGTGAAATCAAAAGCGGAGACATTCGTGTTGAAAAAATGGGATTCGCTTTTTATCGGACCCAATGAGGGACGTGAAATCATGAACAACACCAATAAACCGGCCAGTATGCTAGTCGTGATCAATTATCCAGAATAGCAAATATTCTGAGAATAATTTGCATAAATCAAGGATACCAAATGACGAATACATTGAAAAACAAGGCCGTCATAACAGCGGCCTTAACAGGTGCGATCCATACGCCGTCCATGTCGCCCTATCTTCCTGTCACTGCCCAGCAACTGATTGATGAATGTCTGGCGGTACACGAGGCCGGAGGTGCTGTGGCTCATATTCACACCAGAGACCAAAAAACCGGTTTGCCGAATGCAGATCAGGATATTTTCCGGGAAGTAGCGGTTGAAGTGAAAAAACATTCAGATCTGATTTTATGTACCACCACAGGTGGACGATTAGGGGATAGTGTTGAAAATCGGGTGAGAGTGGCATCAACGTTGAAGCCTGAATTGGCCTCCCTCAATGCCGGGTCCCTGAATTTTGCTTTATTCCATATCGCAGATAAAATTAAAAACTATCAATTTGACTGGGAAAAGCCTTATCTCGCCGGAACAGACGATTTTATTTTTCCCAATACCTTTAAAACCATGCGCGAGTTCCTGGAGATATTCGAAACAACAGGAACCAAGCCGGAATTTGAAATCTACGATATGGGTATGATCAACAACCTGGCCTTTCTAATCAGCAAAGGAATTGTAAAAAAACCGATCTATATGCAATTCGTTCTGGGTATACTCGGCGGTATGCCGGCAACACCGGAAAACCTTGTCTACATGGTCGATACTGCCCGCCGCCAAATCGGTGATTTCGTGTTTTCGGTCTGTGCGGCCGGCAAACAACAATTCCCTTTGTGTACACAGGCCCTGATCATGGGTGGCAACGCGCGTGTGGGTTTGGAGGACAACCTTTATCTTGAAAAGGGGGTTCTGGCGCAAAGCAACGCCGATCAAGTCAAAAAAATCATCCGGATCGCAGAGGAATTGGGAATTGAACCGGCCACACCCAGTGAATCCAGAGAGATTTTAGGATTAAAAGGTTTGGACAAAGTCGCTTTTTAAAATTCGCGGTTTGGAAATGATCGATTTATGCAATAAAGGATCTTGGGAACAAAATCTACCAGAACTCTTCTTCTCTCATCTCGGTCTGCGTGTAGAGATACTTGATATTAAAACGATTGAAACCGGGATGATGAATTATGTAAGCCGGATTAAAACAGACAAAGGCAGCTTCTTTCTAAAACAAGCACGATCTGGAGCCAAAGCAGCTAACGCTCTCGGACCCTCACTGCAGACCATTTCTGTTCAACGACTTGAATTTGAGAAAAAATGTATCTCTGAAATTAGTGCCATACTGCCAGATGGAGTCGAAATCCCGATCGTCCATTATTATGATCCCGAAAGTCATTTGCTTATCTTAAGCGATGTCGCTGGCACGGGTGGCAAGTTGTTGGAAACCAGCCTGCAGGCGGGGTTGTTTGAGGGTTCAGCTGCTTCTGCTATTGGTCAGTTTCTGGGTGCCATGCATCGCTGTACCTGGGGAACTCAAAGCAGTGTTCGGGGTAGTCGTCAAAATGATAGAAATAATTGGATCCGGTTCTTGCGAATGCGAACCTTTGATGCTTCCGATGAGAGGATGCCATTGGCCGTTCAGAAAGAATTGGCACTTCTTTGTGAATTCACGCATCAATATCATAGTGACGATGTCCTGATTTGGATGGATTGCTGTCCCAAAAATGTGATTGTGAGATCCGATGATAAAATCGGTGTCATTGATTTTGAGCTTGCCTCGTGGATTGGTGATCCAGCCTACGACCTTGGATTTTTCCTGGGTCATTATTTGATCCACGCTTTGCAGCAAAATAGATTGACCAAAGTCCTTCCCGTCATAAAGAGCTCTATTCAAGCTTATTGTGGTGAAGTGAGCAAAATGCCGTTTCGCACCGGTATTGTTTCAAGGGTGCTCAAGTTTGCTGCAGCTACCATGATTTACCGGGCGATCGGTGCCAGCCGATTGAATTATATTAAAGCGCATTCAGTGCCCAAACTAATTCAAAAAGCCGGAGCTCTGCTATGTATAGAGTTTGAGGGTGGCCCCGATGAGGTAATTACACATATTAAAGCGGCATGGACATAGTTGGAACGTGAGGATATTGACAGTTAAGAGGAGAATAACAGATGAAACCCGCTGAAAGACTGCTCGATGCGATTCTTTTTGGGCTAGCCCAGGCCATAAGGATCACCGCAGCAAAGCACGCGTCTTATAAAAAACGAATTCGGAGTAAAAATTTTATTGCTCAAATCAAAACCCTGAATGACAAAGCCGGCCGCTATTTTCATTTTCAACCGCGAAAATTCAGCACCAAAAGAGGTGTCCATGCCAAAGCCGATATCAGCATGATATTCAGTACTGCTGAAATGGGTGTGAAATTGTTGACGCCGCCTCGTGACCAACTGGATATGATCAATGCTGCTAAAGATAGCAAGGTTATGGTCGAAGGGCCGGATGAGTTGGCCATATGGTTTAGCGAAACCATAAACATGCTGCTGACAATTGGCGCTAAATTTGGAACAGCCATGGATGACGGCTTAATGCGTTATACGAGCAATACCAATGGCGGTCCCATCTTTGTGTATGTCAAAGATGACAAGATCATCCGGATTACACCCATCGAGTTTGATGAAACCGATGCCCCGCCCTGGACAATCCATGCCAGGGGCAAACGATTCACACCACCCCGCAAAACCACCATCTCACCCCATACATTGGGCTGGAAATCGATGGTATACTCCCAGGATCGCCTATTGTATCCTATGAAACGGGTTGATTTTAACATCAATGGTGAACGTAATCCCCAAAATAGGGGAATCTCCGAGTATCAACGGATCTCATGGGATGAGGCCCTTGATTTGGTCGCTGCTGAAATCAAGCGTGTAAAGCGGGATTACGGACCAGGAGCCATATTAAACGGTAGCGGTTCACATCATACATGGGGACATCTGGGCTATTGGCTGAGTGCCCGACTACGGTTCTTTAATTCATTGGGATTTACCCCGGTGGCCCACAATCCAGATAGTTGGGAAGGTTGGTACTGGGGTGCCATGCACCATTGGGGTCACAGTTCCCGCCTGGGAGCTGGTGAGGCCTACGGGACCATTGAGGATTGTTTGCAGGAAGCCGAAATGGTGGTGTTCTGGTCTAGTGACCCCGAAGCCACCGGTGGCGTATACGGTGCTTTTGAAGGCACAATTCGTCGTCAGTGGCTCAAAGGACTCGGGATTAAACTGGTCCATATCGACCCATTTTATAATCATACCGCTGCGCTTTTGGGGGGTAAATGGCTGGCGCCCAGACCGGCGACCGGGAATGCATTGGCCCTGGCGATTGCTTATGTCTGGATTACTGAAGGATTATATGACCGGGCTTATGTGGCTGATCGGACTATCGGATTCGACAAATGGAAAGGATATATTCTAGGGGATGAAGACGGTATCCCCAAGACACCAGAATGGCAGGAGCAGGAAGCCGGAATTCCCGCCAAAGATGTGCGGGCATTGGCACGACAGTGGGGTACCAAAAAAACGTATCTGGCGGCGGGGGGCATAAATGGTTTTGGCAGTGCCTGCCGGTGCGCCACAGGAAATGAATGGGCACGCTCGATGGTCTGCTTGATGGCCATGCAGGGATTGGGGAAACCGGGTGTCAACTTAGGAGGCATGCAACAAGGTACGCCCGTCGACCATCGGTTTTATTTCCCCGGTTATGCCGAAGGTGGGTTTTCCGGCGATTACCAAGGAACGGCCATGGCGGTTAGCCTCTATCAACGCATGCCTCAATTGCCGACTGTCAACACCGTGGCGCAGAGGATCCCGCGCCTTAAAATCCCCGAGGCCATTATGGAAGGGCAATGCGAAGGCTACCCTACGTATCCCTTTACCATCGAAGGCCAGTTTCTAAAATTCGGTTACCCTACACCAGGGCATTCTCCGGTTAAACTCTACTACAAATACGGCGGTTCTCATTTTGGTACCATGAATGAAACCAATCGCTATGTTAAAGCATATCGTTCCGACGGTTTGGAATGCGTAATCAATCAATCTATCTGGTTTGAAGGTGAAGCAAAATTCGCCGATATTATCCTGCCGGCGTGCACAAGCTTTGAGCGTTGGGATATCAGTGAATTTGCCAATTGCGGTGGCTACATTCCGCATTGCTATAACCAGTGTAATCATCGTGTTGCCGTGATCCAACATAAATGTATCGAACCCTTGGGCGAATCTAAATCTGATTTCATGATTTTTTTGGAGGTCGCTAAACGTTTGGGATTAGGGGCTCCTTTTTCGGAAGGTATGACCGAGCTGGATTGGTGCAAACGCTTGTTCGATGCCACGGATTTGCCCCAAAAAATTTCTTGGAAAAAATTTCTCGCAAAAGGTTACTATGTAATTCCGGCCCCGCCTGTGGAACAGAGACCCAAGGTTTCTTATCGTTGGTTTGCGGAGGATCGCCTTAAGGATACACCCGATCTCACGCCGCTACCTGCCGACTATACGGAGCAATGGCGTCGGGGTCTGCAAACCCAGTCAGGCAAACTGGAGTTTGTATGTTCAAGCCTTGAGCGCTTCGATCCCGAGGATCCGGAGCGGCCAACCATGACAAAATACATTCCTTCCTGGGAAGGACATCATAGCAAAGAGCTCTATGAGAAATATCCTTTGCAATTGATATCGCCCCATCCGCGTTTCAGCTTTCATACTATGGGTGATGGCAAGGATAGTATAATAAATGATATCAAGGACCACCGAGTGCTGATAGACGGATATTATTATTGGATTATCCGCATCAATCCGCAAGATGCCAAAGCAAGGGACCTGGATACCAATGATCTGGTAAAGGTGTTTAATGATCGGGGAGCGGTGATATGCGCGGCTCAGCTCACCCAGAGAATCCCGCCTGGAACGGTTCACTCCTATGAATCCTGTGCGATCTATGATCCGATTGGCGAACCCGGTGATTCACCCGACCGAGGCGGCTGTATCAATCAACTAACACCCAGTCGGATGATTATTAAAAAATCGCATGCTACGGCAGCAAATTCTTGTCTGGTTCAAATTGAGGCGTGGCAGCCTGAAAAGGAGGGTGCCCTATGAAAAGATGGAATCTCATCATCGATATAGAAAAATGTGAGGATTGCAATAACTGCTTCCTGGCCTGTAAAGATGAACACGTGGACAATGAGTGGCCCGGTTATACGAACGCCCAGCCGCGTCATGGCCATCGTTGGATCAACATTGTACGCAAGGAGCGCGGTGAATATCCATTGATTGATGTTGCCTACAGGCCGACGCCATGCCAGCATTGTGATGATGCTCCTTGTATTGCCGCAGATGATAGCCAGGCCATATTCAAACGAGAAGACGGTGTGGTCTTGATCGATCCACGAAGGGCTACGGGACAAAAGAGACTTGTCAAGTCATGTCCTTATGGGACCATCTGGTGGAATGCGGAAAAAAATGTTCCCCAGAAGTGCACCTTTTGCGCTCACCTGCTTGATACCGGGTGGAAACAGCCGCGTTGTGTCCAGGCATGTCCCACCGGTGCCATGCAGTTCCTTAGCATCGATGACGAGGAGATGGCACAGCTGGCAACGAACCAAAATCTGCAAGTTCTGTCACCTGAGCTAAAGACCACTCCCCGGGTTTACTACAAAAATTTGTATCGATTTGAGAGTTGCTTCATTGCCGGAAGTGTGGCCATTGATTCAAGCGGTGTCAGGGACTGCGCTCAGGATGCCACTGTCGTTCTTAAAAAGGAAGAGCAGGTGGTCGCCCAAACGCCAACAGATGAGTATGGTGATTTTAAATTCGACAGATTAGAACCGAACAGCGGGACATATGAACTGGACATTGTCTATAAAGATATAAAAAAACTTACCATATCAGTTGAGGTAACAAAAAGTCAGAGTATCAGTGATATTATTTTAGGTTAATTTATTCAAGAAAGGGCATGCGTAGTTTATACACCCCATCCTTAAGTGACGCATCCATTGTCAAGCCGCCATTTTCCAGGACTTTAATCATACCCCTGTTTTCCTGAAGCACTTCGGCCTTAAATCCGTTTAAGGCCCTTTCTTTGGCCAGTCGGATTAGGATTTCAAAAAGATAACCGGCGATACCCAGTCCTTGGTATTTTTCATCCACAAAAAAGCCGAGATCAGCCATTCCATCCTCTTCATCCCAGGCATAGCGGGCTTCGGCAATAATAATTTCCTGGCCGGGTTCATTGATCAAGGCCACGACAGACATTTCCGTTTGATAGTCGATATTGACATAGGACTGGATCTTGTTGTGAGGCATGGTTGAAACCGGGAAGAAGAAGCGGCTGTAAATGGATTTTTTTGAGAACCGGTAAAACAAACGCCGCATGGCATCTTCATCCGAGGGCTTTATGGGGCGATACCGGATCTGCAGGCCGTTTTTCAGCATTTGCTTGCCGGCAACTTCGGCAGGGTACAGGCGGGCACTGTCGGATATATAAATTTGGTCTTCAAACAGGATTTTCTTGGCCTTGGCTTCTTCCACCAGCTGTTTGCGATCATCCGGGTGGGCGATGTCTATCAGCGCCTGGGCCCGCTCCCGAATGGTGCGCCATTTTAGATTGGCAACCCCGTATTCAGTCACCACCGCATCGATGGATTCGCGCATATGGAATTGATTGCGTAGATTTCGCAGCATCACCACGACGTTGGGGTTGCCTTTGGCATTGCGGCTGGGCAGGCCGATAATGGTGCGTCCGCCCCGCGACATATCCGCACCTGAAAATAGATCCGCCGCCTTACCTGGTCCCGATATGAGTTGGTTTTTACCTGTGGGAAAGACCATCCGCCCCAATAGATCAACCTTATTGGCTTGATCCACGACCACAAAGTTGGGAATGCGTCCGATCTGAATGGGATCAAATACTTGTTCGACGCTCTGGAACTCCACCAAAGGGTTGCGGTCCAGCCACTGCATCAGTGACGGTGTGCCCAAAGCGTAAGAAGCAACTGATTTTCCCCGATATATTGGCTTGCGGTAATTACTGACGGCCCCGCTTTTGACTAACTCCACCATGGCATCAGTGAAATAGGCCGTATGCAGCCCGAGATGTTGTTTGTGAACCAGATGCCGGCCCAAGGCCTCGTATAGTGGGCCGGCGTGAAAACTAATACAGTCACCGTCATTGATGATATGGGCGATGTTGGCAGCCACCTGGTCAATGACCGGCTTAACGGGTCTGGGTTTGAAATAGGCCGGGGCCTCGGTGGATTGAACCAAAAGATCGAAATCGGATAGCGAGACGATGGTGTCCCCATAGGTAAAGGGAATATCAGTATTGATTTCCGCGACCACCAAGGAAGCTCTGTCCATGGCCTCGCGGGCAATATCCACAGCCACCCCCAAGCTGCAATACCCGGCTTCGTCCGGCGGTGTAATCTGAATAAAAGCCACATCAATGGGGATCCGGTTGGATTTTATTATCCGTGGAAGTTGAGAGATTCTGGCGGGGATGAGATCGACACTACCCGATACCATGGCCTCGCTCGATATCCAACTGGAGAAGAACGTCTTCAAGCGATATTTGCGATAGTCCATTTGGTCCAGGGACACCAGGCCGCTGTAACTGACCAATTGGATGAGTTCCAGGTCGTTGGTATCCAAAAGTCCGGACTGGACCAGATGTTTTAACAGCGTACGCGGTTCCGCCAGTCCGCTTCCCAGAAAGATGGTCATACCGGGTCGGATGTGTTGCAGTACATGTTGGGGTGATACCAGTCGTTTTTGCCAAATATGTTCCATTTTTTGGTGTCGCTTTCTTTAAAGAATTCAACACTGATAGAGAAAGATAAGACCGCTTCGGATATGATCAAATTCTAAATAAATAATTATTGGATGACAGTCAAAATATTTTATGGTCAATATGCTGAGGTCCCAATTTAATTGACAAGTTTAAGGCCGTCATGATAGACGGACTTGCGCGAAAAATTCACATTAAAGAGGAGGTAAGAATGGGTAAATTGTTTAAATCGCCTTGGCTCGAGGTCAATGTGATGCTGCTGGTGTTGATCCTGTCATACATTGCGCTGGCATTATTCACAGGTAGTGCGGAAGTAGAGCCTGGAGCTATGAGCGGAAAAGCCATTTGGGGATGGCTTTTTGGATTCTTTTTTCTGAGTTTCGCCATCGCATTGGTGGCGGTTATCGGCGGCATCGGAGGTGGGGTGCTGTTTACACCTTTTATGCTGGCGTTTACACCGGTGGACAGCCTGATTGTGCGGGCTACCGGTCTGATCGTGGCCATGTTCAGCGGATTGGTGTCAACGGGTCCCTTTATGAAGGGTGGTCTGGCCAACCTGCGAATCTGTATCTTCTGCGCCGCCGCCTATGGTGTCGGGGCTTTCTCCGGGGCCCAAGGCGCCATCTATGTGGCCAAACACATGGGAGAAACCGGTGAAGGTCTGGTGCGCTTTGCACTGGGTCTCATCCTGGCGTCTTTGGCGGTCTATTTCCTGGTGGGCGGCAAAAAGTTAGAGTGGCCCGAAGTCAAGAAAGTGGATGGCTTCACCAAGAAACTCAAATTGGCGCAGCCTTACTATGAAGTATCCCTCAATAAAGTTATCGACTATCCTTTGACCCGCGCGGCCTGGGTACTGGTTGCCATCGTGGGCGTGGGACTACTGTCCGGTTTCTTTGGCCTGGGCGCTGGCTGGGCCATCGTACCGGCCCAAAATGTGATCATGGCAGTGCCCCTTAAAGTGGCTGCAGCCAACAGCGGCGTGCTCTTGGGCATGGGTGACTGTGTGGCTGTCTGGCCCTATCTGCTCATGGGTGCCATAATACCCGTATTTGCGGCCCCGTGGCTGGTGGGACAGGTGCTGGGCGGTTTGCTGGGCGCCCTGATTCTCATCCGGGTCAAAGCCGGTTTCGTACGGTACCTGCTGATCGGATTCATGTTCTTCTCATGTTATGCATTGCTGAAGAAAGGCCTGGAAATGCTGGGGGTGATCGGAGTGCTGCCAACATGGGTGGACGGCGTCGTTTTTGTTGTCGTCTTTGCGGCCGTCACTCGATCAATAATCAAATTCACACGGTCTGAATCCTAGAGGAGGTGATGATATGAATACAGAAAATGCCCCCAAAACACCGAGAGCACAGACTGTCTATGGTTCCATCGTATATTGGGTCACCATCGCCTCATGCATCATCTGCATGATCGGGCCGGTCATTTCCGTGGCGAATCCGGAAAAGAATGTTCTCAATCCCTATAAACTGTTTAATGCCATTTTCGAGGGCAAAGATGCCCAGACTGTATGGCAGGAAGTGGGCGGCGGATTTCCCGGCGGCCACTTTTATCTCAAGTATTTCACCTATGGTGACGGCTTTACCCAGTTTGGATTGGCCCTAGGATGCAGTGTGGCCCTGTACGCCTTGATTGCTTCGGCATTTGCATATGCATCTGAAAAGATATATCTTTATGTATTCCTGTCCTTGTGGGTGGCGGCCATGGTGGGCCTGGCCATGATAGGAATCGGGGGAGGACATTAACAACAACCGCTGAGAAGCGTATTGATATTTCGGAGGTCAAAGACATGGCACAAGAAAGCCTAACATGCCCCTTAACCCGGGGTGAAAGAATATTAGTGGCCGTAGACGGCTCGGATTACAGCCAGGCTGCCGTGGATCAAGCCATCAGCCTGGGCGGTGTGTGCAACAGCCAGATTTTCCTGATCAGCGTTGTGGATTTATTCCCGGAACAGATGGAAGTGGCACCCAATTTGGTGGAAAAGATGTCCGCCGAAGCCCGGGAGAGCCTCGAAATGGGCAAAGAAAAGGTCGATAGAGCTGGCATCTCCTGCGAGACCATCGTACGCATGGGTGGCAAGCCCCATGAGTTCATTGTTCAGGAAGCCAGAGACCGGGACATTGACTTGATCTGTATGGGGACCCAGGGTCGCTCCGGACTCGAACGGGTTCTCATGGGTAGCGTGGCCCAGAATGTTATCGGCCATGCACCCTGCCCGGTTTTGGTGGTACCGGCTATGGCTTAGACATGGAAGCACGTTCCGGGGTTTACCGGATATAATTTAAACTTGAACCAATAGGGTGTGGGCGCTGGCGTCCACACCCTTTTTTCATTTGAACCCTTGATATCTAAAGCGCTTGCTTGTATAATACCACTTTGTAGGAGAAGCTTCAATCTAATCCCTTTAATGCAAACAATTTGGGGGAGTCATGAGCAAACACGAGTATAATCTAGCGCGGCGTCGATTGCTCCTGTGGCTGGTCGGTGGCGGATTGCTGGGACCAATTAGCATCCCACGAACGATTCAACTGGCATTAGCCATGGGGGTTAAAAATTATCCTCAGGGTATACAGTTGTTGGAAGGAGATGTACGTGTGAACGGGTTGCATGCATCAGTTGGGATGCCGGTCAATTTGGGCGATTCCATTATCACCGGCGATGACGGCAAGGCCATTGTGGTGATGCATCGCTCGGTTTACCTGTTGCGCGAGAACACCCGGTTGACCCTGTCAGAGGAACCGGATAAAAGCGCCAAGAAAAAAATTGTCTCCAAACTTATGTTGTTCAGCGGTAAGGTTTTGTCCGTATTCGGAAGGGGCAAGCGGCGACTGGAGACCCGTACAGCCGTCATGGGCGTGCGTGGCACGGCGGTTTACATGGAATCGGATCCGATCAAATCGTACATTTGTACCTGTTATGGAAGAGCGGAAATCATTTCACGATACAATCCTAATATTCGAGAAAAAGTACACACCTTTCATCATGAGAGCCCGCGCTTTATCTATGGCCCGGGGACCGAAGATACTATTGTGAAAGCACCGGTTTTCAATCATACCGATGCCGAACTGATCATGCTGGAGAAACTGGTAGGCCGCATTCCGCCCTTTGTGCGCAATAAAATGGTGGATGGGTACTACTAATGTTTTAGTTTCTTAACTACTTGCAACAGGGCGTCATCATCGCCGACATTCCCGGGAAATACAATGTAGGTCAGCCCCGCTAAACGACTTTCAGCTCCTAATTGCCAGACCGGCACGCCTGGCCAAACCTGTCCCAGCACCATTGCCCTTCTGACTCCCAATCCGCTTGTGGCCAGATCACTTGAGGTAATACCTCCCTTGGCCAGAATATAACGGGGTCTGGTTTGAATACGGCCAAGCAATTCCACCAAACCTTTGGAAATGGTTTGCCCAATCTGCAAGTTTTTATGGCTTCGCCCACCGGTAATAAGCTTCCGATCCGTAAATACCAACATATCTTTGCCTTGCCTGAGCACATTTTCGGCGATTGCGGCCACACGTGAAATTTCCGCATTCTGCTGGTTTTCTTTAAGCAAGGCCCGGGAGCGAATTTGGGTGCGGGCCATGCCGGTGGCGGTCAGTAAAGCTTCCATCTGATCACTGCTGCGTTTGACATGCGAGCCGACAATTATCAACGCCCCGCGGCCCTTTGGTAAGGCCAAATCAGTAGGGGTCAGCAGAGGTCGTGGGGAGATGCCGCAGCGCACCCGGACAAAGGAGGCAGCCGCCCGATATAGGTATGACCCGCCGCTTGCCTCCGCCGTAACCAAACCGAGAACAAATACTTCCATATCCCGATATCCGGCAGCATTAACAACGCAACATTGTCGGTCGCTCAACTGGCTGAGGATTGTGGCAATTCTGCGGGGACCGCCTTCACGCAGATCCCGGATAGAAATGGAAACAATATCATCGACGGCGATACGTTTTCGGGATTTTTCTGCCACCCAGGCGCGCAGGTCTGATTGATGATATTCGAATACGTTGTCCCGGGCGAATTCGGTCCGGGCGGCCGGGATCAGCTCATTTCCCCTGGCTACGTAATGCGTATCGCCAATGGTGTAGCGACCGCCTTCTTCAAAAAAAGGAACGACAATCCAACCGGATTCTTTAACATTGAGGCTGTGGGAAAGAGCTTCCATTTCAGCCGGAAAATGGCCGCGCAAGGTGGAATCGCTGCGACTGATGACCACGAAGTCACGATCAGCCAGACGTGATGCCGTCACTAGATTTTTAGCGATTTCGGTATTGATCTGTCGAGCGACTGTATCGGTATGGCTGCGTGAATTGGTCAAGATAAAAAAGGCCGGCAGGTCTTCTTGGAATTCAGAAACGAGTGCGTCCAAAGACCATTCGGTCAAAACCGGAAGCCCGTGAATGGTCTGGGTACCGGTGGGATCGTCATCCAGCACGACGATCTTATGTCCGGCCTCCCTGATGTGTTTATTGATAGCCGGATTGAGGTCATGGGGCCATTCATCCGGCAGGCCGGACAACAAATCACTTCGTAAAATAGGGGACGACACTTCGGTCACTTTTCGAAAAAGCTTAGGCCTAGTTCCTTGGCATTCAGGATGCTGGGGGCCGCCAAAGGTACATCACTGCCGAGAAAGGGTGTGATATCCGGGTCGGCCCAAACCGGATGGCCCTGGAGGATTGCGGATACATTAGCTGCGGCCAGGGTGGCCATGCCCTGGCGGGTCCAACTGGTGGCCGAGGCGATATGCGGAACGATAACCACATTTTCCAGGTCAACCAACCCCGGTTTCATGGCCGGTTCGTCTTCGAAAACATCCAAACCGGCCCTGAAATCGGGATGGCTTTGACAGTGAGCCACCAGTGCGGCTTCATCAATGACGGGACCGCGGCTGGTATTGATCAGGATGGCCTTCTTTTTCATGCCGGCCAGGCGCGAAGAATTGATTAAATGGTGGGTTGAGGCGTCTAAGACCGTGTGGATGCTGATCACGTCGGCTTGCTTTAGCAGATCGTCAATCTGATCGAGGCGCTGACAGTTAAGCGGCGGCTGGCCCCGGTGTTCTAAAAACGCGCTATAGGCCTGAATGTAAGCTTCCAGTTCAGGATTGGGTTGAATATCGTAGTAGACCAGGTTCATTTGGTGACCTGCCACCATCATGCGCGCATAAGCCGCTCCGATGCGGCCGGCTCCAATGATTCCAAGGGTTTTGCCATGCAGCAATTCACCCATAAAAAGTGACGGCAGCCAACCGGTATATTTGCCCTGGCGCTGAAAGCGTTCGGCCTCCCCCAGACGGCGGGCGGCGGCAAAGGTCAGGGCGACCGCCATTTCTGCTGTTGTTTCGGTGAGAACGCCCGGCGTATTGCCCACCGGGATGCCATGTTGCGTTGCAGCGGATAGATCCACATTGTTGAACCCTACAGCATAATTGCTGTAGGCCTGGCCGCCGGCCTTTTTGAGGGCTTGGAACTGGCTTTTTCCCCATGCTTCGGTAAGTTGGCCGATGGCGCCATCGCAGCGATCACCGAAAGCGGCCTGGAGCTCATCACCGCTCAATACGTGGGTCGATGTCGATACCTGAACCCGGCAATCGGCAGCCGTTAAAAGCTCCAGCCAGCGCTGTCCGGGGAGTTCTTTGGTCACCACGACACGGTATTGTCCGTCTGGATTGACGATTCGCCAGTTGTTATCTGCCATCCAATCCTCCCATATAAATTTCAATCAACAATGATCAAAAATCAAATAAATCACAATAACCAATTGGCAATTGAATCATTTATTAATTGTTTAAAACATGTTTCGAAATTGGAATTTGGTATTTATTTGACCATTGGTGCTTGGAATTTGAGTTTTTATTCCCTGTAGCTACTTCCTTTTAATTACCTTCTGGACTGCATCCACAATAAAAGGGGCCGTCAAACCATATTTGTGGATAACTTCCAAATAGGGGCCTGACTCGGCAAAGGTATCTCGAACGCCTATACGTTGCATGGGAATGGGATCGTTTTCAACCAGAATTTCAGCCACGGCACTGCCGAGCCCACCATAGAAAACATTGTTTTCGGCAGTAACGATGGCACCGGTTTCAGCTGCTGCCTGTAAAATTGGTTCCACATCCAGGGGTTTGAGTGTATGACAATCGATGACGCGTGTTTGAATATCCAAACCGGCTAAGTGTTCCGCCGCCACAAGCGACTGGATCACCATGTCGCGGTTGGTGATAATAGTGGCATCGCTGCCGGAGCGGATGGTTACAGCTTTACCGATTTCAAAAGGAAAATCATCATTGTAAAGATAGGGTACTGGATCGCGGGTAAAACTCATATAAACCGGTCCCTCAAAGGCGGCTGCTTCCCAAACCGCCATTTCAGTACTTACAGGATCAGCCGGTGCAATAATGGTCGCGTTGGCAATTGACCGCATGATTGAGAGGTCTTCCTGTCCCTGATGGGTAACGCCGTCCGGGCCCGGGGTGATGCCGCTGTGGCTGGCGGCAATTTTAACATTGAGCCGTGGATAATGGATACTGTTGCGAACCATGTCAAGGGCCCGCAAACTGGCAAACACCGCGTAGGTGCAGGCAAAGGGAATCAAGCCTGTCGTTGCCATGCCGGCCGCGGCAGCCATCATGTTCTGTTCGGCAATGCCAAAATTATAGGCCCGATCCGGAAATTTTGCGGCAAACTTATTGGTGCCGATGGATTTGGATACGTCCGCGTCCAGGACGACTACTTTGGAGTTTTTTTCTCCCAGCTCGAGCATGGTCTGGGCGAAGGCCGCGCGGGTCGGCGTACAGTCCGCCGCCTGAAACAGATTGTCCGCCGATAAAAGGTCGACAATCTCCGGGCGTATATATTGATAAGGGGAAGATTTAGGATTCACTGCTGCACCTCCTGATTTCACTCAGGGCCAGGTCCGCCTGCTCGCGGCTGGGCGCCTTTCCATGCCAATCGCATACATTTTCCATGTATGATACCCCTTTGCCCTTGACGGTTCGGGCCAGAATGATGGTAGGTTGATTTTTGACTGCCTTGGCAGTTTCAAGCGCTTCGACCACCGCCGCCATTTCGTGACCGTCTATCTCCATGACATTCCAGTTGAAAGCGCGCCATTTATCGGCAATGGGTTCGATCGGAATGGTCTGGTCCACGTAGTTATCATTTTGCAGGTTGTTGCAGTCCATGATAACCGTGAGGTTGTCAAGCTTCCAACGGGCAGACGACATGGCCGCTTCCCAGATGGAGCCTTCCTGAGATTCTCCGTCACCGATGATTACCCAAACATGAAAATCCTTGTTTTGAAGTTTTCCGCTTAAGGCCATTCCCGCCCCGGCCGGAAAACCATGACCCAGAGAGCCGGCGGTCATGTCTATTCCGGGAGTTTTGAGCATGTCCGGGTGCCCTTGCAAAATGCTGTTGAGTTGCCTCAAGGTGCCCAGATGAGATTTGTCGAAGTAGCCGCGCTCCGCCAAGGCTGCATACCAGACCGGACAGGCGTGGCCTTTGGAGAGGATAAAGCGGTCACGATCAGGCCATTGCGGGTTTTGGGGATCGATGCGCATCATTCGAAAATACAGGGCGGTGACGATATCGGTGGCCGAAAGTGATCCACCGGGATGGCCGGCTGCGGCCGTACAAATCATTTCGATAATATCTGAACGGATGGTAGCGGCCATCTGCTTTAATTCATCAATTGACATGGGTGTCGCATACATGTTGTGGTCTACTCCTTCAGGGCAAAAATATTGTTCTCGATATACTGCCAGGTTTTCAAATAATCGTTTTGGGACATGAGTTTTTCAAGGGTTGGCAAATCAATTTGGTCTAATAATTTCCAAATTTTTATTGTCATACGGCTACTGGCTTCGAAGGTACCGCGGATGTCCCAACGGGTGGGTGAGGTGTCGGAGGTCAGATAATCATCGTAGCCATATTGCTTTAGATAAAAAAGAAACTCGACATATTCCAGGAAATGTTTGGTTCCGCAAAAATAGTCCCAATCCCATTTGCCGTCGTTGTCGTTGATGTGAATGTAGTATTTATACGGGCTTTCAGCCAACATCACCAGGGCTTCGGCCGGATTTTCATTGCCATACATGGAGTGGCCAAAATCCAGGGTAACACCCATGTCTTGATTTTGGATGTCGTTTAGCAGGCATAGTGTTTTGGCGGCGGTATCCACAAAACAGCGACCGCGAGTTTCGCTGGGTTTGTATTCAATGAAGAGCGGAATCTCCGGTTTGTAGCTGCCGGCCTCGCCAAAGCACTCCACCAGGTATCGCCACGCCTGGGCATAGTCATATTGAAAGGCAAATTCATATCCATCCCCCAGGGGACAGCAGGTTACTTTATCCGCGCCAACTGCCTGGGCGAAATTCTTGGCGTCTTTGATAATCCCAACGGCCTTGTCCCGTATGGCCTTGTCATGCGAAGTCAGTCCACCGTTTCGGAATTCAGGCTCGGCTTTGACATTGACATTGAGGGCGGCGATTTTCAAACCGTGCTTTTCGAGTGTTTGCCGTGTAAAGTCAGCGTCATGGACCTCATACGGGAATACAATCTCAACCCCATCATAGCCTTCGATTTGACTCATGAGCTTGAATTTCTGGTCCAGGTCCAAGGGCTGGTTATATTCATGAAAACGGTCTTTGGTCTGGGACAAAAAGCCCGTTATTATGCCTAGTTTTAGCATGGTGCCTCCGTACGATAACTGATTTAATATGTGTTATTCCTGAGAACCCTTTTCCGGTAATAAGGCG
Source organism: uncultured Desulfobacterales bacterium (assembly GCA_964452555.1). Lineage (GTDB taxonomy): Bacteria > Desulfobacterota > Desulfobacteria > Desulfobacterales > B30-G6 > B30-G6. The sequence goes on from CAYVMI010000001.1 coordinate 35,705, forward strand.
CATCTTGGATTGCCACCGCGATGTTACCGGAATGTGCGACCCCTTATTCTGGCCATGAGCTTGTCTTTCAGGTTTCGGAAAACCGGGAATTGGCTGATGATGGTCCATACAATCACCAAAAATAACAACAGGGCCACCGGGCGTGTAAATACGGGCATGAAACTGCCCTGGCTGACCATTAGGGCCCGGCGTAGATTTTCATCGGCCATGGGACCGAGAATCACGCCGATAACCAGCGGTGCAATGGGATAACCCATTTCGATTAAAAAATAACTGATAATCCCGACCGGCAGCATTAAATAGAGATTGAATATGTTCATGCCCAAGGCATAGCTTCCAATGATACAAAGAACGCCTATGACCGGCATAAAGATTTGGGTGGGGATACGCAGTACCTTAACAACCTGTTTGGCCAGCAGCATGCCCACCACCCACATGGTCATGGAGGCCAGCAGCAGTATGGCTGCCACTTCGATTATAAAGTTGGGATGCTCAAAGGTAATCATCGGTCCGGGAGTCACCCCATGCAGCATCAGGGCACCGAGAAGCATGGCTGCCGGGGGACTTCCGGGGATGCCCAGATTCAGTAAAGGTATCATGGCCCCGCCCACGCAGGCATTGTTGGCCACTTCAGTAGAAAGTACCGCCGTTATTTCCCCTTTGCCAAAACGTTCGGGATGTTTGGACGTGTTTTTGGCCGCCCCATAGGAGACCCAGGCGGCAATATCCTCGCCGATGCCGGGAACCGAACCGATTCCAACACCTATGAGGGCTGACCGGATGATGCGGGGAATATTCCGGACGATGGTACCGAATTCGGGTAAGATTCGCTGAAATTTTTGGGTCTCTCCAATACGAAAACGTTCTTTTAGTACTTGGATAATCTGGGGTATGCCAAAGGCGCCGATTAACACCGGTACAACTTCGACACCACTATCCAATTCCGGGATCCCAAAAGTGAAGCGGGGATAAAACTGGAGCAGATCGCGCCCCACACAGGCTAAAAAGAGACCCAGAAAGCCGGATATCCAGCCTTTGATAACCAGGTCCGGGCTGGTTAAGGTGCCGCTGATTAAGATTCCGAAGAATGCCAAAAGAAAGAATTCAAAGGAGGTGAATTGCAGGGCAAAAAAGGAGATCAGCGGTGATATGCTCACCAGGAACAGCATGCTGATGATGGTTCCGATGGCTGAGGATGTGGTGGTTAGGCCGATGGCGCGCCCACCTTCACCCTTGCGGGCCAGCGGGTAGCCGTCCAGGGCGGTTGCAGCGGAGGCGGCCGTACCGGGTATATTTATCAAAATTGAGGCGTAGGACCCACCATAGGTGCCGCCCACATAAATGGCCAGCAAACACAGCATGGCCGTAGCGGTATCCATGCCGTAGGTCATGGCCGTCAACAAAGCGACTCCCAAGGTGGACGTAAGGCCGGGCATGGCGCCAAACATAATGCCCAGAATAACCGAACCAAAGAGGATGGCGATATTTACCGGATCCGATGCGAGATGCAGGACGGTTTGAAAATAGAATCCGATGCGCTCTAGTATAACCATTTCGTGCATTCCTTCGATAATTAGAATTCCAGGTACCAGAAATAATCAATGATTGAGACAATCAAGCCTTCACTCGGCATTGGTACCAGCAGAAAATATTTAAAAAGAATGCCGATGGTAAACGGAGCGATTAATGATACCAGCAGCCCAATCCAATATTTTCGACGCAAAGCTGCGTCAGTTCGGATTAGCAGACGGGCATAGATACCATATGCGATGATGATACATGTTGCTAATATGTCACCGGGGAAGGGGACAACCTGGCCCAGGGCCTGATTGAGTCCGGTGATGAAAAAGAAGAGTAATATCACCGTTTCAATGAGGTAAAAGAAAAAGAGCTTTTTTAGCAGGGCCGGGTCGTCGAAATAGAAGGAGGTTATTAAAACGACCAGAAATAAAACCGCACAAATAAAGAAGTCGATTCGGGGAATATTCAGAAAGACAAACGAGAAAAACAAAAGGACGATGGTGTAGAATCTAAGGTTTTTTAGGGAATTTAAAAACGTAAACAGCTCTTTACTCATGAGCCAATTAATCGTTTCCTTAAAACCTTGCAACCCGATGGTCTTTAAAGCCGTGCGGCAGAGAAAGGAACCCAGGATTGTAATTATGGCACCGATGCACAAGGGAAAAAGGGCCGGAGAAACATACCAAACGTTTTGCACTCCGCCCCAACTGTCTTTCATGGGCATTTTCAGCGCCTGGGATATGATCCAGATGCCCAATAGGGCGATGATGGCACCTGAATATACATCGGCCTTGCGGAGTTTGTCTTTATCCAACATGGGCTAATTACCTGTTTTGATTCGAGCCATAAGCCGTAAGCGTTTAGCCGCTCACAGCTTATGGCTGATTGCTTATGTCTTGAGTAAAATGGCTAGGGTTTGGGTATTCCTAAATTTCCAGGGTTAACCTTGGCAGCACCCAGTTCCCACAGTGTCCAGGCAAAATTGGACTCCAGGGCTGAGAAAACAGCCTTGGACTCGGCGCCGGTTTTACCTGAAAGCAGGTAATAATTGTCTTTGGCCCAGCTTTTAACTTTGTCCGTGGCGATAGCTTTCTCAAATGCATCGACCAGCTTAGCCTTGGCATCGGCCGGTGCATCTGCCGGTACGGCGAAGCCGATAGCCTGAGAAATGGGTAGGTACTTGGATAGACCCGGGTAGGCATCAAAGGAAGAGGGGATGGTCCCCAGACCTTCTACGGTAAAGGAATCGGGAATCAGCATACCCAGAGCGCGCAGTTTGCCACCCCGTAACAGTTGCTGCTGTTCGGCCAGAGAGGTGACGACCACCGAGACTTCGCCGGCCATGGCAGCGTTTTGGCTGGGAGCAGATCCTTTATAGGGAATAAAGTTGAATTTGGCACCGGATCCGTTCTCAACGGCCAGAAGGTTGAGATGGTGAATCGAGCCGGCCCCGCTGGCAGCCGCCTTGATACTCTTGGGGTTGGCCTTGGCAGCTTCTATGAGGTCCTTTAAAGTTTTGTAGGGTGTGTTGGGGGTAACGGAAATGACATCCGGTGAGCCGCCGACAATAAAGACATCCCAAACATCGAATTTCTGGTTCCAACCGCCTTGTACGCCGGCCGTCACGTTCGATTCTGACAAACCAGTTAGGGTGTATCCGTCATGGGGGCGAGAATAACCATAGTTCATGCCCACGGAGCCGGCCACGCCGCCGGTTTTATTGATCACGTTGACGTTCACACCCAGAAACTTGGCCATTTCGGCGCTGATGATACGATTGCAGGTATCGGTACCACCGCCGGCACCCCAGACAACTACGTTGGTGATATTTTTTTTGGGAAATCCTTTGGCGTGAGCACCAACAGCCAAAGCCAAAAAAACAACCAGACAGATGATAGTGATTTTTTTCATGCGATATCCTCCTTGCATTTATGTGGGTATGGTGGTGTTTTTTCTTGGAGCCGAAACGGCCCGCCGCTTTAATTCACAATAAGCGCAAAACAAACATGATTGGCCCGATGGCTCGAATACCGGGCCAGCCTTTGGCTTTGCGTCCTGCTTTCCCTCCTTTCCTGACTTCATCAGATACAGTGTCTTTCTTTTTTAGTTGTCTGAACTATTTACGGTTGTAACTTAAATGGAACCACATCGCCGAAACCTTTGCTGTCCCCCTCGGTGATTTCCGATTCAACCATTTGCCGCAGCACTGCCGCGGATTTGATAAAATGCCTGCGCATGAGCATCTCGGATGCTTCCGGATCGCGATCACTAATGGCCTCAATCACGGCCTTGTGCTCACTGATCGTTTCTTTGGGGTGGCGGATAAGGCCTTCGGAGGAAACCACCTGGTAGCTGAAGCTGATAATGTTGGTGGTTTGTAAGATGCTTTTCAAAAATTCTTTGGCACCAATATCCATGACAAAGGTATGAAAACGGCGATCTTCCTGCGAATATGCTTTAAAATTGGCAATATCTTCGGATGAACTGAATTGGCTGAAGAAGTGATTTAGTTCATCAATCTGGGAATCGGTGATGTGGTCTGCCGCCCGCCTGGCTGCCAATCCTTCCAAAACTTCGCGCAGCTCGAAGATGTAGACCATCTCTTCTTTGGAAAACAAACGAACATAATAACCGCGGCGCGGCTTGGCTTCGACGATTTTTTCCTGCTCTAGAAATTTAAGGGCACTGACCAGCGGAGTACGGCTGATACCTAGTTCTTTGGCCAGCTGTTCCTGGGGTATTTTTTCACCTGGGAGTAATTGACGATGCATGATCATGTCTTTAATAATTTGGTATACTTTTTGATCCAAATTTTCATGTTGTTCGCCCAGATTAATCATGAATCTATCCTTTCATGAGATGGATGGAGCATCAGAATGTAGCGATAACAGGGCTTTATAAACTTGACATTGCATAATGTATTTTGTATGCAAAATACATTATGCAAAATAAACAGGTGTGTCAAGTGATAAATTCAATGTATGCAAAGCGGAGAATGGGTCCCTATGAATCGTTTTGAAGGAATCCTTTTCGAATATCGGAATCGATATTCGAATCGGAGTCGGAATCGGGTTCAAATATCTATGGGGCTACTATATTTCTAACGCTTTATTTGATAGCGATCCCGATCCCGAATTACATGCATACACTGTTTGGTAAATCGTAGATACATATTCAGAGTTGTGGCTCACGTAATCAAAAGAAAAACCCGGCACATGACATTGGGAGCTGATTCATAAATAAGATTTTGGTTCAAGGTCAAGGCGGATTCTTGTTTCAATTCGCAGGCATACATTAGAAGTGGTTTTTAAAACCACTTCAGGTATTATCGAGGAGTTGAAACAAGAACCGACGCCTGAGATTTATCCGCCTAAGGTGGATCAGCCAAAAGAAATTTTAGAATCAGTTCCTAAAAGGAGTTGATGATGATTAAAAGTACCGGCAATACAATGACCAGCATGGAAGTGGTGACAAACCAGCAACTGTTGGCCAGGTCCAGGTCGAGATCATATATCGAGGGCGGGATCAAGGCATTGAAGGCTACCGGCATGGATGAGAGAATAATCACGACTTTTAAAGGCAATCCTGCATCGATCTGTCCAAAACCGATAAGAAATGCCAGTATTGAGGCGATAACCGGCACAATGGCAAATTTAATGGCACACACGGAAATTGCTTCCTTGATATAATCCCGGACACGCCTGAATTTAAGGGCCAGACCAATGGAAGCCAACAGCATGATGGTCGCCAAAGGCACAAAAATGGCATTAACGGAGGCATACAGGGCGGGTCTATGGATCCCGCTGATATTGAATAGTCCACCTAAAACAATACTGGAAACCGCCACGATGATAAAAGGATCCCTGGCCAGCCCTTTGAGGCGGCTCCATCTATCCTCATCGGCAGCGGCGGCGCCGCTGTAGTATTTGGCAATGGGAAAACCGATGCTGTAGTAGGACACTTCTTCAAAGATTTTATAGATGGGTACCAGCGCAAAACCCGGCTCCCCCAAAAAGATGAAGCATACCAATGCGCCAATGGAGCCGATGTTGGTAAAGGATCCGCAGCCGTACATGGCGCCGGTTTTTTGGGGCGGCAATTTGAATACTTTAGATGCTCCCAGGGCTAGAATACCACCCAGAATCAACGCGAATAGACCGATAAAAGGCAAAGCCGCCAAGCGCATGGTGTGTATGTTAACGATCCAAATGGCTCCTACAATGGCAATTGGATTGAGAAAAAGCAGGGCGATGAATTGCAATGACTTTCGAAGCCGATCGATGGAGACGGGCAATCTCAAGACCCGACGCTGGATCAGAATCTGAGTAATGTAGCCCAGAGACAAACCAAATATGATGATACTGAATGAGTAAATGAATTTCGACATGGGTGCCTTGGTCGGTTTTACATGTTGAGACAATTTGTGCCACTATAGCAAAGTTCAATTAAAGTTCAAGATGCACCACGGGATCTTATCATAATTATGTTCCGAAATACAAAGCCCGCTTCAACCTCGAAATGGATCAATTTCAAACAAAACATGGATTTTAAAGGGAGGGCACGCATGAATGAAAATGAATTAAGAAAGATCATTGTCGCAGTAGCACCGGTGGGAAAAAACATCCGGCCGCCATCAAGAAACCCAATAACTCCCGAGGATGTGGCCAACGAAACCATTGCCTGCAGTCAGGCCGGTGCGAGCCTGGTGCACCTGCATGTTCGCGATGATACCGGGGTGCAAACCGAAGATGTAACCGTTTATGCTAAAACACTCGACCTGATCCGGCAATCTTCGGATATCATTGTCCAGGGATCCACCGGCGGATTGACTAGCCTGACCCGGGAGGAAAGGTGTGTGGCGCTCGACGATACCAGAACCGAATCCGCTTCCTTGAACATGGGGTCAATCAATTTCGGGGAGGACGTCTACGTCAACACCCTTCCGGATATCCGTTACTGGGCCAAGCGGATGCAGGCAACCCGGGTGGTGCCGGAATTGGAGATTTTTGCCGCCGGCATGCTGCCCGCATACCAGCAACTGCGCAGAGAAGATGTACTAAGGCCGCCTTATTCCATCGGGTTCTGCCTGGGAGTGGAATGGGCCTTGCCGGCTGACCCCGAAACCCTTTTTTGGGTGAAGAGTTTGCTGCCTGAAAAGAATGTCCCCTGGGGCGTTATTCACGCCGGCATGAACGATTTTACCTTACTGGCAACGGCCATCGGAATGGGGGCGTCGGTTGTGCGGGTCGGATTTGAAGACAGTGTTAATTATGCCAGGGGCCGGGCCGCCCAAACAAATGTAGAACTTGTGCAACGAATGGCGGCACTTATTCAGGATATGGGTTTGGCTGTGGCAAATTGTACCGAGGCCAGGGAGATTCTGGGGATGCCGGTTTAAGATCCGGAGAAGGGATAAGCTGGCCCGGGGAAGAGCATGGCTCATCCGATTTTTATGATTTGATAAAATAGGGGGTTATGGTAAGATCGCCTCTCTAGATAACCGCCTGTTAGGGCTTAATGCCGTAGTGAAAATGTGCCGGGCTTGAACTTGAAGAATATTTTGATGTTACCAAACCACAATTTGCGAGGAGATAATCCAAATGTCCGATGTTGTGTCAATTTCAGTTAAAAACCATGTCGCTTATGTCAAATTGAATCGTGCCGACAAATACAACGCACTCAATATGGAAATGTTCGAGGCCATCGTGGCGGCAGGCAGATCTGTTTCCAAGGATTCATCGGTTCGTGCCGTGGTTCTCCATGGAGAGGGAAAGGGCTTTTGTTCCGGTCTGGACATCGCCAGCCTCATGGCCGAAGGCGATATCACCACCGGAAAGGGATTCAAACTTTTCAACAAGCCCGAAGGCAGCCCGGCGAATTATGCCCAATTGGTGGGCTATGTCTGGAAACAAGTGCCGGTTCCGGTAATAGCCGCCATACACGGGGTTGCCTATGGGGGTGGTTTTCAACTGGCCCTGGCAGCCGACATTCGCCTAGCGACCAGAGATGCCCGGTTTTCGATCATGGAGATCAAATGGGGACTGGTTCCGGATATGTCGGGAACCCAGACGCTGAGGGATCTTGTGCGTCTGGATGTAGCCAAAGAGCTGACCTTTACGGGCAGAGTGGTTGAGGCTCAGGAGGCAGCCGATCTGGGCCTGATTACCAAAATCTGCGAGCAACCTTTGGAGGCGGCTGCGGACATGGCACAGCAGATTGCCAACAAATCGCCGGATGCCATCGCTGCGGGCAAACGGCTTTTGGAAGAAGCCTGGCACGGGAGTTCGGTCGAGGGTCTTGACCTGGAGGCCCATTTGCAAAAGGGGCTACTCGGGCAGGCCAACCAGATTGAGGCTGTGATGTCGACTTTTGAGGACCGTTCGCCTGAGTATAAGGATCGCAATTAGCGCCCATCCATAAATGACCAATTTGCCCGATATCGGCGTTGTGCTCAAAATTTTATCCTCGGAATATTGACCATATGCCTGTGGTACCATTTTTCGCACGCCTTGAACTCGACCAAATTTGCCTATTCCGGGCGGACATTGATTAAGTGAAGGGTTTACGACCGATATGAATCACCGCAATCCCATTGGTCAGTCGCTTATAGGATACGTTTTCAAATCCGATTTTCTCTAATATTTGTTTGAGTTCATCGGCTGAGGCAAACATCCGAATGGTCTCAGACAGGCAGCAATAAGATTGGCGCGATCCGGCAATGACCGCACCTGCCAGAGGCATAATTTGAAATGAGTAGAAATCATACAGCCAGCGGAAAACAGGATTGACGGGTTTAGAAAATTCCAGGCACATGACCTTCCCGCCCGGTTTTAGAACACGATACATTTCCTCAAAACCGAGTTGCAAATGGGTTAAATTGCGGATACCAAATCCGACCATGGCCGCATCAAAGCGATTATCCGGACAGGCAATCCGTTCGGCATCACCCTCAATGTAGTGAATCGACGTTTGCAAATCGATGTTTTCGGGTCGGATTTTACCAGCCTCCATCATGGCACGGTTGATATCGTAAATAAACACATTGCCATGCGCTCCAATACGCCTGGCGGATAGAACCGCCAGGTCACCCGTTCCGCCGCAGACGTCCAGAATTTGGTCGCCCGGCCGAAGATCCAACATGCGGATGGCCATGCGTTTCCAGGCATGATGAATCCAGAAACTCAACACGGAGTTCATGAGATCATACTTGGGCGCCACACGGTTAAAGTGCGACAAAACGGTTTTGACCTTTTCGGCGGCACGATGACGGTGGAATCCAAAATAAGCGGAGCCGGAGGCATCCACCTGATCATCAAATATTTTTCGACGCTCCTGCTTGTCGAGCCAACCGGGCGGTTTCAATCTGCTGCTTTGCTTTTTTTCTTTATTCATGGCCTCTGTAAATGCATCAAGTAATTCATTTTGGTTAAAGAAGTCAGGCGCGCCTGTCCACTAAAGGGGTTATAAAGCACCCCTGACAGGTTGCGCACGTCCAGGCCGGCTGCAAGGGCCCATGCCTGTAATTCAACCGGTCGAATAAGCTTGCGGTAAGCATGGGTTCCCTGTTTTACGATTTTCAGAAGATATTCGGCCGCCAATATTACCAGTAAATAGGCGGTCAAAGTCCGGTTGACCGTTGCCAGAATGACATGGCCACCGGGTTTTAGAAGCTGGTAACACGCATTCAATATCGAATCTGGTCGGGGTACATGTTCCAGCAGTTCCATACAGGTAATCAGGTCGTAAGCGCCAGGGGTCTGAGCGGCCAGGGTTTCAGCTGTGGTTTGGCGATAAGCGATACCAACGCCGGTCTTCTCAGCGTGGGTCCGGGCGGCTTGCAGGGATGCCGTCGACATGTCGATCCCCACAACCTGGCCCCCTTTCAGGGCCATAGACTCAGAAAGCAAACCGCCGCCACAGCCCACATCGAGAATCGATTTGCCATCAATACCGGATCGGGTTTCGATATAATGCAGGCGCAATGGATTGATATCATGCAGGGCTTTGAGAGGGCCCTGACAATCCCACCAGTCCTGGGCATGTTGCTCGAAATGGATGATCTGATCGGGATCGATATTGTCAACTGGTGTGGCATCTGGTTTGGCCAATATATTCTTCTCTCTCAAAATATGGTAATATAACACGCGGTCCAAACTTAAATTAATGCAGGTAATTGTCAAGCCAAATAAACCTCATCGTTGAGGTAATTTAGAACTATCATTTTATTTGACCACCTTGCGAGTAAGCCGCAAGGTGTTTCCGGTAACGCTCAAACTGCTTAGAAGCATGGCGCTCACGGCAACCAATGGATTCAACAGGCCGCTCATGGCAATGGGTATGCTGATGATATTGTAAAAGAATGTAAATACGAGGTTTTGGCGTATGGTCCGATTTACTCGGAAGGCCAGCGTTTTAAAGGTTTCAATCCGGGCCGGTTCATTTCCCATCAGGGTAATTCCGCTGGCCTCGGTTCCGATTCGGTGGGCGGAATGGACCGCAATGCCCAGGTCCGCGGATGCCAAAGCGGGTACATCATTGATCCCATCGCCCACCATGGCAACACAGGCTCCTTGTTTGCGTAGTCCTTGAATGAAAGCGGCTTTATCCTCAGGTAGCATATTTCCATAGCAGTCGGACAAACCGAGTTTATAACCTACAACGTCAGTGGTAGCCTGACTGTCACCGGAGATTAGGGCCAGTTTAATTCCTTGTTTTTGCATCTGAGAGATCACGCCGGGGCTAGATTGTCGAATGCTGTCGCCAAACAGAAAAGAGGCACAAAGCTTATTATCCACACTCATATAAACTAAAGAAATCGGATTAGGGGGATTGTCCGGTGCATCCACTTCAATTCCTTCTGGTTCTTTCAGCTCCCCCCTTATAAAATCAGCCGATCCGATTTTCACCTTATATCCTTTAACATCGCCGGAAATACCATTGTCCTGTTCGGTAACTTGGGCGGCTGCCGCCGGTTCTATCTGCTTCTTTTGAGCGGCCTGCACAAGGGCGGCACCGATATAGTGGGTTGCATGCGCCTCAAGTCCGGATGCGAGAGATAGGATGGATTGGGGATTCCACTGGTTGTATGTTCGTATCTCTTTCAATTGCCATTCACCCCGGGTCAGCGTACCGGTTTTATCGAAAACAACGGTATCGACCCTATGTATAAGATCAAATGCGGTGAAATGATGCACCAGGATCCCTTTTTTACCAGCCAGTGAGATACTGGCCACCCGGGCCAAGGGGATGGCCACCCCCAGCGCACATGGACAGGAAATAACCAAAACGGTGACCGCACGAATGATAGCGGTTTGCACCGGTAATTTAAGGGCGAGACAAACAACGGCTGTGATGATGGCCAACATTACAATTGACGGAACAAAATATTTGAGGGCTTTGTCCGTGATGTCTTCCATTTTTGTTTTGCGATCAAGAGCGGCTTCCATCACCGCAGTTAACTGGCCCACCAACGAGTCTTTGCCAATGGCCCTGGCGGCGACTTTAATGGACCCGGAAACGACCCGGGTGCCACTGCTGACCCGATCACCCGGCTTCTTATGGATGGGACGCGCTTCTCCGCTCAATGTACTTTCATCAACGCGGGCTTGGCCATCCAGAATACGACCGTCTGCGGGTATGATTTCCGAAGCGGTAACTGTGAAAACATCGCCGTAGGAAAGTTGGCCTATATGTACATATTTGCCTGTGGGGGAATCAGCAGTACAAATGCGGACTTTGGACGGCTGCATATCCTTAAAGCTGCCGATTTGCTTTTTGATACGATCTTTTGCGCGCTGTTCAATGGTTTTGCCGATCAGCACCAGGGTAATTAGCATACAGGTCGTATCAAAATACAAATGGATACTGCCGGACCACCAGTTAAACAGGCTGTAGAAAAATGCACTGGTTGCTCCGATGCTGATGAGCGCTTCCATACCGGCTGAAGCTTGCCGCAAACCAGATAGCGCTCTTTGATGGATGGGCGCACCACCATAAAAATAAACAATGCAGCCCATAACAAACAGGGGCCAGGTGAGTTTTTGAATGGTATCCACCGTAAACTGGGTGAAAAAGCCCGTATAGAGGGCAAAAGACAGCATCATGACATTCATGGTTAAAAAAGCGGAGATGCCCAGACGAACGAATTCTTTGCGATGAGAGCTGTATCGGTGATCGGCACCTGCAGGCAAGCCCTGGTATCCGAGTTTGGCGATAACATCGCGGAGCTGATGCGGCGAGGTCTGGACTGGATTGTAATTTAGTTTAACCTGATCCGTGGTAAAGCGGCAGGTTGCATTTAGAACACCCGGTTGCTTAAGGAGGGTTTCCTCAATTACCCAGGCGCAGGCAGGACACCACATACCTTGAACATGCAGATCCAGTGGTAAGCTCGCATCTGAATCGGTGATACTGGATTTTAAGTTGGCACCATTGCCATCGGCATCATGCAGACTTTGATCGGTGTTGCCTTGGGGATAACGTTTTTCAAGATCTTGGGTGGATTTGGGTATGATACCGGCAGCCACGCAGCGTCTGTATATCTCCGTGTCCTGAAACGTCCTTGGATCCGGGTCGTTGGACGCGGCCATCAGCATTAGATATACCTGGCGGCAGCCATTGCAGCAGAAATACAAGGGGGCATCAAAATCTTTGCAGACTACGCGGCCATGTTTCAGGGGAAGGCCACAGAGATCGCAGGTGGTTTTGTCCATAAAATATTTAAAGGTTATCTATAGTCAAACCTTGATGCCTAGGCCACGGCAAGCATGCTTGGCAGTCATATCACAGTTTGAAATTACAAAATCATTATTCCAGAGTATGGGCGATAAAATAAAAGGTGTCAATTCTGTTCGAGAGTTTAAATAGTCGGCAGTTATTATTCTAGTGATTGGATAAACGCAATAATGTACCATCGATCCCGGGGCGGAATCGTGGTATCCAGGGCTGGTTGCCGACCGCCCGGGACACCAAAACTGATGGATTTGAACAACTCGCCTTCGAGTTTGGATTGAACCTCGGGGCTGCGAAGATTGGTTGGCAGGGGTTTAAAGCTTTGGCCCACGGTACCGTTACCGTCAAAATTGAGACCATGGCACTGGGCGCAAAATACATGATACAGATCGCTGCCTCTTTTGATCGTAGCGTCGGCTTGCCGGTCCAAAGGAGATACCAGTTCAACTGCAGGTGTCACGCGATAGACCGCATCGCCGCCATGTAGGGGAACAATGCCGGATTCCTGAACCAGCAGGGGTTCTTCATGAGGTCTGACACCCGGCGTTTCACGCATGCGCCCGTAGCGAAAATTATTGTCGTAGACCATCAAGGCCTGGTAAACGACAAAGCCCAGAATGGCTACAACTATAAGGAATCCGATTATCTTTTTCATTTATTGAACACCTTCAACACGTATCACCGATAGCTGCGCAGGATTCTCCTCCTGTCCCTGCTCTCCCAGTACATGCTGGGCAAAAGGCAGGGCATGGTAAGGCGGACCAACCGCATAAGCAGACTCCGCCGGTACATCCTTGATGGGTCGATAATCCCAATCCGGCTGTCCCAGGTCGCCAATAACGGTGTAGGCCAGCCAGCCTTTAAAAAATACCCAGCCTACCATGAGCGCGACGATGGTCCAGGTTTTTATTCCTGAAGTGGGATGTGCATGTGATTCCATCAGAATGCGAACTCCTTAATTCCGATCGTTAAAATATATCCCAATACCCAGATAATGGTTCCGATAATCGTGATATAAGCGATAGCCGGGAAGGGCGCATTACGTCCCTGGATACCATCTGGAAATTCTTCGATAATGCGGGTTTCGCGCTCGGCGGCATCTTTTGACCTGAAATGATAGAATCCCAGACCTATGGCAAACAAGAATACGAATATCAGGGTAGGGACAACATACATAATGACATGTTGTACGCTCAGAAGTTCAAAATATCGCATGGTCGAACTTCCTCCTATTTAAAGCTTTGCCTTGAGCAAAGAGAATATAATTATCGCCATTGATGCGCTTAGCGCTATTCCCACCAAGGCGAAGAGGGCATATGTTTCAATGCGTGCAAATCGCGACGCCTTGGTAGGTTTACTGTTTACATCCGCTTCCAGCGGTATAAAACGGGCCCGGTTTTGATCTTTGAATTGGCCCTGATTCAAAGCCCAGAAAAACACCACCAGTGTCAGCAGAAATCCAATGGTCATGTAGGCGATGTAGTAGGGGAAATACATATTCGCAATACCCTATCTTTAAACTAATATTTTAAACAGCTTTCCAGGTTGTGCAACTAAGCCCTAAGGGTTGGAGGGTTTAGGGTCATATGGTTGGAGTGATTTTTTGGAGCTATTCGCTATGTACTGACCCTCCACACCTTCACCCCTTCAACCCTCGAACGCTGCTCCTAAGGTTCCCACGCCGAATCGATGCCGCGCGGCTCTGCGTCGGCATCACTTTCATTGATAAAATTTACGGCAACATAATCCCCCACTTCCCAGATTTTCTGGGATTCCAGATCGCGTTTAAAGTAGGGCATGGCTGTTCCCGTGATGCCGTTCATGATCTGGTAGTAGAGAATACCACCTGAAATCTCACGCCCTTTTAGAATGGTAAAATTGAGCGGGGGTGGATAAATCCAGGGCTGGGCCGGTCCCATGCCGTCTCCGATGGGGCCGTGGCAGCCGATACAAAAATACTGATATACTTTTTGTCCACGCTGCAGGCTGGCCGGTGTCGTCGGATAGGGGTTGGGTATGTGGCGCCAACCCTCGGGCACAATGTCCGACAGCCAACGTGCGTTTGCATCCGGCCCAGCTTTATAGGCTTTGATGGATTCGGCTTTCCAATAGCGCTGACGTTCCATCCGTTTGTCTGCATTTTTCAACCCCAGGCTCTGCATGTATTGGGTCAGCGTTTCAATGCGTTCCATTCCCAGCCACTCAAAAGGCGGCATGATGGAGGACGGACGGGTGTAACGCGGATTGATAAAATGGGCAATATGCCAATCATCCGGATGCTCGCCACCCTCCTGGGAGAGATCGACACCGGTACGCTGTGACCCTAGCGCAATCGGTTCATCGGCGATGTAATCTCCGGCTTGGGCGATCCGGTCGGCACCGTGCCCCCAGTCAAATGCCCGAATCGATTGACTGTGACAATAAACACATCCGTTTTCCAGATAGATTTTACGGCCGGCAGCCTCAACCGGCGTACGTTCACGGAAAATTTCCGAGGGCTCCATATTAAAGTTGGTATTGGGCCAGTAGACCACGGTCAAGGTGATGGCCGCCAACAGCGACAGGATGCCTGTTATGATGACAGTCGGCGTCATCTTCATGATGAAGCTCTCCGGTTGAAATAGAGGGATCGTATTACATTGTACAAGCCCAGATAGGCACCGATTACGATGAGCAGCCCCAAGCCAGACCGTACAACATAGTAGGGTTGGATTTCAGGTAGCGTGCGGTATAGGGTTTCACCATTATACCAGGCATTGCCTTGAATCAGCCCCACGATAGTGAGTACCACGAAGAATCCGGTTATGCCGATGAGTACAAGCCAGTATTGTAAATCAGCCAGGAATCTGCTGTAAAGCGGTTTGCCCGTCAATCTGGGGATGATGAAATAGAGACCGCCTAAGGCGGTAACCCCGGCAAATCCGAGCACACCGATGTGGGCATGGGCCACAACCCAGTTGTTAAAGTGGGTAATGCGCTGGACGTGCGGTAAAGCCATCATAGAACCCTGCATATTGACGAAAAAATAATAGATGGTCCCGGTGAAGACGAACTTGGCACCGATATCGGCATGAATGTCTCCTAGTTTGCCCTTCACCGTATACCAGAGATTGATGAGCACAATCATCACAGGGATTACCATGGCCACGCTGTCCACGATGGAAATGGTTTTGAGCCAGGTGGGCACCGGTACCTGGAGCAGATGATGTGTGCCGATATGGGTATATACGATGATCAGGGACCAAAACCCGATCAAGGACAGTGTATGACTGTAAAGCGGACTGCGGGTGGCTATGGGTAGTACATAATACGCAACCGCCAGCGCCAGAGGTGAGAGCAGCAACCCGAATACGTTGTGACCGTAAAACCAGAGCAGAATGGCATCGGGTATTCCCACCAGCGCACCGGTGTCCGGTTTCCAGATGACGTTGCCCATGCAATACGTACAGGATGTGAGAATCACGGCCGACATGGCATACCAGATGGAGACATACAGAATTGGTTCCGTGCGGCTTCGGATGGTCATCATAAAATTATAGACGGTCATCAGAAAAACCACCACGACCATCATGTCAACGATCCAGGGCAGTTCGGCATACTCGCGGCCCTGTGTATGTCCCAGGGAGATGCCCAGCATACCGGCAGCTACGGTGATGTTCCACAAAATGGCTGTCCATACACCCAGTTTTTGGCTATGCAGTTGCGTTTTCAGCATTCGAGGTAAATAGTAGAATGCCACTGCCAATAGACCCGGTGTTACAAACCCAAACAGCACCGCATTGATATGCATGGGACGCATGCGCCCAAAATGAATATATTCGATGTTGGCCATGAAATCGGGGGCCATTAAGTATGAGGCGGCAATCAGGCCAAATGTCGTTGCCACGGCAAACCAGGCGGCGGACGTCACCGTAAAGGCCATGGCCGTATGATTTCGATCGGTGTTAATATCGTAAGCTTGGGTCGACACGACGACTCCCTTATCTAACTATGACAGGCCAACCAACAATCGAGGTTGGCACCCCGCTCCCGGTGACATTCGACACACTCACCCATGCGCCAGATTTTTTCCGGCAGGCGCTGCTGGTTTTGGACCTCGCCATGGCATTCCTGACAGGCCACCTTTTTATTAATGTGGCGCTGGTGGTTAAACAGCACATGTTCGGCCACATAATTGACCTTGATCCATGGTGTCGGTGTTCCGGTGTTAAAATATTGGTGTTCTTTTTGAATCCAGGGATGCTCGGCGATGATATAATTATGGCAATGCAGACATTTCTCCACCGGTGGTATACCCGGGAAATTAGAATAAGCCACATAAGGGTGGCAGTACTGGCACTGAATCTGTTTGACCCCGCTGTGCACATTGTGGCTGAAGGGAATCGGCTGTTCCGGTCCCATGGCATCTGCGGACATTCCATAAAAGATAAACAGAAATCCGGCTGTGAATACCACGGATAAGAGCGTCAAAAGAATAGCCGTTTTGTGTTGCTTCACTGCTTTGCCCCTTCAACACCGCATAACTCTGGAAAAGTTTGTAAAAAATACCGGATGGCCAACACCATGAGCCCTAAAAATCCCAGGGTAATCAGGAGATCTGCAAATCCTAAGGAAATGGATGCTGAGCCGTGGCTCAGGGCCGGCCCCAGCAACAGCAGGTGTTCAAACCACATGCCGATGATGATGATACTGCAGATAACCGCCATAATGATGGGCTGGGTTTTTATTTTTTGATTCAGGAGAATGAAAAACGGGCCCACAAAACAGACAATGAATACGGCCCACGCCAGCCGGTTCCAAGGCGTGTGCATGGTACGGATAATGACGTAGTATGTTTCCTCGGGGATGTTGCCATAATAAATGACCAGTAGCTGGACATAAAAGAAATCAGCCCACAACAGGCAGAAACCAAAAAACAGTTTGCCGACATCATGAAAATGGGCCGGTGTTATAAACGTGGTTTCCTTGTGTCGGCTTTGGATGACGGCGGCTAAAATGATCAGGGCACCCAGTCCGATGAAAAACGATTTTACAAAATGGTAGGCACCAAAAAGGGTGGAAATCCAATGGGGATCCATGCTCATGACCAGGTCAAAACCAATCAAACAGAGAACCACCGCAAATGCCAGAATATAGAACCCACCCCATATGGTCATAAGCCGGTGTATTTTTTCTTCTGAGAGCGGTTTGCTTTGCTGTTGTTTGATTATAATTTGCCGCAGGCGTCCCATGGGAGCATGGTCGTTAATTTTAAGCTGCAGGGCATAAAAAAGGTATCCGAAGCCTAATATGTAAAGGATCAGCAGCCCGAGGCCGTCGCGTGTAAACAGAAACGGGATATTGAGCCAAACTTCCTTGCCATGTAAATCTTCGTGCAACCATGGAAATACGTGGGCTTTGCCCATAAAAAGAATTAAAAATAAAATAAAGGATAAGGGGAAAAAGGCAGCGAAGGATTCGGAAAGACCGGCCAGCGGTCCGCTCCAACGGGCCTTGGTCATGTGCATGACCGCCGAGAATAACACTCCCCCCTGGGCAATGGCCGACCATAACAGGAAATTGATTAGATAGGTCTGCCAGGTTTTTTCAGGGTGATGACCGAACAGCCCCCATATAAATGTAACCACGCCCAGTGCAAACAGCACGACAAAAACCCAGAATACCGGGGTAGGGCGGGTGGATTTTTTCAAATCACTGTTCGTGCTGGAGGTCATAGCTTATCCTGCCTCAAAAACCGTTACGTCGGCACCACGTTGTTTGAAAAAGGACTTCAGCTCCTCTTCCTGCTGGGCCTTGCAGCCGGCCAGAACGCCGAAATGCTCACCGGAGCAGCGCGGATCATAATGCTGCAACCAATCCTGGTTGGGGAGGCGCATTTGGGTCAACAGACCGATCACATTGCCGAAAACGGCAAATAAAATCGTTGCCTCAAAACCGACGACCACAAAAGGAATAATGGCCACGATGGGTTTACCGCTCACAATCATATCCCAGCGTGTGGCCGTAAATATTGCCAGGCTGAATCCGATCAGAAAACCGAGAATGCCCCCACATAACGTGAACCAACCCACCTTGCTCTTCTTTAACTTGAGCGCATCCATGATTTTATGACTGGGTATGGGCGTATTCACCCGAATAAAGTCAAACGGCGATGTTTTGAGGGCATCCAAAGTCGAAACCACCTGGTCCTCATCCTTAAACAGTCCCATGATGTGACGTTCAGGCGCCATGGTCATGTCCTCCGGCTAGGGTTTCCTTCATTTCCGTCATGGAAACAGAGGGCAGGTGTTTGGCAAACATCATAAACAAAAAGAAGAACAAACAGAACGTTCCGATCATAATTCCGAACTCGACCCAGGTGGGCGCGTAGAGTCCCCAGGCATGCGGGGCAAAACCATGGGCCACACCGCCAATGATAATGACGAAGCGTTCCCACCACATGCCGAAATTGACGATTAGCGAAATGACAAACAGGGGTACGATGGATGTCCGAATTTTTTTCCACAAAAAAAGCAGGGGTGTCAGGGTATTGCACAGCACCATGAAATAAAAGCCCCAGCGATAATCACCAACCGCGCGCCAACGAAACTGCTCCATTTCGATGGGGTTGTGACTGTACCAGGCAATAAAGTATTCGGTCCCATAGGCCAGGCCCACAATCAGACCCGTCAAAACAATGGTCTTGGCAACGTTTTGCAGCACCTCGATGGTAATGATGTCTTCGTATTTAAACAGCTTGCGTAAAGGGATCATCAAGGTCAACACCATGGCCAAACCCGAATGAATGGCGCCGGCCACAAAGTAGGGTGCAAAAATGGTGGTATGCCATCCCGGGATGATACCCAAGGCAAAATCCCAACTGACAACGCTGTGAACCGATATAACCAGGGGTGTTGCCAGAGCGGCAAAGAAAAGATAGCCCCGGGTATAGTGGCGCCACTGCTCATGCGCCCCGGACCAGCCGAATGAGAGCACCCGGAAAATTTTGTGGCGCAGGCCGGTGGAGCGATCACGCACCGCCGCCAGGTCGGGTAGCAGACCGGTGTACCAGAACAACGAGCTCACCGTGAGATAGGTGCTGATGGCAATGACATCGAACATCAGGGGTGACAGAAAATTGGGCCACAGGAGTCTTTGGGTGGGAATGGGCAGCATGTAGTAAACCTGCCATACCCGCCCCAAATGAATAAAGGGATACAACCCGGCAATACAAACCGCGAAAACGGTCATGGTTTCTGCGGCTCTGGCGATGGGATTGCGCCAACCCGCTCTGAACAGATGCAGGATGGCGGAGATCAGGGTCCCGGAGTGGGCGATTCCCACCCAGAAAACAAAATTAATAAGATAGGTGCCCCAAGCGACCGGGTTGTTTTGTCCGGCAACCCCCATGCCCACAAAGATCTGATACATCCAGCAGGCGGCTCCCATGAGCGTGCCCATCAAAAGTAAGGCCAATATGATCCAGTATCCGCGCTTGGGCGGTGTCAATGTGTCCAGTATGGTCTGGTCAATCTTGGCGTAAGTAAGCTGAGTCATATTTCCTGGACCACCTTTTTTAAATAGATCACCGCCGGCTTGGTATTCAGATATCCCAAAGCCTGGTAGGCCCGGGGATCAGTGGTCAATTTGCGTACCTGACTATTCAGATCCATCAGGTTGCCGAAGGTCAATGCCCGGGTGGGGCAGGTTTGCACACAAGCCGGCTTGACCTCGCCATCTTGAATCTGGCGGTTTTCATTCTTGGCTACGTTGTGAGCGACTTTGATGCGCTGGATGCAAAAAGAGCATTTTTCCATGACCCCTTTGCTGCGCACGGTGACATCCGGATTGAGCTGCAGGTTGAGCGGCTCCGGCCATTGCCAGGTAAACCAGTTGAATCGGCGCACCTTATAGGGGCAATTCTGCACGCAATAGCGGGTCCCGATGCAACGGTTGTAGATCTGATTGTTGAGGCCTTCTTTGGAGTGGTGCGGGGCATATACCGGACAGACAGATTCGCAGGGGGCATTGTCGCAATGCTGACACATCATGGGTAGAAAGGTCAGATTTTGCATGGCGTCCGGATCATGGTAGCGCTCCACGCTCATCCAACCCATTTCCCGGCCTTCGAGGATCCGTTCTTCGCCGACAACCCCAATATTGTTTTCGGCATAACAGGCCGCTGCACAGGCATTGCAGCCGATGCACTTGTCCAGATCCACCACCATGCCCCAGCGATAGGTGTCGTGCTCATGAGCGGGATACACATCCCTTTTGGGATCATAGCCCTCTGCCAGGGGCAGGGTCAGGGGGAAATGTCCCATGGTCAGACCTGCTTTGTGGCCGGCTTTGTCGTGTTTCAAATCAGACAACTTAATATCGAGTGCCAGCGTGCGGCCATGCTGGATGCGGCTCCCGGAGGTGCTGGCCAGTTTCCTAGCTTGCCCGGTAAGCTGAATCTGAATGGACGCGGTGGTAAAATCCATTCCACCGGAAATTGGTTGGGCCGTCCCCGCAAGCAGTTGCAGCGGATTTAATCCAATCATCGGAGTTTCGGGATCTTGTCCCTGATGACCTTGTCCCATATCCATTACCAAGAGCCCGGGAACCACCAGCTCAGAAAGTACTACCGGTGCTTTCAAACGGCCACTTTCGGTTTGGATGTCAATGACGTCTTCCTGCTGGATGCGTTTGGCCGTGGCGGTATCGGGGTGCATGATTACCGGCGTTTGCCAGGCGATGCGCTGCAAGGGATCTGGAATTTCACACAGCCAGGGTTTGTTGGCACCCCTTCCGTCAAAAAAACGGATGGAGGGTTGAGCCTGAAAACTTAGATCAATCGGCTGTGGACTTGGTATGCGCGCCAATAAATCGGTAATACGGTCAATGTCAGGGGCAGGTTGCAGAGATGGGCCCTTTGCGGATTTTTCAAAACGACCCCCCTGCTGAAGTGTTTGGGCCCAAAGGAGTTCATTGTCGATACCATGGTCCTGCGATAATGATTCAATTAACCGATCCTTGTAGGTCTGAATCGGCTGATCCGATCCAAAACAGGAATGCAGGAGCACATCGCCCAGATGAGGGGCCCGGGTCAAGGCTCCCATGGTCGGCTGTAAGGTAGATGCGAGTCCTAGTGAGCCACCATATTCATCCCAGGATTCCAGGGGCATGCGAACTGGGAAAATCAGGTCCGCCAGGGCAGCGGTTTCGTCAATAAAATTACTGAAACAGGTCAAAAATAGATTGTTTGAATCAAGGGCTTTCGCTACACCGCTGACGGATCCCATTGCATAAACCGGATTGGCATTGTTAATCAGCAGCAGATCAATCTTGTCTCGGTCCAGTGTTTTGAAAAAAGTTAGGACATCAGAACGTTTGGCTGCCAATTCAACACGGTGCCGGCGTTGGAAATCGAGCAACTGCAGGTCAGGATCCAGGCTGAGATTGAGATAATTGGCGGCTACATGGGTAAGAAGCCCCTTGGGGCTGCAGTCACCGGTGCCGGGTCCGAGAAACAGCGGGCGCTTGGCACGATCAAGGCGCGCCAGCAGGTGATCATATTCACCCGCGGATATTTTTGCTTGTTGCAGGACGCGATCTCGTGTGTAGGGATTCAGTTTGTCGTTTAACTTATGGTGTAAATATTCGGGCATCCGGCCTTCCATACCGGTTGTGAGCACATGTCTGAGCATCCCCAAGGCAATGACATGCGCACTGTCAGGTTGGCAGGCAATCCAATGATCTGCGTTAACACCTGTCAAGGATCGGTAAGGCCCAATATGGATAAAGGCGTTTTTATGATGGTCATGCAGGCGATGCATGGCCTTGAACTTCCAGGCATATTCAACCGGCGACAGCCAAGTCTCCAAAAAGTCAGCCCCAAACGATATCAACAGGTCGGCCCGGTCCATTTGATAGGAAGGCAAGCCATCAATGCCGAAAACCAGTGAGTTGGCGGATTTTAGAGCTTCATAAGCAAAGGGCTCAAACACAGTCGGTGGCTCGCCGTTTAGATATTCCAGGGTCTCTTTGAAAAGCGCCATGAGATTGGAGCCGGCAGTTTCAGTCAGCAGGCGGACTTTATTTGACTGGCTACGCGCGTTGGCAAACCTGGTTTTAAGTATCGTGTGAGCTTCGGCGAAGGAAATGGCTTGAAAACGACCGTTCTTTTTTAGGAGGGGGGTTTTAATTCTTTGCGGGTGGTAGAGACCCTGCAAAGCAGCCTGGCCGCGCATACATAGGGCACCTTTGTTGATGGGATGCAGTGGGTTGCCTTCCAGCTTGATAATGCGGCCTTCTCGATTGCTGGCCAATAAACCACAACCGGCCGGGCATTCTCGGCAGGTGGAGGCATACCAATTGGATTTTCCGGTAACCATGTCGGCGGGCGCACTGACCAGGGAGAAGAGCCTTTTATCGTTTTCGGGTGAACACGATGCAGCAAAAGCCAAACTTCCCATTCCGGTAATTTTCAAAAATGTGCGACGATCCATATCAGCAGGCACTCCGATATTGTATCTAAGGGGCCGATGGTAACAAGGTGTTGAAACGTAGCGTTAGAGAATTAAGGCATACTAAAAAAGGTCACAATGTGACATGGCACTGTGTCTGATTACCTACCCGAGGCACGCAAAAATGTCAATAGAAACCCCAACGCGATCCCCGGAGCCTGATTTCCCTTTCACAGCGAACCATAAAAAACACTTGACATACATAGACATTGCAAATATAGGATAAATCGCACCATAAATGTCCTATATAAGTGGAAATCTTATGCGCCTAACTAAAGCCGGTGAATATGCCATACGATGTGCCCTCTATCTATCCTTTGAGGGAATGGGTACCATCGTTAGCAAAAAAAAGATTGCCGACTGTATGGATATCCCCTCCCAGTTCCTGGGGAAAATCGCGCAGCAATTGGCCCGCGCCGGAATTATAGAGATTGTTCAGGGCTCCAAGGGCGGGTATCGTTTATTAATCCCGGCAGAAGATCTCACCCTATTGCGTGTGGTGGAGGCCGTCATCGGTGAAATATATTTAAATGATTGTGTGGTGCGCCCGGAATCCTGTGAGCGTATACCGGCCTGTTCCATTCATCGCATATGGGAAACCGCTAGAAACCAGCTCCGGGAGACTCTGAGGCAAGCAGATTTCAAAAGTATCCTGGCTGATCGCAGTTGTACCATCGACCTAATGCAGCGCATAAACGAAGGATCATAAAAAAAATATTTTTATTAAGCGTATAATATAGTAAAAACCTAAAATAAAAGCAGCACGATTCATTTCATTGCGGGAGGAAACGTATGGATTTAGTCACCCTATCACGATTTCAATTTGCAGCCACAACCATGTTTCATTTTTTGTTTGTGCCTTTGACCCTGGGACTGACGATCATCATTGCCTATATGGAGACCAAATATGTCAAAACAGGAGATGAGACCTATCTGCAAATGACCAAGTTTTGGGCTAAGCTCTTCTTAATTAATTTTGCCGTGGGTGTGGTTACCGGTATTACCCTGGAGTTTCAATTCGGAACCAACTGGTCAAAATACTCGGCCTATGTGGGTGATGTATTCGGCTCTCTATTAGCCATTGAAGCAACAGCCACTTTTTTTCTGGAGTCCACATTTATCGGTGTGTGGGTTTTCGGCTGGAAAAAGCTGTCCAAGAAAGCGCATGCGGCGGTTGCCTGGCTGGTGGCTTTAGGGTCGAACATGTCGGCCGTTTGGATCCTGATTGCCAATGCCTGGATGCAGAGTCCGGTGGGATTTACCTTCCGAAACGGTCGCGCCGAAATGGTGGATTTTGCGGCCGTGGTTACCCAGCGCTTTGCCGTCTATAAAATTATCCATACATTAAGTGCGGCCTTGGTTCTGGCATCATTTTTCGTCATGGGTATCAGCGCCTACCATTTGTTAAAGAACCGCAATAAAGAATTTTTTACCAAATCGTTTCGAACCGGTTTGGGTTTCGGGGTAATATTTTCCTTGGTGGTCTTTATCATGGGGGATATGAACGGCGTCTTGGTGGCTGAAAAACAACCCACCAAGTTGGCGGCCATGGAATCCCTGTGGGAAACCCAAGATATGGCGCCATCCTATCTATTCACCTGGCCGGACCCGGAAAATGAGCGTAATGCCATTGAAATCGGCAGGATCCCGGGTCTGCTGAGCTTTTTGGTGAAACACGATTTTAATGCGGTGGTGCCGGGTCTCAAAGATTTTCCCAAAGAGGAAAGGCCGCCGGTCCTGGTCACGTCTTATGCCTTCCGCGGCATGGTGGGCCTGGGGGTGGTATTCATATTGTTGACTTTGTTTGGGTGGTTTAATCGCAAGAAATTGCTGAAATATCCGTGGTATTTGAAAATCATGGTGTTGGCCATTCCGTTGCCTTATATCGCCATCCAGTTGGGTTGGATCGTAACGGAAATCGGCCGCCAGCCTTGGATCGTGTACGGTGTGCTAAAAACGGCCGATGCCGCCTCACCCGTGGCCGCATCCCAGGTAGCCGTATCGTTGGTGGCGTTTATCGTGGTGTACGGTATCCTGGGGGCTGCCGGTTTTTACTTGATGTACCAAAAAGCAGTTAAGGGACCGGATTTGGATTCTCAGGAAACACAAGCCAAGAGTGACAGGGCGGAAACACAAGCAGCTTAAGAATCAAAAATAGATTTCTAACACACCGGTTAGATTATTATAGGAGGATAAAATGGTTTTACAGACAATTTGGTTTTTTCTATGGGGTCTGTTATGGGCGCTGTATTTTATGACCGATGGTTTTGATCTGGGCATTGGGACACTGTATCCGATCCTGGGCAAGAGCAATGAAGACAAACAAACCATGATCAATGCCATGGGCCCCCTGTGGGACGGCAACGAAGTCTGGCTGTTGACGGCTGGCGGGGTTACTTTTGCGGCATTCCCCCTGGTCTACGCGGTGATGTTCTCTTCCCTTTATACCGCCTTAATGCTGATCCTGTTTGCCCTGATCATCCGCGGCGTGTCGTTTGAATTTCGCAATAAAATTAATCATCCCGGATGGATAAAAGTTTGGGACACGTGTATCTTTATCGGCAGTGCCGCTCCGGCGATTCTGTTCGGGGTAGCCTTTGCCAATATCTTCCGCGGCGTTCCCATCAATGGCGAAGGTTTGTTCCAGGGCAACCTGTTTACCCTACTGAATCCCTACGGACTTCTAGGCGGTGTTTTATTCCTGTTGCTGTTTGTGCAGCATGGGGCCAACTGGATTATCATCAAGAGCGAAGGGGATCTGCAGGCACGGGCTATTGATATGTCCAAAAAAATATGGCCTGTCCTGGTGGCTGTGGCGGTGATTTTCCTGTTGGCCACCTGGTTTGCCACCCCCTTATATAAGAACTATCTGGCCAGGCCTATTTTATGGCTGGTAATCCTGGGTACGGTTGCAGCGCTCTTATGTATCCGGCTCTTTTTGAACCAGGAAAACTGGTTTAAAACCTGGTTTGCGTCGGCTGGCACGATCGTAGGCTGTACGTTCTTTGGCGTGATCGGCCTATACCCCAATCTGTTTCCATCCAGTATCGATCCGGCCTTCAGCCTGTCGGCCCACAATGCTTCCTCCAGCCCATTGACATTGAAGATCATGCTGGTGGTGGTGATTCTGTTTGTACCGCTTGTATTGGCTTATCAGATTTGGACGTATTGGATGTTTAAGGATAAGGTGACGCAAGAAGACTGGATGTATTAGACAATTAGGGTTAAGGGTTGGCGGTTTGGAGGGTCAGAGGGCTGGCTTTCTGTGGCGCTGAGCTAACCACTCTCAATCAATCGAATATTCTAAATGCCGTCTTGGATAAGTGCTATTCCAAGACGGCATTTTTTTCTGTCTGAAATTAACGGGATTTTATTGACTGGGCTGACTTTACCTGATCACCAAATTCCTTTAAGTTAACGTTGTCTACAACGTCCCTAATTTTTTCGGGTTGCTGGGTTAATCAGCAAAGTTCCAAAATTCTGAATTCTCCAGTTTTTTTAATTCGCTTATGATCTCTTTTTTTGATTTTTGATCCAGAGATTCCAATTTCCAGGTCTGTCTTGTTTGGAACTCTTTTATCATTTTATTTATGATCAGAAACCGACTATCAAGCAATGTAACCTGATTTGGTTTAATTTCAAAAGAGTCACCATTTATGGTTTGTTCATGTCGGAGATCTTTGGGTGTCGTAGCACCGGATTGCATTCCAATCGTCGTTACGCCGCTTATCCAGTACTCGCCAACAGGAAAGTCATCAATCATGATAAAATGGCTGGATGTATTGGGCATAATCTTTATTTCGGCGCTACTTTCCGGCAGATATTTCAGGACATATCTATATGCGAAGTTCCATTTGGTTTTATTGATAGATTTATGCGCAATAACGAGCATTCCAGATTCCTTTGATATTGGTTTCGGGAATTTTTGACTGCATGAAAGTAACGTAAAGACAACCAAACAAATCACAGTATAAATGATGATTCTGTTTTTTTTCATGGTCTGCTCCTTTCACTTTCCTATATCGTTTTATGGATTTCAGAAAATATATCCTTACTGTAGCCTGCTTCTCAAATTTTTGTAATTTCCGGCTAACCAGCTAAAGAGGACATAAAGGTACCACGGGTAGCAAAAAGGTCGAGAGTGTATGCCGGCTAGATTTAGGGTGTATGAGAATTTGCCGGCCATAATTTTTGGTGCAACTCCAAGGCATCA
This sequence comes from uncultured Desulfobacterales bacterium, assembly GCA_964452555.1. Taxonomy (GTDB): domain Bacteria; phylum Desulfobacterota; class Desulfobacteria; order Desulfobacterales; family B30-G6; genus B30-G6. The sequence continues at coordinate 62,660 of CAYVMI010000001.1, forward strand.
CGCACTTCCTGGTTCACCTCCTCTGTTGTTTTTTGCCAATAAATCCGACCGCGCCGAACAAAGAGTTTGCCCAGGTACCGGCCGTTTTGCTGTTGGACCAATGCGCTGAATTGATCGATTAGCTCCTGTTTATAGCGGCTGTTGCCGGTAAGCAGCAGAAAAACAGGCTTATCGGCAAAGTCATGGCTCTCGACAAAAGACCACAGCGGAACGGCCGGTCGAAACCACCAGACCGGCGAGCACAGGAAAATCATGTTGTAGCGGGAGAGGTTCACCGGTTCATGTTGTATCGGGGTGGTGGTCAATTGCTGGTCTGCGTGGCGGGATGCGAGTCGCAGCCCTGTTATATTCCGGGCGTATTGAGGGGCCGTAATTTTCAGCAAATCGGCATCGAAGTGTCGGGCGGCCTCCTTGGCCGCAGCCATGGTGTTGCCGGTGCGAGAATAAACGACCACCAGCGTACGGGTCGGCGCTTCGGATGTTCGCCCGTAGGGAGGCGATTCGACCCAGGACATCTGGGTATGATAATAGAAGAGGAAACCAGCTATTGCCAAAATGAGTAAGCCGGCAACAATCAGCATATATTTTTTCCCCCTTCTCATATTTATGTCCGGTCAATCATTGAGCCTCTTTTTCAAGTCTGGCTGCGAGATAGAAAACCACCCATGCGCCGCACAGGTCGCAATCTACATCATTTCCGTAGCAGCAAAAGGGTGTCACAAATTCGCTGCCTTCAAGGTAAAGGGGTAAAACAAGACTTTTCGAGGGGCAGTTGTCGGTCACAGTCTTGGCATTTTCCGAAAGCGTTAATTCAAGGGTTCGGTCATTGTTCCAGATGAAGTCAGAATATTTTTTTTTAAGCCGCATAACATGACGCACGGCTCTATCTCTTCGCTTGAGTGAACCCCAGGTCAGATTGGATGCGTCATTTTTTGTGGGAACATAAAATGAAAAAGTCATCCCCTCAGCCCGCGTGGGTCTGAGAAGCTTGACCAGTTCTTCTAATGAGTCCTCATTCTGTCTTGTCACGACGCACTGACACATAATAGTTGAAGAGAATTGATCCGGAACTTTAGATAACGTCTGCATCACTTTTTTAATGGTTCCGTTGCCGCGTATAGTGTCATTTAATTTAGGGGGACCATCGACAGAGATAACATATATACAATCGGGCAATTCTACTGGTTGGATGGTTCCATTGGTAGTAATAATGTTATGGGGGAACAATTTAATTCCGTTTTTCAGTACATCCGGCCTCAGCAGTGGTTCCCCGCCCATCCACATCATGTGTTGAATTCCGTGACGTTTTTGCAGCTCCGCAAGTTTTTCAAGCATCACTGACGTTTCCATCTCTGAGCTTGCATCATTCGGGTTCCCGTCACGATAGATAAAGCAATGTTTACAGCGCAGTGTACATCGATTGGTAATGTTTACCATCGCCACCGGGTAATGATGAATAGAACCTTCTTTTTCGTTCATTATTTACGCTCCTTTACCATATCGATAGCTATAGAAAGCCTACACTAACAATTCAGAAATACTGTCTACCCTTTTTTCAGTAGCGTAAAATTTTTTCCAGTAAGAATAGAAGACTAATGTCAGAAATCTTCAGTCTATCCTGATTGAAAGAACCCCAATATATGGTGCAGTGTTTTTGTCGAAAGCTTCAATGCCGTCTATGGATATTAATGTCACTTTCGGTTTATCCAGACCTCATAGTCAATTGGTATTCTAACCGCATCATCTTCTAAACACCTCTTTATTGCTGTTTTATCGGCCTCAAACATCATTGATGGAAATGTGGAGTTCTTGGAAACCCATTTTAGCTCTACCATATCATCACCGGGCGCTGGTGTACCAGAAATCACTTCAGCGGTGAAAACGGTGACAATGGCGTGCAAGCTCGGGGCGATCTGATTAGATGACACAGCGACCAAAGACGTAAGCTTAACCTCAAGGTTTGTTTCTTCAAGCACTTCCCTGCAAGCCGCTTCTATATGGCTTTCTCCGTATTCGACAAACCCACAGGGGATTCCCCATTTTCCACCTTCAATGCTGTTTTGAGAACGTTTTCCAATTAATATTTTACCATCCTGTTCTATCAAAACGGCTACGCATGGAAGTGGATTTATATACTGGATGTATGGGCATTTTGGGCAATAATTTCTTAGCATGCCATCAATTTTTTTAGTTCCCAATTTCGTAGAACACTTTGGGCAGTAAATAAATTCAAGATCTGATGAATCGTACCGTGATGTATATGGATTTAAAGTTCTTTGGTATTCGTTCATTTTTTCCTCAAATCAAACTGATCCCATATCTTGTGGTCGTCTGAATTAACGGCAAAACTCAGCATTTCGCTAATAAATATTGAGTTTTGAAAATGGCGCTAATGGAGATGCTGATCATACAGTATTTTTAAGGAACCGGACTCCGTCGTAGGAGAAAAATCCAACGTTTCTGTAAAATTTGTGAGCTTCGTCGGCTCTATGGGCTGCAGCCGTGACCTCGATTCTGTCACACTCCCATTCATAGGCAATTTTTTCGATCGCCTCGTACAGTGCGGTTCCGATGCCATCCCTCCGACCTTCAGCCGCTACAATGAAGGCTACTATCCGCAAAATATACCCGGATTTATGGAAATAGGGGTTTACGTAGGCTGCAATCAGCCCTTTTAAACTATGATCGACCTCGGCTACGAAGGTATATGATTCTTTCCTTTCAGTGTAGATCTCGATTTGAGATGTGATTTCATCTATGGGCGTATCATAGCCAAGTTCGTTAATGAGGCTTTTGATTTGCAGGGCATCGTGTTTTGTGGCCGGACGGATTTTCATGTTCCTATTCCAGGAAGTCTGGGAATAGATTCAGTGCAATATGCCTTCATACTCGAAACTGTGATTGATGGAGAACATCAACATTTACATCAAATTGCAGATACCATATCTTGGGATTGATACAAATATTACAAAACTGAAGATTACGCTAATAAATCTCTAATCGGTTATTTTTAGAAATAATTCGTTCGTGGTGCGATTTTGACTGCGCTGACGGTGTCCTGCAATTCCTTGTAGGGGCAGGCCTTGTGTCTGCCTGTTTGGGCAAATCGCCGATTGTTTATTGGGCCCCCACAAGGGGCACCCCTACAATGGAAATGATACCGTCATTCTAATTATGGTATGATGACGTCTAAGATTGCGTAGTACAAAAATATCATACTGCCAGAATCACGGCACTGTTCTTATGCCAGGACACCGATACTTTGTCGCCTTTGGAAAAGGATAACTGTTCCTGGGCGGTATCTTTCTGTTTTAAGAATACGGTTATCTTTTCTGTTTCGGAAAGGGCGATGATATAATGAATACTGTCGCCTAGATACATGCGGTTGACTATTTCACCGGTAAACTCATTTTCAGGACTGGAAGTATCTGCTGTTGCATTGATAGTTAATTTTTCGGGTCGGATTGAGAATTGAATCTCTGCACCCTGTGACAGGTTTGGGTCCACGGGTAGAACGATTTCCAGGCCTCCTTCGGATATGAAGTTCATTTTATCGGCGTCAATCGAAACAATTTTTCCTGAAAAGAAATTGGATACACCAATAAAATCGGCCACAAACCGAGTTTTGGGAAAGTCATATATTTCTTCAGGGGTTCCGACCTGTTCAAGACGACCTTTTTCCATGACGGCGATGCGATCCGACATGGTCAGGGCTTCTTCCTGGTCATGGGTGACGTAAATAAAGGTGATGCCGACTTTTTCCTGCAGGTTTTTTAATTCCACCTGCATGGCCTTGCGGAGCTTAAGGTCAAGGGCACCCAAAGGTTCATCCAACAGCAACACTTCGGGCCGCAGGATCAAGGAACGTGCCAAGGCAATTCTTTGCTGTTGTCCACCACTAAGCTGCCGGGGAAAGCGATTCCCCATTTTATTCATCTGTACCAGATCCAGTGCTTCTTCTACAAGACCGTCGATTTCATGCTTGGGTGTTTTCTTGCGTTCCAAACCGAATCGGAGGTTGCCGGCCACTGTGAGATGCGGGAAAAGGGCGTAGTTTTGAAAAACTGTGTTCACGTTTCTTTCGTAGGGACGCTTGTTGCTGACATCCTGATTGTTAATCAATATCTCCCCTTGGGAGGGCTCTTCAAATCCCGCGACCAGTCTAAGTGTCGTGGTCTTGCCGCATCCACTCGGCCCCAGCAGGGAAAAAAATTCTCCCCGTTTGATTTCCAGACTTACATTGTCGACTGCTTTTACATCTCCAAAACGTTTGGTGACGTTTTTGAGCTCAACGGATATATCCATTCAGAATACCTCTATAAAAACCCTGGGCAATTGCGCCAGGTCAGAAACAATAGTCTCAGCCGAAATATTTGCCAATAAATTCGAAACACGAATATCGAAATCCGAAACAATACCGAATTACAAGAATACCAATGACCAAAACAAAACTTCAGGCTACATGCTTAGAGCTATTATTTGGGGCATTTACCCTTTCGAATTTAAAATTTGCCCTTCTGCTTAGCTCAGGGTTGTCAGCTAGCCGAACTGTTTCAGATTTCGATATTCTTATTTCGGATTTTGGCAATGTACACTATCAATCCACGCCTAGCGGGCTTCACCAAAATCCGGCCCCTGGGTCAGGAAATATTAGTGTTCGGGAAGAGCCGGCACAAGGGCCGGATCTCCCCTTTCGGAAAAAAAGTTATAACGCTTTCAACTCGGTCCAAATCTCGTCATAGATACGGGTGGCTTCACCGATATCAACCAGGAATTCACAGCGATCCAAAACGGCCTGGGGTGGATAGATGCCGGGATCATTAAGGGCCTCTTTGTCGATCAGGGGCTTGGCCGTATCCAGCGGTGTGGCGTACCAGACGTAATTCGAAACCGCGGCCGAGGTTTCTGGGCGCATGTTGTAGTTTATCCAAACTTCTGCCGTGTACTTGTGCGGTGCGGATTTAAGGATGCACATGTTGTCCGTCCATACTTCACAACCCTCCTTGGGAATGCAATATACAATCGCATCATTATCCTCCATGGCCATATAGACGTCGCCCGACCAGAGTTCGGATATCCAAACCTCACCGGATATCAAGAGACTTTTCACCGGCGCGGACATGTAGGCTTTGAGCAGTGATTTTTGTTCCATCAGCAGCTTTTTGGCCTCCATGAGCTCTTTCTTGCTGGTGGTGTTGAGGGAATAGCCCAGATATTTCAAGGCAACGGAAATGGCCCCGCGGACGTCATCGAGCATGGTTATCTTGCCTTTATACTTGGAATCGAAGAGGGGACTCCATGAGTCAACCGTGCCGGTCAGCTTTTTGCTGTTATAGCCAAATCCGGTGGTGCCCCACTGGTATGGGATGGAGTATTTCATACCGGGATCGTAGGGTGGATTTTTCAAGGCTTTGTTGACACCGGAGATGTTGGGGATGTTGGCATGGTTTAGCGGGGCTAATAGTTTTTCCTTCATCATGATCTCAACCATGTAGCCGGTGGGATAGACCACATCATAGCCGGTAGCACCCGATTGCACTTTGGCCAGCATGGATTCATTGTCTTCAAATGTGTCGTAGTTGACCTTGACACCGAATTCCTTTTCAAAACTGGGTATGGTGGCCTCGTCAATATAATCGGACCAGTTGTAGACATTCAGCTTTTTAGAGAGTTTGCTCCGATCAACCTGGGCGGCATAGGCTTCACGGGTCCACTTGAATTGGCTCTCAGCGATGGATAGGGCGCCGGCCAGGGACAATCCAAGAGCCGTTGTTTTTTTGATAAAATTCCTGCGAGTGATTTTGCCACTTGAGAATGCTTCAACCAATGCATCGATCCTAGATTTACTTGTCATGGTACTGCCTCCTTTCCTTTGGCCTTTTAGAGTGTTCTATTTTGAGTAGATGCCTACACATAAACACACCTAATATTTAAACCCACCTCTGTTCTAACCTCACCGTTTCAAAAGCTTGAGGGCATCAGAGTCAAGGCGTCTTGAGGGATGCCTTCGACAAGGTGAATAGAAAAGTTTAAATCGAAGGCTCGTCGTAGTTTTTTACTTCGAATCCTCAGCAACGCAGAATCTGAAGTCCTCAGGCTTTCCCGAAGGGTAAACAACATAGCAAAATAGATTCTATCCTTTATTATTAATAGGAGGTTGCATCTGGAAAGCAAATCTATTGACATGGTGTTTCCCATATTAAGAATTCATAATCTCAAAAGTGCTATGTTGTTTATGCAACGATGAGGTTCAAGCTGCCTTACGCTGCAAACGATCGGCCACAGTGATGAGTATCATCGAAAATACAATAATCAGGGCACTGAGCGCGTTTATTTTAGGTGAAACCCCCAGCTTCACCATGGAGTAAATTTTAAGCGGCAGGGTGGTGGAACCGATGCCGGCCACAAAAAAGGTGATTACAAAATCGTCAAAGGACAGGGTAAAGGCCAATAGGGCTGCTGCGATTATACCCGGTCTAAGCTGGGGGATGGTCACTTTAAAAAAGGTCGTCCATTCGTCGGCACCGAGATCCATAGAAGCTTCCTCCAGGGCCCGGTCCATGCCCTGAAGCCTGGCACGAACGATTAACATGACAAAGGGGATGTCAAAGGCCGTGTGGGCGATGATCACGGTGTACAAACCCAGCTGCATCTTCAGTATGGAGGTGTAAAAGATCAGCAAAGAGATTCCAACCACGATTTCCGGGGTTACGATGGGCAGGAAAAGGACTCCGTCAAAGATCATTTTTCCTCGAAATCGATATCGATACAGCCCGTAGGCAGTGAGCGTTCCGATAATGGTAGCTAATATCATGGCTGCCAGGGCAATGATGACACTGTTGTATAAGCAGTCCATAATTTGGGGGTCTTGGATGAGTTTTATATACCAATCCCAGGTGAAACCCTTCCATACAACACTAAACCGTGAATCATTAAAGGAAAAAACGGTCAGTACACATAAGGGAATATACAAAAAGAAGTAGCAGAGGCAGGTAAACCAGGTAAGCGGATTGAAGTACTTTCTTAACTTCACCTTGCTTCCTCCAGCGCCTCTTTACCACCGGCAAATTTCAAGTATGCAAATACCGCGAATAGAACCACCGTCATGAGGACAAAGGATGCGGCCGAACCAAAGGGCCAGTTACGGGCCATACCAAATTGAAGTTTGACCAGGTTGCCGATCATCATGGCCTTGGCACCCCCCAATAGATCTGAAACCACATAGACGCCTACGGATGGTATGAATACGAGCAGGGAGCCAGCCAAAATCCCTGATTTTGTCAGCGGAACCGTCACCTTTAAAAATCGCCAGAACGGCGTGGCACCCAGATCCTCGGCTGCTTCCAATAGGGACGGATCCAACTTTTCAATGGAGGCGTAAAGGGGCAAAACCATAAAGGGCAGATACACATATATCAGACCCAGAAGGATGGCGCCTTCATTATAAAGCAGAGATAGCGGCTCTTTGATAATGTGCAAATACTGCAGGACATTGTTAATCAGGCCCGTATCTCTCAGGATCAGCATCCAGGCGTAGGTGCGAATCAGATCACTGGTCCAGAATGGCAGGATTACCAGAAACAAAAGAATGCTTCGCCAGCGTTTGGGAGCCCTGGCGATCTTGTAGGCCATGGGGTAGCCGATGAGCAGCAGCGCAATGGTTGCCATGAATGAAAGTCGGAAAGTTCGAAGTAGAATCTTTAAATAGATGGGACTTAAAAATCGGGGATAATGTTCCCCGGTGAAAACCCAGTTGACACCGCCGTAAAGGCCCCTTTCCAGAAAACTGTAGATGGCCATGATCACAAGCGGCAACAGGAAGAAAACACCGATCCAAAAAATACAAGGCGAGAGGATGCCAAATACCTTGGCATTATTATGGCGGTGAAAAAACTTAAGGATCCGTGTTCTGAGACTGGGCGTTTCCATAAATTTTCCATCCTGATTTTTAAGATGAGTTGAGTGATTTATTTCGAGCCATCTTTCAGCAGGAGATCGGCGCAGATCAAAGAGTAATATCGCTCAATTCAAGTTTGATTTATAACCTTGTGAGATCTTTTTGTAAAGTCTATAAAAAGTATCCGCGGTCCAAAAGTTCGGCGTGACTGCCCTGGGCCTGGATGCGACCGTTATCCATAATGACGATTTGATCGAACTGGTCCAGATGTGAGATGAGGTGGGTAATCATCAACAGGGTGCGGTCCTGTGCGGCATGCAGCAAGGTCGGCAACAGTCTGGCACGCGTATCCGGATCCAGGCCTTCCAGGGGTTCATCCAGTACCCAGATGGGTGCATCCTGTAAAAATAGACGGGCTAATATTAAACGGCGAGCCTGGCCGCCTGAAATGGTGCGGCCGCCTTCACCGATCCAGGTGTCCAATCCATGGGGCAGGCTGTCCACCCATGTCAGCAACTGTGCCTTATCGAGGGCCGATTGCATGGCGGTCTTATCAGCTTGTGGATTTGCCATAGATAAATTTGTCCGCAAAGTCGAATGAAATATATGGGCGTTATGGGCGGCAATGCCAACAGCCTTGCGAAGATCAGGCTCGTTCAAACCACGGATGTCATGGCCACCGATCTGAATGCTGCCGCGGGACGGATCCCAGAATCGAGCCAGCAGGTTGACTATGGTGGATTTGCCGGCACCGGTTTCACCTAATAGCGCCACATGTTGCCCATGTTTGATATGCAGGTTGAAATTTTTCAGAACCGGATTTTGAGTCTGTGTATAGTGAAAATCAATATGGTCAAGGCAAATATCGTACTGCTTGATCGGGGTGTCGGCGGTGGGTGGAAAAGTGACCAGGGGCTCGCCTTGCACCAACTCCGTTAGCCGTTTACCAGCCTGCCTTGTTTGTCCCAGGTATTGATAGGCCAAGGGAAGGGGCGCCAGGGCTTCAAACGAAGCCAGGACCGCAAAAACCACCAAAGCCAGATTAACACCATCAAGGTTGCCGGCTTCGATGCGGTCGATCCCGATAATTAATACGGTGAGGGTGGCCATACCGCTGATCAGGATTGTGCCTGCTGCGGAAAGCCCGCGTAGATTTCCCATTCGGTTTTGGATCTGAAGCAACGCTTCGCTCTCGGATCTCAAGCTTTCGACCTGCCGGTTCCACGCATGAAAAAGCAACAATACCGCCATACCCTGGATGGATTCGACAATGCGTACGCGCAAACTAGCTGTTTGCAAAACCAGCCGGCGGCCCAAGTTTGCACCTGCTTTGGCAGATATCAGTGGTACAGCGACGCCGGAAACCAGCAGATAAAGCAGTGTGTATCCAGCCATCCAGATATCGAAAAGTGCCAAAAGCCCCACAACCGACAGGATGGTTAAAAAAGCCACCACACTGGGCGACAGCGTGCGCACATACAGATTGTCCAGAGCGTCGATATCACTAACAATGCGATTGAGAATATCGGCACTACGGTACTGCATCAAACGAGCCGGTGCCAGGGGCTCAATTTTGCGATAAAACCAAGTCCGCAAGGAAGCTAGAATTTTAAAGGTGACATCATGATTGGTAATCCGCTCACCATATCGGGTTAGCGTACGGGTGGCGGCAAATAATCGTACGCCGATACTGGGAAAGAAGAAATTGAACAGATGAGCTGTACTTAGAGTTAAACCGGCAAAAGCCGCGGCAGATATGAACCAGCCCGATAACGCCAGCAGACCCACGGAGGCCATAACAGCCAGCCATCCCAAGAGGGTACCCAGAAGCATCTGCGGTACATGCTGACCGAGTAGATTGAGAAAAGGCGTAAATGGTTTGATGAACTTTTTCATGAAGCTTCTGCGAAACAATAAGTCTTAAGCAGTTTGCTGCAGACAGCTGTGATCTTACTGCTTAGTGCCATCGAAGATGGTTCCATTTTCCAAACGATATATTTTTTCAAAATGGTCTAACTGTTCCCAGCGGTGTGTCAGCATGACCATGGTACGATTTTCAGCAAAGGATATCAGGGCCTCCATTACTTTTTGGGCCGTATCCCGATCCAAGCCGGCAGTGGGTTCATCCAATAACAAAACGGGTGCATTTTTTAAAAACATGCGTGCCATTGCCACCCGTTGTGCCTGTCCACGTGATAGGCCCCAACCGTGCTCGCCGATCTGGGTTTCAAGACCTTGGGGCAGTCGCCGGGCAAAATCGTGCACGTGGGCAAGATCCGCAGCCTTCTGAACATCCGCCGTGCTGGCATGGGGTTGACCCAAACCGATATTGGCGGCGATACTGCCTTGAAACAAGAAAGGATCCTGTCCCAGCCAGGCAAGGGTTTGTCGCCAGGCTTCCGGGTCATAATCGGAAAGTGGCCTGCCGTTTACGTATATTTTTCCCTGGTCGGGCTGTATAAATCCGAGTATCAAATTCAGGATCGTGGTTTTACCGGATCCACTCTGGCCCACAAAGGCCACATGTTCACCCGCGGCTAGGCAGATGTCCGGATTTTTTAATATCGGACCCCGGTCTTCTATGTAGGAAAACACCACATGATGAAACTCGATATGAGCGGGTGCCTTTGCATCTATCGTTTGCTGCCCAGTGAAGGTCGTTGCGGGTTGAGGGGATAAAAATTCCAAGATACTTTGTGCCGCACCCAGGGCTTCCGCACGGGCATGATAATGGGTGCCGAGTTCCCGCAAGGGCAGGTAAAAATCAGGTGCGAGCAGCAATATAAACAGACCATGCTTCAAGGTGAGTGTTTGGCCGTAGAGCCCGAAGTTGGCGTAGCCCAGATAGGTGGTTCCCAGGTAAACGGCCACCAGGGCAATGGCAAGGGAACTGGCCAGTTCCAATACCGCGGTAGATAGAAAAGCGATGCGGAGTACTTTCATGGTGCTAAGCCGATAGTCATCTGAAACCTGGGCGATGGATGCATCCTCCGCCTGACTGCGGTTCAGAAGTTTCAGCGTTGGCAATCCTTGGAGGATATCCAGGAAATGGGCGCTCAGGCGTGACAGCGCCTGAAAATTGCTTTGACTGATGGATTCGGCGCCCATGCCGATGAGCACCATAAATAACGGTATTAAAGGGGCGGTTAACAGGAAAAGTCCCCCGGCGGCCCAACTGATAGGGAAAACAAAAGCCAGAATAGCAGTCGGGATGGCAACGGCTAAGGCCAACTGAGGTAGATAAAGCGCATAAAAGGCTTGCAGTGCTTCCACCTGTTCCAATAATACGGTGGATAATCCGCCGCTATGCGTACTATCTTCATGTATGGGACCCAGGGCCCCCAAATGACGCATCAACTTCATGCGAATTTCTTGGCGTATACGGGCGCCGGCCTGAAAGCCGCACACCTCTCGAGCCCAGGCCAAAACCGCGCGTGCAATGATAACTGCAAATAGCAACCATAGTAGCGGGCTGACCGCAGTCTTAGACAGTCCGTCCATAAAAGCGCCGTGAATGATACGGGATAGGAGTGTGGCCTGCAGAATTAGCAGCAACCCGCCGCTAAAACCAGTTAGAACAGAAAGTATAATCCAGACCCGGGCATGTCGGAGGTTGGCAGTCAGCCAGGCGAGTGGTTTAGGGGAGACAATTTGGTTGACACTCCTATTAGTGGCTTCTGTGGGCATAAAGCTTCAGGATCAAGATGACAATATTATTTTACAACCTGGTTACCGCTTTTATAAATATGTACCTCGGCTTTTTCAAGCGTAACCAGGCCTTCGGTGATATGGCTCTCAACGCGTTCCAGGTAGCTTTGGATTTTTTCGGGGGTATCAACAATTTCGACAACAATCGGTAGATCCAAGGACAGCCTTAAAATTTTGGAGGTGTGGATGCGACTGTTGGCGCCAAATCCCATTAAGCCCCTTAGTACCGTGGCCCCGGCCAGGCCCTGCTCCTTGGCCTGGATAACAAGCCATTCATAAAGCGGCTTACCTTCATGGCGATCACTCTCACCGATGAAAATACGGAGCAATTGGCCAGATCGTGGCAGTTCCATGAAATTACCCTCGTATGGTAATGATGGCAAGGCGGCCCAACCAAACCGCGAACAATCCAATCAGGATATGGGTGCCGGTATTAAGCAGAGCGGCCAACAGGCGTTGATCTTGAATCAGTTGCAGGGTTTCGCCGCTGAAAGTTGAATAGGTCGTAAAAGATCCCAACAGCCCCACCATGAGCAGCAAACGCATTTCAGCCGTCATCCCGACCTGTATTTCAACCAGGTGATAACAGACCCCCATAAAAAAGCAACCGGTCATGTTAACCACCAGGGTGCCATAGGGGAATGCGATACTCTGGGACAGGTTTTGGACCAGGCCGCTGACTGCATATCTAAGTATGGCGCCAAGGAAGCCGCCAACCCCCACAAGCAGTAGTTTGCTCATCGATCACCTATCTGTTTCACATGTTGTTAACAGTATTCCAACCTCTGTCGAGCCTATGGCATTTTTCAAGACGGCTGTCAAAATAAAATCAGTGGCCAATAACATGTGAACCCTTTAAGCGACCCTACCGCAAAAAACAAATTACTTAGGATCCGACGACATCAGCGATGGCCTTGACGGCATCATTAACGCTAACCGATCCGGTATTGATAACGAAATCATAATTTACCGGATCAGCGATATCGGCATTAAAATATTTGCGAATAAAGGCGCGACGATCCGATTCAGTACGCAGGACGCGTCTATAAGCCTCTTCTTGGGAGGTGTTGAATTCTTTGATAACATGTTGAACCCGTTGTGGTCTCGGTGAAACCACACGGATTCTACAGCAGGTCTCAGACGGCAGAATGAAATTGGCGCCGCGGCCTACAATTACAGCACGACCATGTTCGCCAATGGTTCCGATGACTTTCATGAGCTGTTTTAAATATTGATCCGGCCAGAGATGACGATCATGCACCAGCGACGCGATCCAATCTTCCAATATCGAGAGGCCTTTTTCATCCAGTGTTTTCAGCAGTTGGGTGCTGACGTTGGAGCTCTTCGCCATTTCATGCAGCACTTCCTGGTGAAATAGGTCAAAATCCAATTTTTCTGCCAATCGGGCGGCGATGATTTTACCACCGCTGCCGGGTTCTCTGGACATGGTTATAATTCGAAATTCCGGCTTCTCTTCGAGTTTTTCAACCCGCATCAAGCGCCAGCGCTGCACCTGCTCCTCAATGATTTTTTCTATGGAACGGCTCGTGGTTTTCATGCGGCCTCCTTTCGCGCCGGGGGGTTGGACACCAAAAGAAGACGTAGCAACGTAACAGAAGTGTAGCGGTGACTTGGCAGTAATCTTTGAGCGAACAGAATCGTGAGCAAAGATCTTGTTAGCTTGAAAACAGATGTGATGGCATAGCGGTGAATTCGGCGCGGCTGATTTGGGCCTATTATAAAACAATGATGTCGAAAATGTCAATGCGAGTAGTTCCGGAGAGGATCGACATCATTTCAAGTATAAGGAGTTAAATTGTTGATGGGCTTGACTTACCATTACATTGGTATGGTAATGATGACCTATTCGGATTGCATTTAATCACAGTTCCTGAATTTATTTATGCTCGATTATATCGATGGATGAAACTTGTCCCAAATGCGGGTATCAACAAATTTCTACGGACGAGTGCCCTCAGTGCGGCATAAGCGTTTCAGAGTTTCTGAAATCCTGGCGCAAAAAAGAACATGGGCCAACGGATCCAAACAAAATAGCGGAAAAGTCGGGATGCAAGGATGACTTTTTCTGGGTGCTGAAATGGACTTTTAGAGCCCTGCTTATTCTGCTTATTATTGGTTTTGCCATATCACAGTATTTTGCCTGGTGGATAAAACATACCCATAAGATTCACGGGACCACCATGGGCTACTACTCTTTTTTAAATGTCGGTCTATTTATAAGTGGCACGTATGATGATGGGACTTGCTGTCTTGAATGGCTTGATGATTTGTATGAATTGGATGAATCAGATCTACTCGAAATCGATCAACAGTTTCAGGACAATCTTCCGCCGGAAGAAATTCGGCATCTCGGCTTTCTGTTCGCTAAAAAAAATCAGTTTCAGGGGGAAGGAGAAGGTCCGCTTATCATGTGTCAAACACCGATAGATTCGGTACGGCAGGGGCAGGGAAAACCGCCGGGCAAAAATCATCCTGTTTTGGGCGCCGATATGCAGACAAGTTGGCTGACACCGCAGGAATATGCCGCCATGGATAAATCAAAATACGTTGATTTAGAGACGTTTATTGAAAAATATAATCAGGCAAAACGCGAGCTGGAGCTCTGACTACTTTAAGCAAGGCTTTCATAATATGAAAACCAGGATGGTCTGCTTCGTAAATATGCCGAAATGGGAGAAAGTGGCTTTACACTAAGAAAATACTCCAAAAGCCTAAATGTTATTGATATCCGTATGTTTCCCGAAATGATGGTATTTTCAATATATCGCTGATTGATCACAAATTAATAGGTCTGATAAGCATATTCGTAATCCAATCCCATTATAAGCCCACCGGCTGAATGAAATTCTTAAAATTGACAATTTTTCACAGTTTAGGTATCAAAATTGTCTATCCATTCATTCAATCCTAACATTTCTATTTATTTTAAACTTAAAAATGGAGAGCACCAATATGCAATGTTCAGAGTGCAAGCATGAGGTTCCTGAAGACTCGATGTTTTGCAATAAATGTGGCTGCAACCTAATCAAAGGAACAGATGGTTCCGAGGACATTAGTATGATGGATAGCGAGCGCAAGCTTGTCACGGTCATGTTTTCAGATATGTCTGGTTACACTTCAATGACAGAGAGCCTTGATCCTGAAGAGGTCAAAGCAATTATGAGTCAAATTTTTGGAAAAATAACTGAAATTATTAAGACTTACGACGGCTTTATCGAAAGATTTATCGGTGATGCGGTAATGGCGGTATTTGGCGTACCAAAAGCTCATGAAGATGATCCTATCAGGGCCATCAGAGCGGCTATAGAAATACACAAATGGGTTGAAGATATCAGTCCAAAATTCGTGAAAAAAATTGGACGGTCACTAACCATGCACACGGGTATCAACTCAGGTCTGGTTGTTACCGGGGAGGTTGATATAGAGAAAGGCACTCACGGTCTCACAGGTGATGCCATCAATTTGGCATCACGGTTACAGGGATTAGCTCATCCAGGTGAGATACTGGTTGGCGAGAGTACCCTAAAACTCTCTAGTCATCAATTCAGCTTCAAAACCATAGAGCCAACCAAAGTAAAAGGCAAATCTGAACCAGTTCCGGTATACAAATTAAAATCAGTTTTTGACCAACCAGTTAGAATTAATCGTCTTCATGGCGTGCAGGCAAAATTTATCGGTAGAGAAACGGAAATGGACTTGCTTGTAGCTGCCGTTGAAAAGTTAAAACAAGGTAAGGGCTCCATTGTATCTATCGTCGGGGATGCTGGTACCGGCAAATCACGTCTTGCCCATGAGTTTAGGGCCAGAATAAAATCTGATGGAGTTCAATGGCGTGAGGGTCATGCCTTCCCCTATACACAGAGTATGGCCTACTATCCACTCACCAATCTCCTGACATACGCGTTCCAGATCAGGGAAGGAGATAAACCTGATCTAATCAAGGAAAAGCTGGATGCTGGTGTTCAGGAATTGATATGGGATAAACCTGAGGCTAAAAAATATATTGGCGGCTTGTTTTCCATAAATTACGCAGAGCTTGATGAGATGAGCCCTGAGTTTTGGCAGAAACAACTTCATCTGTCTATTCAACAACTCCTGGAGGCTTTGGCCAGCCGAGGGCCAACCGTTATATTATTTGAAGATCTTCATTGGGCTGATAAATCTTTCATTGACCTTTTATTTTTTTTGTTTGAGAACACACGGCGCCCGGTATTGTTTCTATGTGTTTACCGCCCTTCCTTCGATCTGTTTCCGGAGGGAAAACCAGACTCTTTGGCATGGCCCTATCGTGAAATAAGGCTACATGACCTTTCTTGGGATAATACCCAAGCTATGCTTCAGTCCCTGTTAGGTTCTCAACTCCTCCCGGATGAGTTACGTTATTTCATCAAACAAAAAGCAGAAGGGAATCCATTTTATTTGGAGGAAGTAGTTAATTCGCTAATCGAAACCGGCGTTCTAAAGACTGAAAACGGAAAATGGAAACTAACCAAAGTTTTAAATCTCGAAGATGTGCCAGCAACGATCCAAGGCGTGCTTACAGCCCGTTTGGATCGTTTAGAAAAGCAGACTAAGAGGATCCTTCAAGAAGCATCTGTTATCGGAAGAGCCTTTTTCTACGAAGTACTCAATAGGGTGACAGAGCTAACGTCACGAGTAGATGAATGCCTGTTAGGCTTGGAGAGTCTGGATCTCATTCGGTCCCGGCCCAGAGAACAGGATTTGGAATATATTTTCAAGCATGCCTTGACGCAAGAAGTCGTTTATAATGGACTGCTAAAAAAAGAGCGCAGGGAAATTCATGAGCGCATTGCTACTGTAATGGAACAGCTTTTCGAAGATCGACTTCCAGAGTTTTATGAAACCTTGGCATTTCATTTCGCCCGGGGTTTATCATCCGATAAAGCCATCGGCTATCTTATGAAATCTGGTAAAAAAAACTTAGGAAAATATTCGATTGAGGAATCGAATCAGTACTACAAGCATGCATATGAAATTCTCAATGGTATAGCAGATAAGAAAAAAGCCGAAAAAGAAGTACTAATTGAGCTGATAATAGAGTGGGCATATGTATTATACTATCGAGGATGTTTTAAAGAGATGGCGGAAATATTTATTGCAAACATAAAGATTGCTGAATCGCTTGAAGACAACACTAAACTTGGAATTTATTACTCATGGTATGGATGGTCACTTTTTAATCAAAATATGGTTTTAGAGTCATATCCATGGCTTGAAAAAGCGCTCCAGATTGGTGAAGAAAATAATGACCAACTCGTAGTTGGTTATGCTTGCACGTGGCTAACCTGGTATTACGCCGCTTCCGGTAGATTTGCAAGAGCCATTGAGTATGGAGAGAGAGCACAAGAGATATCAAAAGTTTTCAAGTCGGATGCATATCTGTATTTTAAATCTCTTGGGGGCTTAGGTTTTTCTTACTGCGGGAAAGGAGATAGGCACAAGTCGCTAGAGATTGGCAACACACTTATTGCTTATGGAAATAAGCATTCCAATATAAGGAGTCTGACAATAGGCCATGGGGTGATTGGAGCTGCATATAATTATGATAATGATTTAGTTACAGCTATTGAAGCTTATGAGAAGGCCATAGAAGTTGGCGTAGAGCCCTACTATGTAGAATTTATTAGAATGAACCTTGTATTAGCATATATTATGAATGGCCAAATCAATGAAGCTGAGAATGCGATCAATTGTGTCGTGACATTCAGTCAAAATTCGGGAGCATGGATTGCAGGAGCACCAGCCCAGGTTTTTTCCGGGGCTGTTCTGATTTCAAATGGGCAAATGAGTGCAGGATTAAAGCTATTAGAGGACGGAAAACAGGAATTATATAAGAGTGGAAGTAGGTTTTACTACTTATTGTGCGAGTACGTGATCGCAAAGGTCTTCGCACAAATCGCCGAAAAAGCAGAGCCAATTCCGTTATCAAAAATAGCAAAAAATGTCGGGTTTTTGGTGAAAAATGTTCCTTTTGCAAGAAAAAAAGCGAAATTGCATTTAAAAAAAGTAATATCGTTAGCCGAAGAAATGGAATCCAAGCCCATTACGGGTAGCGCATGTTTAGATTTAGGTATTTTGTATATGTTGCTAAAAAAGAAAAATCAGGCCAATAAATATGTATCAAAAGCAATGAGGCTATTTGATGAATGCGGATCGGATGTTTACTTAAAACAGGCGCGTAACGTACTTAAGTCTTTAAGTTAGAGATATTATTACTGATTGTTTAAAAGAATCTTATTGTATGCATATGCTTCAGGTAAGATATTTATCTTTATTAACACGGTGCTTTAAATACATGGGATCTCTTCAATATCAACCAAGATTTTAATCCGTCTCAAAGGGTTGTGATATCAAAAGATCAAGAGGGGCTGGCAGGTTACCGCTAGGATCTTGTCCAACTACCAGTTAGGTTATATAATCCGATCTATTTATTTTCCCCCGAATCTCTCCATCTTCCAGAAACCGCCGGATATTCTCAGCCGCCAATTGCGAAGCTGCCGTCATCGCACCAGGCACATCATCCGCATTATGAGGTGATCCTATAAAGTTGGGCAGGTCGAAAAAAGGGTAGTTCAGTTTGAAACCATCCGGAGATCCCGGTTCCGACCACCACGTGTCAATGCCGGCCCCAAAGGTTGGCGTGGCTTTTAGATGCTCATACAGCGCCTGCTGATCAATCACCTTGCCCCGGGCTACGTTGATGAGAATGGCATCGGGCTTCATGCGCCGCAGTTCGCGCCGACCGATGAGATTGATCGTGTCGTTGGTGAGTGGAACGGTCAATACGATTATATCCGATTTGGAAAGAAGGATATCCAAATCATCCAGATTGCCCACAAAATTGAGCGGCACAGGCGATGTTCCTGAGCGGTTGATACTGTGGACCTGCATACCCACAGCTTGCATCAACCGCGCAATGGCAGCACCATTCCCGCCCATCCCGATAATCCCGCAGATACCGCCTTGGATTTTTTTGTTGTATACGGATTGATTGAAATCACCTTTTGCAAGTTCAAGATGCCTGGGTAAAATCGACTTGGCAAGGCAAAGAGTCATGGCCAGTACATGTTCCGCCAGAGGTTCGGCAAAAGCGCCCACATTACTGGCCAGAGCAATACCCTCGGGAATGGATTCAAACGGCACTTTGTCAGCACCGGCAAACATGAGTTGGATCAAGCGAACCTTTTTTAAATGCCGGGTTTCCTGGGCAGTGATTTCGGTGGCAGACCAGCTATTGGCCAAAATCACATCTGCCGCCTCAAGCGCGGATAGGCGTTTTGAACCAGTCAGTTCGGGAAGATATTGAATTGCAGCGATTTCATCCAGCGTAGCATGAATAGCCTCTTTTTGGCTTTTGGTGGGGCTATATGTAATAGCGATTTGAAATGGCATGCCAGGTTCCTTAGATGGTCATGAGGTTTAGTGTCGCAACCACGTATGCAGACGCGATGGCCAGTATCTTAACCCCCGCATGCGCCGCTGGGCGGAAATCAGTCGGGATAGACCTTCTTTGTCGGTAGATACTTGGCCATATACCTCCTGATTAAATGAGGCCACAATAATTTTGATCTCGGCTTTGAGGTCCGGAAAGTTTTGCATTAAACGGTGGCCATATTCCTGGGGTGTGTCGCTGGGCCTGACAGCCAGGCCACTGATTTTGCCCCAGCGAAGCATTCGATAATATATTATGGCGGCACTGTCCACGCTTTTTACCGTTGCCATAATTTTTCTGCCGATGTGCAGCAGAAATTTCAGGCAAGCTTGCAGATATTGTTTCATATTTATGGCTGTAAAGGAAGTGCCATGGCCGTCGTGGTTTTTCTTCAAGAGCCATTGTACCAGGCGTATAATCCCATAGACCAGGACGATCAAGGCTACCAGAGTCAGCAATGCAACTAGACCCACTCCCAAAAATTTAAACAGGGTTGCCTGCCAACCTTCCACTACCGGTGCACCCATCTCCTCAAGCGAGGGGATGTTTTCGTCCTGGATTTCCGCATAGAGCTTTATTCGCCTGGGGCCGAACAGGAATATGAGAATTTTCATGAGGTAGGGTTTAAGGGGGCCGGCCATATCTTGAAGTGAGACGAGAAGTGAATCCGCTTTAAGGTACAGGTAAGGGTAAGCTAATAGAGTCGTACCGGCACTAAAGAGACCCGCCACGCTCACGGTGCTCAGGATAATGCCGATACCGTGATATCCGGCCATAAAGGTTTTTTGGATCTGGATGTTGCTGCGAGCAAGGGCGATGGAAATCAGACTGAAAATAAAAAAGGCCAATATCATGTAGTGAAATACCTGCCCTTCCAGATTGAGCTCGGTTCTACGGTCGATCAAGGCGTAAATAATCAGTAAAAGTATAAAGAGCCCCAGGCCTTTGTCGAATTGCATACAGGTTGTCATATAGGTTTGAGGATTTTTGGCGAGGAGCTTGCCGCCATTCCAGAAAAGCCACATAAAAAAGAAAAACGGTAGCAGGATTACCCATCGCGGGGGCGTTTTTGATTCAAGAAATAGATGGCGGACCCACTCGGAACCTAAAACAGGAGAATTCAGGTGTTGGACCCACAACAGAACAAGCCAAATGACAAGTCCAAAGCCGAACCATTGCAGCAACAGCGTTTGAAAATTACGCAGATTAAAGCGGACAGCCAGGCGGGTTGTCAGACCACCCAGGATCAATACCAAAACTGCCGGTAATAATGGAAAGAGATGTTGTGTCAACACCAGCGTCAGAAATACGACCCAGGCATAGCGCCAAGAAAGCTCCACACCACCGCGTGCCAGCGTTAACATAATATTTTTACTTGTACTCATGTCGTTTCAGATGAATCCATATGGATATCTTTGATGCGAACCACGTCTGATAAAGCCACATCAAGTTCATCACCCGGGGGAGACGCCACTTGCCAGACAAATCGTACCATGGGGGTGTTGAACGTATTCGCGTAAGTGGCAACCAAATCGGTCGTCTTACCAGGCCGGTAGCAAAAGCAAGCCCAACTGGCGCCACTTTGCAGCCCGTGGAACTTTTGCATGAGTGATGATATCCCTCCCTGGCTTCTCATTTGGATACGGCCGAGGATTTCAAGTATGGTGGTGAGTTGATGGGATCCCCGCCCCGCGCCTATGCTTGAAATGTCGGTCCCCTTTATGGTGCCATTGGTGAAAAAGCCCACCGCCAGCCCCATTTGGTTCAATCGGATGCACAAGGACGCAATCACCTCGAGGGTGTCTTCAAAGGCATCAAAATCCAGTTCTTTTTCAAATGAGTGTACATCCAGTATAATGAATACTTTACCTTGCTCGGAGGGTTCGAATACTTTTTCCTGCAATTTAAGACGCCGGGCGCTGGCTTTCCAGTGAATATGGCGTGCAGGCCGGGCAGGTTGATAATCCTGGGTGCCGATTATGTATACCGGATCCTTGACCGGGCTTTGGTTTCCCGGCGTGCCAAACAAATCGTGCTTGGGCATGGAAATCGCGCTCAGGGCAACGATGCGCGGGTAAACGATGATTTCCAATTGCTCAGTCTGTCGCTTTCGTGTTGAGAAAAACCCAAACACATCACTGGTGGCAAGGTGGGAAGGTCCCAGTTGATAACAGCCGCGTTTGCGGGCAACGAGATCCTGTGTAAATGTAGCCCGTTGATACCATAACAGACCAGCTTCCTGATGGGTTTGAGGCCGATCGCCTTGGCTTCCCAGGGCACTCGTATGGGACCAGTTGATGCGGACCCATACCGGCAGGAACTTTGCATTTACAATTTCGGTTGTTAAAGACACTGTTTCCTCGGGAAACAGGCGCTGTTTATTCGTATGTATGCTGCATGAAACTTTGGCGATACTCATCCGGCTCCAGATTTTGGCACCGCCCATGAGCAATAAAATCAGAAGGGTTAACAGGGCTAAGTTGTTCTGACGATACAACAGGGCCGTGAACAGTAACAAGGCAACTAGTGAGCTGATCAACCGGGAAGAAAATATGGTTGGTTCTCTTTGCAGGTCCTGTTCCATCTGCATGGTGGATCCTTAGGCGGTGGGCACCGGTATTTTTCCCACAATTTCTTTCAGAATGTGTTCGGGTTGGCTGCCGCGTAGTTTGTCCTTTTCCGACAATAAGATGCGGTGACCCAGTATTGGAATGGCCAGTTCCTTGATGTCATCCGGCAAGGTATAATCGCGACCCCGGAGGGCAGCCAGCGCTTGACCGGCACGCATGAGTCCCAGCGATCCGCGGGGACTGGCTCCGAACTCGGTGGCCTCGTGGTCACGGGTGGCCAGGACTATGTCGGTGATATAGCGGCGGACGGGGTCGGAGATGACGATGTTTCTTCTCTCTTGTTGCAGTCGACTGATATCTTCGGGTGTCGTTACGGCATCGATTTCTTGGAGCGGGTCATTTCGCTGAAACCGCTCCAGAATTTGCATTTCCTCATCTTGATCCGGATATCCAAGGGAAAATTTTAACAGAAACCGATCCAATTGTGCTTCCGGCAATGGAAACGTGCCCTCCAGTTCGATGGGATTTTGGGTGGCCATGACAAAAAAAGGCCGGGGTAGGATATGGGTTTCGCCATCGACGGTGACCTGGCGTTCCTCCATGCACTCCAGCAGGCTGGACTGGGTGCGCGGGATGGTGCGGTTGATCTCATCGGCCAGCAACACATGGGTAATAACGGGCCCCGGCCGAAAAGAGAATTGGGCCGACTGCTGATCGTAAACGTTAAAACCGGTGATATCTGTAGGCATCAGGTCAGGGGTAAACTGCACCCGGTTGAACGTGCCGCCGATGCTTTTGGCCAGGCACTTGGCCAGCATGGTCTTGGCTACGCCCGGGACGTCCTCTATGAGTACATGGCCTTCGGCCAGCAGATTCACCAGCAATAATTCGATGGGGCGCCGCTTACCCACCATCACCCGTCCAATGTTTTCAATAATTTTCTCACAAAGACTAAAATCCACGAGAACAACTCCGCATTTTTTATAACGTTAACTTGCTTAAATATTTGTTAATTATAACTTTAAACAAAAGTAAATCCAGGTAAAAAAGATGACCGATTGGTACAAGTCATTATCACATCGATGATTTTGACGCAATCCGGCATGCCTATCTTGTGATTTGAATTAACATCTGATAGCGTGGCTAAAAAATTTTCAGATCAGCGGTTAAAATGGATCAGCCTATTCTGATTCAAAATCACTTATACACTTGAGATTGCATTGTTCGCTATTGTAGACGGAGTTCCTTTTCTACGGATCAGCGTGACCTCCAATAGACCGGGGAATCAAGTATGGCTTACTTTTGTCCAGAAACAGGTTTAAGAATTAGCTCTCAGCCGGAATGGAAAAATCAAAAAGTCAGTGACACCTTCACAGCAAATTTTTGGATAATCAATGAGTCGATTATTTACAGTCTTCCCAGCGGCTATGCGGATATTCAGGGTGTTAAGAATTCTTTAGCCCTAAACAATGTCGTTGCCAGCTCACTGGTTCATAATCCGGAAGCGTATATTCAAATCGAAGATTACTTTTTTTTAAAAGGTTCAAGCTCGGAAGCACGTAAATATTTTACCGATACCATGATCGGCAACAAGCGCCTGTATTCCCTCATCTTCTGCAATATGTCCCACCCGATTTCCATAGCGGTCAGAGTGCGAAGCCGTCTGAATACGACCAATAGGAATATCCACGTTGAGAAGCATTACCCGCATGCGATCAAGCGCGCCGTTGCGATGGCAGATAGGAAATCTGATTCAGACAACAAAGCGCCCATTAATTTGAAACAATATATGGCTCCGCACATCAACTATTTAAAACCGGTGGAATTACACACCAATAAAAATTGGGATATCAAGACTCCGAGTTATGCAAATCAGGCCGTTATAATTGACCGTTCGATATTGCATTCCAGCTCCCAGGGTCATCTCGAAATAGAACATGTAGCGCTCATCGATCAAATGCGCCCGCGGTGCCTTGCAGACCTGCCGGAAGGATCAAAATTAGAGTATATAATCGTCGATTCCAATGGGCTTACGGGTGGGAGCCGCTTGGCACGCAAGGATTACATGCAGTCTCTTAAAAGATGGCATCAACGCTTTCCGATCGGCCTGTACATAGTATACGGAGCCAATACATTTATGAAAACGGCTTTATATTTGGCCAAGCCCCTGATGCCTTTCAGAGTAACGGTTGCCAAAGATATTGGGCATGCATTTCAATTGGTTCGGGATGATAAATCGCATGCGACCGTAAAAAAGCTTCCGGCCCGGGATGCGGAAAAAACCTTGACGGTGACGCGCGATGACTACGAAAGATTAATGGCATTCATTGGCAACTTGAATTGGGAGACAGAGGGCATAGATCCCCGCTACAAATTAGACGATGACAATCCACTGTTTTTTTTATTCCAATCCATAAGGCTGATAAAGGAAGAACTGGATGATCTTTTTAAAGAAAGAAAAAACCTGGAGCGGCAGTTGATTCAGTCCCGAAAAATGGAATCTCTGGGCACCTTGGCAGGTGGAATTGCCCATGAGTTTAATAATATCTTGGGAATAATCATCGGGAATACGGAAATGGCCATTGATGACGTACCTGAATGGAATCCCGCTGGTGAGAATTTAAAAGAAATCCGAACCGCTTCTTTACGGGCCAGAGACATTATCCGTCAGATCATGAGCTTTTCCCGTAAAACTCAGACGGTGCGCAAACCCATTAATTTGAGCGACGTTGTCCACGAGTCCTTGAAGTTGATTCGTTCAACCGTTCCGACCAATATCGATATCCAACAGAAGATTCTGGCTAATTCAGAAAAAATACTGGCCGATCCAACTGAGATAAATCAAATTCTAATTAATCTGTGTAGCAATTCGGTTCATGCCATGGCCGAAGATAGCGGGGTTCTAAAGCTGAAGCTGGAAAGTGTAATCTACGACGATTTTTCTGCCAGGCAGTTTGATGACTTGAAACCGGGTAAATATGTAAAGCTCACCTGGTCGGACAATGGCAAAGGGATTGAGCCCGAAATCATAGACCAAATATTCGATCCCTATTTTACCACCAAGGAAATCGATAAAGGTTTGGGCATGGGGCTGGCGGTGGTATACGGCATCATGAACAAGTACGAAGGTGGCGTTACTGTAAACAGTGAAACCGGACTGGGGACAACAATCGAGCTAATGTTTCCGGTTACCCAGGAAATTGCGCTTATTGAGAGAAGGAAGCCGGGAGACCTACCGTCCGGAACAGAGCGGATATTGTTTATTGATGACGAGGCGTCCCTCGTAAAATTGGTGAAACAAATTCTGGAACGACTCGGCTATGAAGTGGTTGGACAAACCGAAAGCCGCGAAGCCCTGGAAATATTCCGGAAGGATCCCGAAAATTTTGACATGGTTATTTCCGATGTGGCCATCCCCGAAATGCCGGGCGATCGTTTAGCCCGGGAAATGATTAAAATCCGACCGGGCATACCCATCATGTTGTGTACCGGTCACAGTGACCGCCTTGACGAATCAACAGCCATGGACTTGGGGGTCAAAGCGTTTGCAATGAAACCAATTCGAACGGCAGAACTGGCCTGGAAAGTACGGAAAGTTCTGGATGATGCCAAAAATGAACTTCCGCAATAGGTCTTTGTGCCAGGTTTCGTTGCTGTATAGGCCCGCTACAAGCCTATCTCAAAATAATCTGATTCCTTGTGGCGGCATGGTCAAGCGGTTCAAAATGTTTATATAATCAGGTGGATGCGTTGCTTACTTTCTGCCGATCCCAATACCAGAGGACCCAATATTCATTCTAAGATAGGTGGTAGACATGTCGGTGGTTGAATCAGCTCTACCGGAGCGGCGATGTATATGGAAGCATGGCTATGGCGGAATTGTTTGACGAGTGGCCGGAAAAATATGACCAGTGGTTTGAAACACCCATCGGCAGGCTGATCAAGGGATATGAGAGTGATCTAATCCTCAAGATGTTGAAGCCCGGGCCAGGGGAGCTGATTCTGGATGCGGGGTGTGGTACAGGAATCTTTACCGCCGACATTTTAAATGCAGGTGTTCGCGTTGTCGGATTGGAATTGGCCATCTCCATGCTGCGGGGTGCACAGAAACGATTGAACGGCCGGTCTTTCCAGCCTGTACAAGCCGACATGCTTAAGCTTCCATTTGGTGACAATGTATTTGACAAATCAATTTCCATCACCGCCATCGAATTCATTAAAGATGCCCGGACCGCCGTTGACGAATTGTTCCGAATTACCAAACCCGGCGGTGTGATTGTGGTGGCGACCCTTAATGCCCTGAGTCCCTGGGTTAGCCGCCGGCAAAAGGCCGCAAATAACGGGCATCCCCTTTTTAAACACATAATCTTTCGATCCCCCGAAGAATTGCAAGGTCTATCTCCGGTGGCCGGCACCACGGAAACCGCCATTCATTTCCAAAAAGATATAGCTCTGCATGCAGCCCAGCGCATCGAATCATCAGGTCAAGAAGAGCACCTTGACACGGGCGCATTTGTGGTGGCACGTTGGATCAAGCCGAAGTAGACAATCCATTGGCCAATTTGCACAACTGCAATTAGCGGGCATAAAACTCGATTATCCGTGAAAAATCAAAAGGTATCGGCACTTCCTCGCGCTTGGGAAGATGGGTGAAGCCTACACTCATTTCTGCCTGGGATCTTTCAAGATAATCACTAGAAGGTCGGGCGACCATTTCCGCAACCGCTTCCACAAAACAGGGAATGTCTCGGCTGGCCGGGCGTACCGACACCACATCCCCGGGTTTGAGCGGGTAGGATGGTATGTTGATGGGCTTGGCATTAACCCGTATATGACCGTGATTGACATACTGACGTGCCGCGGCCATGGTTCGGGCCAGTCCGCCCCGGTAAACCGTGGCGTCCAAGCGTCGTTCAAGGGCTTGAATAAGTTTATCCGCGGCATTGCCGGATCCGGCCGTAGCCTTGGCAACGTAGTTCTTCAGTTGGCGTTCGTGGATGTTGTACTGGTACCGAAGCCGCTGTTTTTCAATGAGCTGCATTTTGTAGTCGCTCATTTTCCCACGATTTTTACGCGTTTGTCCGTGTTCCCCCGGCGGGTAAGGTCGCCTTTCCATTATTTTGGCCGCTTTGGGAGTGAGGGGCGTGCCCAAATGCCGTGAGAGTTTTGATTTGGAACCTCTGATTTTCATTATATCTCCTTCCGGCAATCGCCGGTTAGTCGTATTTATGTGTTTGTTTTTCGTTTTCCTAAGCCATGTTCGGATTTAATCCAATCTGCAGAATCGAAAACAAAAATCCTATAATTATTCCTTTTTTAAAGTTGTCAAATACCTGGCGCCTATCAATCTGTATTTAAGGCTCGCTCAAAATATTGCTTGTTTTTCAGGTCATTAATCACTAAAGTCAAAATCTGAAAATATCCATTCAGATTCTTTCCTTTTAAAATGAGCGCTGTTTCACCTTCAGCCAGAGGAGGTATTATGAAAGTTGCAAGTGTATTTGGGATGCTCATATTGATTATGGCATCGAATTGCTATGCCCAGAGCAGCGGCACCAATGACATCAATGCCTTTAGCAAAGCCTGCCTCAAATCAACCAATTTGGAAGCACGCGTATGCAAATGTGTAGCCCAAAAAGCGGATGAAAGATTAACACCGGTAGGATTTGCTTATCTGGTTGCCAGTCTGAGTCTTGACAATGCGAAAGCTGCCAAGCTTCAGAGTAAGCTCGAAATGTCTGAGATGGCGGAGGTTGGTATGTTCATGGTTAATACGCCCCAGGAATGTATGCAAGCGCTGGGAGAGAATTGAGAGGCGGGGTTAGAGGCCAAACGTATGGGATTTAAATTAATGAAAGTGAAAGGCATATGAACACACTAATACCGCTACTCGGCACCATGCGCCTGCCGTTTTTAATACTTACACCCGCCTGTGTAGCGGTTGGCGTCGGTACGGCCTACTGGCAATCACACATCTTAAACTGGCCGAGCATTTTGCTGGTCCTAATCGGCGCTCTATCAGCTCACATCTGCGTTAACGTATTCAACGAGTATTTCGACTTCAAAAGTGGTCTGGATACAAAAACATCGCGCACACCCTTCAGCGGCGGAAGCGGCGCTTTGCCGGCCAATCCGAAAATGGAAAGCACATCTTTTTGGCTTGCGTTGATAACATTTGCGATTACGGCCGCGATTGGAATATATTTCGTATGGCTGCAAGGATGGCAGTTGCTGCCCATCGGTCTGCTCGGACTGCTTCTCCTGGTCACCTATACGATCTTGTGGGTCAAACACCCAATCCTGTGCCTGCTCGCCCCAGGATTGGGATTCGGCATTCTTATGGTGATGGGGACTCACTTTGCCCTAACGGGCACCTATAGTTGGACATCCTTTATTGCCGCGCTTGTACCTACCTTTCTGGTCAGCGATTTGCTGTTGCTCAATCAATTTCCTGACGTTGAACCCGACCGGAGCGTTGGACGAAGGCATTTCCCCATTGCCATCGGGTACAGGCGAAGCAGTATCCTGTATGGCATACTTTTGGCCTTGGCATACCTCTCAATAATTTTTGGCATATTGCTTTCACTGTTGCCGGGGCTGAGCGCGATTGCGTTGGTCACTGCCTTCATGGCTTGGCGTGTATATCAGGGCGCAAAGCAAAACGCCGAAAGCACACCGGCTTTGATTCCGTCAATGGGCATGAACGTTATTATCAATTTGGCCACGCCCGTTTTACTTGCCATCAGCTTTTTCGCCGGCTAACCGGGTTAGAGACTAAAAAATAATGAGGTCGGGTCTTCATTCTTGACTCCAATCATAAGCCACCGACAAGGTCCGTGGTCGTTGACAGCAGCATATTAAAGGTGAAAAAGGGAAACCTGATCCAGAAGATGCGCCGTGCCCGGAACTCCGATATTAGCTGCAGCCTAACGTTCCGTGAAAGACGACGACATGATCGTTTTTTATTTATTTTGGTCTCTATTAAAGGTTCGATTTGCTAATAGGATTTAAAGGAATTTAAATAGGAGGTTAATATGGCCATTTCTCCGTCTCTGATTTGGTTTTTTGTGGGTGTTGTTTTTCTAATATTGGAGTTAACATCTCCTGGTTTCATCATGATTTTTTTCACGGCTGGAAGTTGGCTCACCGCAATCGCAGCTTTGTCAATAGATATAGGCTTAACAATCCAACTTATTGTTTTTGTGGCTTCATCTTTAATTCTGCTTTTTACACTACGAAAGTACAGCTTGGAAATATTCAAAGGTAAGTCCCGTAATTACGTTGATGACAGCTATGCAGATTCGAAAATAGGAAAAACAGCTTTGGTAACAAAATCGATTTCCCCGAATATCCCAGGTGAAATAAAAGTTATGGGGAGTTTTTGGAGAGCTGTTTCGGATACGGAAATAAAAGAAGGGGAATCGGTTGTAATAGAAAAACAAGAATCGGAGGACGGCCTGACTTTACGGGTAAAGCTTGGATAAGGAGGGGGAATGAACGAATCATTGATTGTTGTCGGTGCGCTGACCGTAATTATAATCGTATTGTTGATAAAAACCGCTGTTGTGGTTCCGCAAAGGTCGGAATTTATCATTGAGAGGCTTGGCAAGTATAAAAAATCTCTGGGAGCCGGCTTTCATATTCTGGTGCCATTTCTTGACAAAGTAGCATATAAACGGTCCCTCAAAGAGGAAGTATTGGATATTCCGTCGCAAGATTGTATCACAACAGATAACGTATCTGTTTCCGTGGATGGCGTCCTCTATCTACAAGTCGTCGACAGCAAGCTTTCCGCCTACGGCATCGATGATTACAAGATCGCAGCTAGCCAGCTAGCCCAAACATCTCTGCGCTCGGTGATCGGGAAAATTGAATTGGACCGGACTTTTGAGGAACGCGAAAGCCTTAATCAACAGGTGGTTGCTGCAATCGATGAGGCCGCCCAAAATTGGGGGGTTAAGGTCTTGCGCTATGAAATTAAAGATATAACGCCGCCGCAGACAGTAATGGACGCTATGGAAAAACAGATGAAAGCCGAAAGGGAAAAACGGGCTGCAATTGCCACGTCTGAAGGCGATCGCCAGGCCAGGATAAACCGGGCAGAAGGTCTCAAGAAGGAGGCCATAGAGGTGTCTGAGGGGGAAAAGCAAAAACGGATCAATGAAGCTGAAGGGCAAGCAAAAGAGATCTGGCTCGTTGCACAGGCGACTTCTGAAGGGATCAAGAAAATCGCTGAATCTTTAGAATTAGAAGGTGGAGAAACAGCAGCTAATCTTAGAGTAGCTGAAAAGTACATAGCCGAATTTGGTAAACTGGCAAAGGAAAATAATACGATGATTATTCCTGCAAATATGGGCGACGTTTCTTCCATGGTGGCAACGGTTATGTCTGTCTTGGGGCAAACCAAACGATCCCAGACAATAAAGAATGCCTGATTGTAAAGATTGTACAGGGGGCCGTTGGCTTATTTGTTCAATTAAGCCGTCTTATTCTCATCTTCTACCAGAATCAAAACTAAGGAATGCGCGATGTTTCATAAATGCAAGGTAACCGTGGTTAAAAGAATGCTGCACCCGGATTTGGGAAATGAATACTTGGCAAATCCCGATTGGATAAAAGTATGTGATAAGATGGATGATGGCCAGGAGTTTGTGGTGGAAAATCCATACGAGAAGCCTGAGGGGATGTGCGCCTCTGCCTGGGCAGACATTCGGACCTACATTATTGCGATTGCATCCGGCGGAAAATTCAAGTTCATGCAAGATGAAGACACTATTTTAGCCAGTTGCACAGATTTGTTTAGACCGGTAATATTTAAGATTGAGCGTTTTCAGGATTAATACTCTAATTTAATCATTTCCGGTTTAAATTACATAGACAGGAGGGCCACATGATCGCGGTACTGGTTCAAATAAAACTTCCCAATCCGATTACGCGTGATGCGGCGTGCGAGACTTTTATGAGCACAGCACCTAAATACAGGGAGGTCGAGGGGCTAGTTCGCAAACACTATATATTGTCCCAGGATGGCCTTACCGCCGGAGGTGTGTATATCTGGAATTCTCAGGAAGATGCCGAACGACTTTACACAAAGGAATGGCGCGAGTTCATCCAGGATAAATACGGTACCCTGCCAAACGTAACTTATTTCGAGAATCCGGTTATCGTTGATAATGTTTCAGGAGATATAACATCCGACGCCATATAAACCTCATAGTTGCATAAACAACCTGGCAGGGTATAGATAATCAATTGTTATTATATGAAATATCATGTTAATAGTGGCGCTTCCCGGATGCAACTCCTGGTGAATTCTGAGGATAGTATCTATTTTGCCATGTTGTTTACCCTTCGGGAAAGCCTGAGGACTTCAGATTCTGCGTTGCTGAGGGTTTGAATCCGACTTCGCTCTGCGAGCTAGGACTGGACAGGGTAAATCACTACGTCTTGGTTTCGGTTGAGACATGTCGGGGTTGTTTTGGCGAAGTCATCCCTCAAGACGCCTTGACTCTGAAGCCCTCAGACTTTTGCAACGTTGAGGTAAATTGATACCTTTGAGATGAATCAAAATTTTTGATCCAAACCAGCGAGCAACATCTATATCGGTGATCGCTGGTTTGCATGCCAGAAAAGGAGATTGCCATGAAAAAGGACGACCTCACAAAAGTAAGGTATATTGGCTCTGCGCGTATGAAATTGCTCTATGAATCCGGCATTACCACTTTCAAGCAGCTTTTTGAAACGCCGTTGGGGAAATTGGCCCAGGTGAAGAACATCGGTAGACATTATGCCAAGCAGATCAAAGACGCGGTCGTTGAAGTATATGCCCCTCCTGCGGAAAAGGCACCCGAAAAGACTAAAGATGTAAAGAAAAAGAAAACAGCCAAACCGAACCGGAAACTGCAAAAAAAGATCAAAGAGCTAAACAAAAGCCGGAAACGGGTAAAACTTAAAGCAAAAGATTTAGGCAAGAACAAACAAAAACTGTGCGTAGATATTAAAAAAAGGTCGATCAAGTTGAAACAGCATGCCGGTAAGTTGGATCAACTGGAGAAAAATCTGCCCAGGAAAAAAGCTAAGGAACTCAATAAAAAGGCCGACAATGTGATAGCCATACTGCAAAAGATGGGTAAAAAGCCTAAAAAGAAAGTATACCAAGCCTTATCTGATGAATTGAAATCTCTTAATAAGGCTCTTCGCGAGTCAATCCGCTGACGGCGCCAAGAAAATAAGGCATGATGCGGGACGCGAAGTTGCCGCGCGTACAGATAAGCACAGAGGAACTGAGATGGATAATGATGAGATGAGCATCGCCTGGGATCTGGAAACAGACGTTGTCGTTGTCGGCAGCGGTTTTGCCGGGTTGGCAGCCGCCATCGAGGCCCGGCTGGCAGGTTGCAGTGTCATGGTTTTGGAAAAGATGAAAGGATTTGGCGGCAACTCCACTATCAGTGACGGCTGCGTAGCTGCGGCGGGCACTGATTTTCAGAGCGAGGCAGGAATCGAAGATTCTCCTGAGCTTATGTACCAGGATATGCTGGCCGCCGGTCTGGGATTAAACCAACCTGAGTTGGTCCGGATCGTGACCCGTAAATCAAACGAGACATTTGAGTGGACACGGGATTTTCTGGAGGTCGAATATCAGGAGCGAGTTGACCGGTTTGGCGGACACTCGCTGGCACGTTCGCACGCCACCATAAACCGCAGCGGTTCGGACATCATCAAACAGCAATTGAAAAAGGCCCGGCAGCTTGGGGTTGAGATTAAAACAAAGACTTATTTACAAAAAATATATAGGTATCACTCCGGCCGCGTAAAAGGTGTCCAAATACGCCGAGGATATCAATATCCGGACAATACATCGGGAAAGGTCAGAAGCATAAAGGCCCGCAAGGCATTGATACTGGCGACAGGAGGATTCGGCAATGACATCCATTTCCGAAGTGCGCAGGATCCCCGGCTTGATGCCGGAATCGGCAGTACCAATAAATATTCCACCACCGGCGGTGCTTTACGAGAGGCCATCCGCATCGGCGCCTTGCCGGTGCACCTATCCTGGATTCAATTGGGTCCCTGGGCCTGCCCGGATGAAAAGGGCTACGGTATCGGACCGGACTTCTCCAGCTACATTGCCTTTCCCTACGGTATCATCGTGGACCCGGAGACAGGCTGCCGTCTGGTCAACGAGATGGCTGATCGCAAAATCCGGGCGGATGCATTATTAAACACCGGGCATCCCTGTGTGTGCCTGGTGGATCAAATGGGAATTGAATCATCCGGGTTTGGGATTGCGCATTGTGTGCGTAAAGGCGTGGTTAAGCAGTTTGACAGCCTAAAGCAACTGGCCGCCGCGTACAATATGCCGGCTGAAGTTCTGGAAGAGACTGTCTCACGCTACAACCAATTTGTGAACGACAAATACGATCTCGATTTTGGCAAGCCGATTTCGGAAAAAGCCACACCTATTCAGCAGGCACCCTTTTATGCCATGCGGGTGTGGCCCAAGGTACACTACACCATGGGCGGCATTCTGATTAATGCCCACGCGCAGGTATTGGATTTGGATCAGCAGCCCATAAATGGTTTCTACGCAGCCGGTGAGGTGGCCGGGGGTGTACACGGTGCCTGCCGATTGGGAAGTTGTGCCATTATCGACTGCCTGGTCTTCGGTCGGATTGCCGGGCAGGAAGCTGCTTTATTGTAATTTGGCATTCATCGGCTTTCATGAATTTCGCATAGCGACAGGAGGCAACGGTATTAGGTGCCATTGCCGGAGACATGATCGTATCGCATTACGAAGGTCATCCCACCAAAAGGGGGAGCATGCCGAAAATCATCGTGCTGGCAAGCGGTACCCGGGGAGATGTACAGCCGGCCGTAGCATTGTCGTCTTATCTGAACATGCATGGTTACGATGTGACCATCTGCGGTGGATTGAATATCAAAGATCTGGCAGACGCATATGATTGCCGGTTTATCCCCATTGGCGAGGACAACGAAGCCTTCGTAGCCCGAGCCCCGGATCCCACCAGGCAACCCCTGAAGGCGACCAAAGCCTTAACTGATTATGTCCTCAAGGAGATGGCGATTCAATTTGACCAGTTTCCTGAAAAGGCCGGCGAGTCGGATCTGATCCTGGGTGCGACTTTCGGCTTTGCAGCCAGCAGTATCGCCGAGGCACTGAACAAGCCGTTCGGATATATGGCCTATTGTCCCCAGGTGTTAGAGTCCAGCCAACATCCCGCCTTATTTGTGAAAAATCATCGTCATTCGCCTTTGCTCAATCGAATAAGCTGGTATTGTTTTAAGACTCTTGTCAATGTCTCATACCGGTCCTGCATTAATGCAAACAGGAATAAGTTGGGGCTTAAACCTATCCGGGATTGCTGGGAGCACATACTGGGCCATAAAATATTGCTGCTATGCGACAGAGAGTATACGGCTGTGCCATCTGATCTACGCCAAACCTGCTATCATATCGGCTATCTGCCGATGCACAAGCACGAGGACCTGGATGCGGACTTGCTTCGGTTCATTGCCGCCGGTTCGAAACCGGTGTATGTGGGTTTTGGCAGTATGACTGCCCATGAGCCTGCAAAAACAACGCAGATCGTCACAGAAGCGGCCAAAATCGCCGGTCAACGAATTGTACTCTCCAGCGGATGGGCTAAACTAGGTTCTGAGGTAGAAACGAATCCGGATTGCTATGTACTCGGGAAATGCGATCATGCCTTGCTTTTCCCAAAAATGGCCGCCATTATCCATCATGGCGGCAGCGGTACAACCGCCACCGCCGCTCGGGCCGGCGTTCCCCAAATCATCATTCCCCATATGACCGACCAATACTATTTTGCCGAGCAGATTCCCCAGTTCGGTATCGCGCCCCAATCCATTTGGCGCAAACACCTGACTGCCAGGCGACTGGCGAATGCCATCAATGCGGCAATATCAGATGCAGGTATGCAACAAAGGTGTAGATCCCTGGCTGAAAAACTTGCCAGGCACGATAGCTACGCACTTGCCGAAAAATATATCAGAGAAGAATTCTTGAAATAAAATCAAAATAAATCGACTGGCGAGATCCATTTCGTGTCGCTTTTGTAGGAATACCTAACTCAAGTTTCGAAAGCCGAAAGTTGAGCACTTAATTTTTGGTCTTATGAGGTTTTATTTTAAAGTTCTTGACGCGGCCTATACTGTTCTTATAATATGAATGTATTCATAAATGAATATGTTCATAAATGATCGGGTTCACAGTTCTTGGGGGTATGCAATGGCAGAAAAAATCAGTTTGATGGACAAGAAGAAACAGAAACGCAGAAAGCGCATCATTGGATCAGCCACCGCGCTTTTTCAAAATAAAGGATATGCGGACACCACCATTGGCGATATCGCTGACCAGGCCGAGGTGGGCGTCGGTACTATTTATAACTATTTTTCGTCTAAAAACGATATTTTGCTCAACCTGGTGGCGGATATATGTATTGAAAAGAAGCCGGATGAAATCATATATGAAAACGATCCGGTTAAAACCCTATATAGCTATATTTACGGCTATTTCGACGAGTTCATGATTTTTGACAAGGCCATCTGGCGTGGGTGGTTTTCGGCGCTTTTTAAGGAACCCAATCTATTTGAACGGGCCTATGCCCTGGATATGAAAATTGCCGGCGAATTGGAGTCTATCTGTGAACAAATGCAAAATCGGGACATGATTTCAAATGAGGTGTCGGCCCGGGAAATCGCCTCGACCGTCTATGTCCTCTTCATATCCTGGATGATGAGTTTCATCATGCTTGCGGATATGGATATCAAATCGACAAAACAGGAATTCGAAAAGCAGGTCAAACTGGTATTTGAAGGATTTAAAAAATGAGAACCAAACTACTGTCCCAAATTGCCGAATTAGCCGACCGTAAAGCGGTATGGGTGGTGGCCATCGCGGTGATCCTCACCGCAGTCTCGGCCGGATTGATGCAACAATTAAAAATAGAAATGCACTTTAAAAATTTGATGCCGCAAAAACACCCCATGGTCCGGGAATTCAACCGGATTGTGGATGATTTCAGTACAGCCACGCTGATTATTGTTGCCGCCAGAGGCAAGGAAGATGAGCTCAAGCAATTTGCGGATGAATTGGCACCCCAAATCGAAGCCATGACCGAATTTGTTCAACGGGTCGATTATAAACTGGAGCGTGATTTTTACCTGGAACACGGATTCATGCTGCAAAAGGCCAAAGATTTAAACAACAGCAAGGACATCTACAAAGATCTCAGTCTGGCACCGCTGCTCAGCCATATCAACGACAGTTTTGAAAAGACCTATGTTTACGATGAGGACAGCATTTCCACCAAAGAGCGGGAAAACAATGCCATCATGTTTTTGGATGGGGTTCAATTCTGGCTCAAAACTTTAGGTCAATATGCCTCCCAGGGCGAAGGCCTGCATGTTGAAACGGCCAAAACTGCGGTGGAACGATTCCTGATCGGCGATGAATACCTGATTTCCCAGGATAAGGATATGCTGCTCCTGTTCGCCCAACCGACCTTTTCTTTAAACGAAGTAGACAAGGTGATTTTAGCCGAGGATTCGATTGATGCGTTGATTCACCAAGTGGCTGAAAAATACCCCAGTATTTTTGCCGGAACCACCGGTACCATGGCCCTGGCCCGAGATGAAACCGTGGCATTCAATGAAGATGCGTATGTGACTTCCATCATTGCGTTTGTCCTGATTATCGTCCTTTTTATTGTTTCCTTCCGCATGTGGGTGGCGCCGATTATTGCCGGACTCAGCCTGATTTTCGGCATTATCTGGACTGGCGGTTTTGTGTCTATCGTTGTTGGTCGGTTGAACATCATGACGTCCATGTTTTCGGTCATTTTACTGGGCCTGGGCGTCGACTTCTCAATTCATGTCATTTCGGTATATACCGAAAACCGTGCTGCCGGTTATTCCATTGGTGACTCCCTGCGTCAGGCCTTATTAAAGTCCGGCAACGGTGTGATCACGGGCGGGCTGACCACGGCCTGTGCATTTTTGACCCTGACGGTTTCGGAGACAGCCGGCATGCGGGAGTTTGGTATTGTGGCCGGCAGCGGTGTACTTTTTTGCATGCTGGCGGCAATATTCGTTTTACCGGCAATGCTTTCCCTGCGAGACAAGCTGTTAATCAGGCTTCGAAAGGAAAAATATACCGCTAAATCAACGGAGTTTAACTTTTTGGGTGCGATTAGTGTGGCCGTGGCGCGCAATCCCATCGTCGCTCTGGGTGCGGGCGCTGTTTTTACAATCTTGATGCTCTATTCGGCTCTGCAGATTACATTCGACTACAATTATTTGAATATGGAGCCGGTGGGCTTAACCTCCATCAAGCTGCAGGATGAAATGGAGGTAGAATTTGATGTGACGCCGGATTTTGCCCTGGTCACGACCCCATCGGTGGAGGAGGCCCGCAGAATTGCCGAGACAGCCAAAAAACTTAAAATGATCGGCATGGTCACCAGCATATCGGAGTTTGTCCCCTCCCAGGCGCAGCAAAAGAAAAGAGTTCCCCACATTCAGGAAATCCGGGACAGCCTGACAAACAATCGCAGTATTGCTCCGTTTTCAGCTGATCGCTTGGATGATTTATTTGCCGAACTCTATCGGGTGGAGGACAATGTCATTGAATTGGCGCAGTTGGCCTACCTGGGCGGGCAGGACAAGGTGGATGAGAAGTGTCGCCAACTCATCGGCGACCTGGAAGATCCGGCCAATGTGACCATGATTTCGCGACTGGTCGAGCAGCTCAAAACAGATCAAATCAGAAGCGCTACTAATTTGAATCGATTTCAGGATCACTATGAGCCCCATTTCCGTCAGACAGCTTTGGGAATGGCCTCGACCAATTCGATTGCGGTAAATGACCTGCCCCCGAATATTTTGAAGCGTTTTGTAAGCCGTGACGGCAACAATTTTTTGTTGACCATTTATCCCAAAGAGGGCGTCTGGAAGAACATTGTCTTTCTGGAACGCTTCACCCACCAGATGCACAAAATAGAAAAGCGGGTTACCGGGATTCCGAGTATATTTTATATTCTTATCGGAATAATCGCCGAAGATGGTCGGATTGCCGCAACATTGACCCTAATGGTTGTTTTCGTACTGCTGCTCTGGGATTTTAGAAATTTAAAATTGACCCTGATGGCCATGGTGCCGCTCGTTGTCGGTGCTATCTGGATGGTCGGTATCATGCAGTTGATCGGGCAACAATTGACCATGTTGAATGTCATCGTCATCCCCTTGATTTTGGGCATCGGCATCGATGATGGAGTTCATATCCTGCATCGCTATCGGGTGGAAGGTGCCGGGAATATCCGGACAGTATTTACCAGTACCGGCAAAGCGGTCATGCTGACATCACTCACCACGATGTTGGCCTTTGGATCTCTTATTTTTGCTACCTATCGGGGGCTGGGCAGCATGGGCAGTGCCTTGTTTATCGGTGTGGGCACCTGTTTTTTTGCGTCCATACTCGTTCTGCCGGCACTGTTGAAGTTGACAGAGAAATCGTTGGAAAGACACAACGCGAAAATGCCGCAACCAGAAAAGGCTATAAGCGGTGAATCGTAGAATAAAGAATAGTGAATATAGTTGAAGGCGGACTTGCGTATTTTGGGTTTGGTGTTTTGTGTGTGGTGTTTCGGGTTGTGGGTTGCAGCATCCCAGCATCCCGGCCTTCGGTTATCATCCCTATGAAAACTAGTCCCTTCGGAAGAGGGGATGGGTGTATAGAAATAGCCGATTGCTGACAGCCAATAGCCTTTATTGGATAGCGCTAAAGCTTCACTTCGTGCCCCTCTTCCGAGGGAATGACGCGAAAGGTTAAAAACATAAAAGCTGCCGGTAAAACGAATAAACCGTTTGTCATCCCCGAGGAATCGGGGATCCAGGAAAAGCCTCGATCTAATAGGTTTATCCTGCTTACATCATCCGCTTTTCATATTTTGAACCCTGAGAGTTTTACTGTCATTTGGGCTTGTACGTAGAAATAATAAAGGAGTCAGGTATGCGGAGAATATTTATAATAAGCGTTATATTATTGACGGCCATGAATACGGTCCAGGCCCAGGAGCTATCACCCCGGGAAATCATCAACCGCATCGATGCAACCGAGCGGGTTGCTTCGAGTGAAAGCGTTGCCAAACAGATCATCACAACATCCGGTGGCAAGAAAAGGACTTTGGGGATGAAAGCATTTACCAAAGACATGAATGACAAACAGTTGATGATCTACACATCCCCCAAACGGGTCAAGGGTGATAAAATCCTGATGCTGAACGATGGGGATGACATCTGGTTTTACACACCCAAAACCGACCGGGTACGGCATCTCGCCAGCCATGCCAAACGGCAGAAAGTGCAGGGGAGTGATTTTGCATATGAGGATATGTCCGGCGGCAAAATCGAGGAAGACTATACCTACACGCTCATGGGAGAAGAAAAGGTATCCGGGCAACCCTGCTATAAATTTGAGTTGATTCCCACCGAGAAGGGCCCTCATTATTCCAAACTGATTTTATGGGCGGACAAGAAGAAGTTTATAACGCTCAAAATCGATTACTATGAAGATGGTGAATTGTTAAAACGGCTCGACTGCCATGACGTGCAACATATTGACGGCCATTGGTATGCCATGAGGCTGGTGATGACTAATTTAAAGGAAGGCGGCCAGACTGCCATGGAAACATTGGAGATAAAGTTTGATATTGAGATTAAAGATAATGTGTTTACGACCAAAAATTTGAAACGTAGGTGATAAGATTCGTACAAGCGTTAATAAAGTTATAAGTGATCTTGTAACGCAAACATTTTGGTGGCGGATCATATCATCGCTATCGGGATCGCTATCGGGATCGGGATCGAAATCGAAATCGTATGTTTTTATAACTTAGAATTCGATCCCGATCCCGATAGCGATTTCGATAGCGATTGTTGCGGCTTGTCCGCATGAGGAGAAGGAGCATGTTTCGCAAAACATTTGGCGTATTGTTATTCATCATTCCATTTGCCGCCGGGTCCATGGGTCAGGAACTGGAATTTTCGGGGTATTATGAAAACCAGTTGACGGTTCAGGAGTTGCGCGACGAGACCTTTCTTCAGGACTACAACAAGCTGCGTTTGGATTTGTCGGCCGAGGTCAGCGAGAATGTCAGTTTCAACGGCGACTATATCTATCGGACCTTTCACGGGGAAACAGAGTTCAATGCGTTCGATTTTCTTCCCGATGGCGTTATCGAGGATTACGCTGATGAGATGGGGGCTTCGGAAGATTCTTTACGGCCTGAATTTGCATTTGAATACGAAGATGAAAATTTTTTGGACAACGCCTATGTGACGATCTATTTGCAAAAAGCAACCATTCGGGTTGGAAAGCAGCAGCTTCCCTGGGGCAGCGGGTATACCTGGAATCCCACCGATATATTCAACCAGAAAAACATACTCGATCCAACCTATGAAAAACCGGGTGTGGAAGCATACAAGCTGGAAGTGCCTTTTGGCGAAGAGGGCATGCTCACCGGCATCCTGAGCTCCGGTGACGACTGGGAGGCATCCACCAAAGCCGCCAAAGTGAAACAGCATTTTCTGGGCTTTGATCTTTCAATCAGTTTTGTAGAAAAACAGCAGGAAGATTTTGACTATTTTTCCTTCACGGAGTCCGTAGAGCGGCGCAGGCTTTACGGTGGTGATTTTTCGGGTGAAATCCTGGGTTTGGGCTTTTGGGGCGAAGGGGCCCACAACCAAATGGAAGACAGCGATGATTATGGCCAGTATTTGGTGGGACTCGATTATACCTTTCAAAGCGAATTCTACCTGATGGTCGAATATTATCGCAATGAAAATGGCGAAACAGATGCGGACGCCTACGATATCAACGACTGGATGCGGCTTTTGGACGCCGACGGGGAGAACCTGGCGCAGGACTATGTTTTCCTGGGGCAACGCTATCCGCTGACCGAGCTTTTGAATTGGTCCAACTACGTACTGTTCAATATCAACGACGGCAGTGGCATTGTTTATCCCTGGTTTGGCTACAGTTTCAATGACAATACCGAATTGAATCTGGTGGGATTGATTCCATGGGGTGAGAAGGAAACCGAGTTTGGGGAAAGCGGCGTAGGTGGGTTCTTCAGAATCAAGATATACTTCTAAGGACGGTTTCGCAAAATGCCCAACTTTCCGACTTTCCATCCTCCGTAGCAGGCTACTGCGGAGGACGGGCGCTCTCTGAGCTAAGACGGGACAAGCGGCGTTATGCAATACGCACTTGAGTTTGAACTTTTTTCAAAACCGTCGATCGAATATCAATAAACTCATGATATTTTTCCAATGATCGGAGGGTTTAGAATTAATAGACAAGCATTGATAATCTTTTTTGTCTACTGGCATTCGTTCAAATATTTTTGATAGAGAATATCAATAAGACATTTAATAATACCACTGTCTACTTGAATCCCAGTAAGTTAATAAAACAGCCATTTCCTCCTCCAGAGCCATCACCAGGATCATTCGTTCCAGAATATTCTCCGAATACAGTTGGATCAAAAATTATCCCTTCTCTATCATCTAAATCATATTCTCCATCATTATCCTGCACGACAAAGTAAAGGACATAACGGTTGCCTTTTTCAAGATCACCACGGCTATCTATCGCATTATCAGCGTTATCACCGTATTCTGTGATCCACCAATCACCTGATTCAATTGTCTCTGGATCAGGTTCGTTCACATAATTTTTAAACTGTAGATGATTACCATTTTTCAGTTTGTATACCATCAGTTTTGCTAATTCTTTATTAAAACCATTTACAAGATAACGAAGAACTACTTTTTCTCCAGGGTCACAGGTAACTTCAACGATTTCTTTTGGCGCAATCGGCTGAAAATCAGTCAAATGATAATCATTTTCAAGTTCTTCCGCAGAAGCGGTATCGAATTCGGTATCAACCACTTCCGCATCGTTATCCTCATTACCCCAGTTGGGCATTTCTACCGGGTATGAAATTGCGTCTGAGCCGATGAAAACGACACCCTTGTTAATTTTATAACCGTAAAATGGACGGCTGCCGGTAATTTCAAATGTATTGAATAATTCCCAAGTGTCGTCCAGGTTGCTGACATCTGCTGGCTCCTCTCCTTCGGAACTAATCCGATAGTATAAGCTTAACTTCATTCCATTTTCAGAGGTCTGCATTGCTATGTCTATTATTGAATTTTCCGGAGAAACGCCAGAAACCTCTACAGCTTCATCGTTCAGCCAGACCCCGGTAACAGAATTTTCATTGTCAAATACCCGGCTATCAAACAAAAAGCTGCTATCGTATTTTTTCCCATTAAAAAAACCTTTCACCCACTTTCCGCTGATGGACACCTGGGGGGCATCATTGTAACCGCTAACACCATTGTTATACATTCCTACCGTAAAAAAATTGGCGCGATCTGATGAAAAAGCGTCGAAGTTCCTAAGACGAGCGGCGAGAAAATAATGGTTGGATGGATCCTGACCATCAAAATCAATGGACGTCGCGGTAAATTCACCCCCTGCCCTGGTATACAGAAGACGGGGACTATAAGTGTCTTGTTTTTGCGGATTTCCAGCAGGATCGGAATAAGAGACTCCCTCCATTAAAAACTCTTCGACTGATAGGTCGATTACAGATTCGTCATCCTTCACAATAGCAAGTGTAACCTCAAAAGTATTACCACTGCGGGTGCATGTAGAAACAGAGTCTGGCATCAAAACCTTGATCCCTTCATCAGTAATCTTAAACTTTTCCACTGACCCTGAATTAGCGGTGATTTCACCAAGGTCTACAATCATATACTTCCGAGCGCCGAATGGGTAATTATCTTCCATGTAGCTATCGAATCCGTAACTGCCTCGGTTTCCAATCGGGAAAAAAACAAATCGGAATCCAACGTTTGATAAATCGGTTTCGTCTGTAACCTTAAAATATATTTTCAAATGAGTCTTATCAGAATTGTAAGCAAGTTTGACATACTCGATATTCGCCGATGCATTGCCTCCTCGATTGTCTATATCAGTCCCTTCATCGATATATTTTGATACAGTTTCCCAATCGATTGAATCAGACTCGGGCATTGTAGGTTTGCTATCTAGTGGCTTCGGAATGGAAACCTGATAAAGCCCTTCCGTAGTGTCAATATTAAATAAATTTCCATCTCCGTCAGCTGGATGGAAATTCATGCCTGGGTTGGTGCCGCTTCCTGTGTTACTGCTCCACGAATCAGTAAGATCTAAGCTCCCAGTTGTAGAATCCTTTGTCCCTTGGCTGAAATCCATGTCGAATGTGCGATATTCATCTTCGTAATATACCTGGTCAATGTCAAACGACAAAGTGTCATATGCATTTGCAATATATGGTACTAAAAAGACAAAGCATAATAAAATAATTGGTTTTCGATGCATGCCATTCTCCCTTTGAGGTTAATATAACTAATTCCTACATCGACAAATCAAAGGGAAACTTTAGTTTTCTACGTCAAAAATGAGTAAATTAAAGTTTAGTAATTAAATTAGCGATTGGCCTATATTCCATCAATGGTTGGATATAAATCTTTAGATCCAGATGAAAGCAGTGTATGAATTCCTTGATTGCAGCATATTTGCACCTATCAGTCAGATATCACAAGTTAGGCCAACCCTGTGATAAGAGAATATTATTAGTTTTGAAGTCCAGTTTGATCAAAAAATGCATCCCTTTGAATATTCTTGTCAGAAATTTAATTGTCCGGTATTAAAAGAAGCTCCGGTCCAATCATTAGAAACTGTCTCAAAAATATCTGTTGGCACAATCTCGGCGTTGGTCTCATGTTTCAACTCATCAATAATACCAGCAGTGGTTAAGTACCACTTCTGAAGTATTCCTCCGGTTTGAAACATGAGCCTGCCTTGAGTTTGAACCAAAATCTTATTTTTGAAATAGCTTCCATTAAAATTAGAGGTGAAATATGGATAAACAGAATTGGAATCCAGGCACATTATTGGAGCTTTCCGGTTATTACTGGAAAACATGTGTACTGCATACCGCTGTAAAACTGGACATATTCACGGCCATTGGCGATGACGCCATGACCGGCAAAATGATTGCCGAAAAAATAGGGGCCGACGACGACGCTGCCGACCGCCTGCTCAACGCGCTTGTGGCCATTGGGCTTCTGGCCAAGAAGGACGATACGTTTCTCAATGTTGAATCG
The DNA here is from genome assembly GCA_964452555.1 of uncultured Desulfobacterales bacterium. Lineage (GTDB taxonomy): Bacteria > Desulfobacterota > Desulfobacteria > Desulfobacterales > B30-G6 > B30-G6. The sequence goes on from CAYVMI010000001.1 coordinate 106,572, forward strand.
GCAGGTCGATTTTTACGCAAAAATTCTAAAACCTACCTGGGCTACATGATCCTGCATCATCACCATCTGATGTCATCCTGGTCTAAGCTGGATCAAGCCGTTATTTCAGGGACGCCGACAAGGACCCGCACTTCTTTTAGTGATGAATCCGTACGCGAGGCTTTTCTCATGGGGATGTTCAACAATGCCATGCTGCAAGCCCCCGGATTGGTCGAGACTATAGATCTATCGGAGAATAGGCGACTGCTGGACTTGGGTGGCGGTCCCGGCACCTATGCGATTCATTTTTGTCAGAAGAATCCGCAATTGAAAGCGGTTGTTTTTGATCTGCCGACCACCCAGCCTTATGCAGAAAAAACTATTTCCAGATTCGGGCTAAGCGAACGCATTTCCTTTATGGCCGGCGATTATGTCACGCAGCCATTACAAGGTCGGTATGACGCCGTTTGGATGTCGCATATTCTACACGGGGAAGGACCGGCGGCATGTCAAGACATGATTCAAAAGGCTGTAGCGGTGCTGGAGCCAGGCGGTATATTATTGATCCACGATTTTATCCTGGACGACACCAGAGACGGGCCCATGTTTGCCGCCCTTTTTTCGTTGAACATGCTTGCCGGTACGCCCGAAGGAAGATCCTATGCGCAACAGGACCTTGTCGATATGATGGCACAAGCCGGATTGAGCGATATTCAACTTTCCTCATATCGTGGCCCCACGGACTCAGGCGTAATCAGCGGTAAAAAGCCAAAATAGCCCATCTAATCTGATAAGCGTCCCGAAACTCTGCAAATGGGGGTCCAGATATAGTATAGGGCTAAAAGCCTTGTCTGGATTCCCTCTTCCGAGGGAATGACGTAGGGGTAGCAGGCAGAATGTCTTTGTAATAGATGGCGGTTCTTGTGAGGTGGTAATACGCTTTAAAGGTGACAACTTTTAATCAGGACTTGACTAAAGTTTCACAAGAGAATCCGGCAATTGCATTTGGTGTAGACATTATCCTTTTAGCTATAATCTATTTGCACCTACAGCCTACAGTCTATGAGTCTATAGCCTATAACCTGAATCTTGCATGTAATTTGATGAACTTTTCTCAAACCTTTAATTAGAGCGGATTTAGACCTTTACCACCTTGTGTTCAGTTAACCCATTTGGTTTTGCGGATGAAAGTCCTTTTTTAATCATCAAATTTCACCCGGAGGGCGAGCCGGAGGCTTCCATATGCTGTGTTGCCAAGGGTTCGAAGTAAAAAACTACGACTTCACTCTTGGACGCCTTGCCTATGAAAGCCTCCGGCTCGTGAAAGATCCAGGTATTAATTAATCGCTCTCATTCAAATACTTCTGATACAGGATATGAATCATACCATCGGCCAGACCCAGGATCGGTACGAAGATTTGATCGGCACGGCCCCATTTCAAAACCCGGCGGTATATGGATAGGGCGGGAAGGATGACATCGGCGCGGTCCGGCCGCATGCCCAGCTCGGTTACGCGTTGATCATTGCTGAATCCCTCCAAATAGGTAGCGATCTCCTTTAGCTGCTTATAGGAAATGGGCTTTCCGGCCTTGCCGCCGGCCAGGCGAAAGGTCTTGTTGATATTACCGCCGCTACCAATGGCCGCAATTTCCGAAAAGGCATCGGTATGGGTCTGAAGCCAGTTTTTAAGCTGCTTCCAGTCTGATTTGGGCACCACATCTTCCAGAACCCGCACCGTACCAATATTGAAGGATTCCGATGTAATGGCCTGACCCTCTGAGTATAGCGTGATTTCGGTACTGCCCCCGCCCACATCCACAAACATGGACGGTTCGTCCTTGTGCAGGATGGCTTCGCGTCTGTTTTTGAATAGAATTTCGGCTTCACGTTTGCCGCTGATGATATCCACAACCAGACCGGTTTCCAGCTGGATTTGCCGGCAAACCTGGGGACCGTTTTCAGCAACACGCATGGCCGATGTGGCGCAGGCCATGGTGTTCAGAGGCGCGTACGCATTGATCAAATGCTGGAAGCCTTTCATGGCCGTGACCAGTTCCAGGGTTTTCTGACCGGAGATTTCACCGGTTAAAAAAGCATCCCGTCCCAAACGAATCGGCATGCGTGTGAGGCTCATTTTTTTGAAGACCGGTCCGGATTCATTCTCGAAAACGGCAGAGAGCAGCAGTCGGATGGCATTGGATCCGATATCGATGGCTGCAAATCGTAGAAAATCTGTCATGTTAGCTGTTTCTTAGTAGGCCAACCTGCCTAATGATTTGAGAATCAACGTGATTCCCATGGCAAACATACCGGTGAGGCCCATGCCGCAGGAAAAACCGGCCAGTAAGACCGGCGCGTATTGGCGCCACATGCTGCCATAGCGTTTGTAAAAATAAAAGCGTCCCAGCAGCGCGCCCACCACCTCCAGGATCAATCCGTGCGGCGTACTTTGACCCAGACCCCGCACCATACCATAAACCAATAGAATGGGAAGACCCAGAAACATCAAAATGCTATAGGTGATTACCCCCAGACCCATGCCGGCGGCCACGTAGATCCAGTTGAGAGCCTGGTAAAACAGGGAATTTCCCTCCAAGGTGGAGGTTTGCATCAAAAGCGAATTAAGGGCCTGGAGATGCCAGAGCTCCTGGGCAAAGGGGTAGGCATTTGAGGGTATGGGCGCCAGACGCCAGATAAACTGTGAGAACAGCAGACTGGCCGTCATAACCACCGGGAAGACCACAATTTCAGATTTGATGATGCCGCGGATGCTGGTGCCGGTGAGTTCGATCTGGCGGAAATTAACGGTGGCCTCCCCATAATTGTGTATCGGAATGGGAGCGTACCAGATTTCGATACCCTGGTAGCCGAAGTACTTGGCCCCGGCAATGAAACTGGCTTCGCGCACCAGGGGCAGGCTTACAAATTGACCGGCGATGCCTTCCATTCGTGCGGTGATATAGGATACCACAGGTGTATAGATAAATCCGTAGAGCAGAAAAAAGATCCAGGGGAAATTTGGCACCAGCCACACGCACAGCAGCACATAGGACGTCGTGGAAAATACATAGATGCCAATTGAAATCCAGAAATTGAAATCACCCCGACCCGGTGGGGGCTGAAACAGGTCCTTGAGGCTGCCGCGTTTATTGCCGGCGCTTTGCCTGAAAGAGCGGATGACATGCCAAATGCCGATAAAGGCAATCGACAATCCCAAACCAATCCCAAAGCTCAAATAAAAATCAAAATTGTTGGCAAACACGGTTTCAACCGTACCCATGCCCGGGTGCCAGCGGGTTAAGATACCGAAGTGGTGCAGAATCGGATTGGCGGCAATGGTGATTAAAAGCCCTACCAGGCCGCCGATAACAGCCCAGAACGGTAGGACCATCCCGATAAATACCAGGCCCAGATCGAGCTGAATGCCGGTGGCGACGGCCGGCAGGAGTTTTTCAGTGTGACCGGTCAGTTCGATCCACGGAATCGGTATCAGGCGGATGGGCTCCATCAGGATTAGCCCGCTCAGGGTGGGCAAGACCACATAGATCGCACCAAAGGCCAGACCAATAACGCCGCCGATACTAAAGACCCGCCATTTCCAACTTTTCTTTTTCTCCTCCGTGGATTCGGCCAGGGCCATGGTTCCCAGTGCGGCCACCGGTGCCATGGGAAAGGGAAGCTTTTCAACGTCGCTGGTGATCCGATAAAGTGCATATCCCAGACCGAATTGATCCACCCGCTGGATGATCTGGGTGCCGACCAAGAGCAAAATGGGGATCAGCCAGTCGCGGTGAAAAAATGTCCGCTGCATCAAGGAATCGGAATCGATGCCGGGCGCAATCCAGGATGGGATAAATTCGGTCAGACCCAGCATGCGGGCGGCATCCGACTGGACCAAATACTGGCTCCAGAGCAAGCCCTGGAAGGGCGTGGCCAAAGCAGCGCCGGCCATATAGTAGAGCAGAAAAATCTCCTGCTGTTTCAATTCGCTGTAGGAGCGTTTGGCCAGTTCGGCAAACAGGATTATCGTGACCCAACGGGCGGCCGGACCGATCCCGGTACCGATCACCAACTGCAAATACATGCTGCCGGGCATCATCAGAAAGCCGATGAAAATGGCGCCCACCACCGTTTTCCAATCGAAGCCTTCTTCGAAGTGATCGGGCGTTTTTAGTAGATCACGATATTCCTGTAGTTCTTTGTCTTCGTACATTTTTTTAGGTGTTTAGGCTGTAGGCTGAAGACTATTAGGCGCTATTTGTCCTAAGCCAAAAGCTATGAATTAAACTTGAATTCTTTGATAATCGATTCCTTCTGTCCCAGGCATTCAAACTGTATGCGGTTCGCAACCTAAAAGTCTACAGCCTACAGCCTAATAGTCTAATGAAATTGCTCCGCAATTTTATATGGGCAAAACGTTGTAGCTGGCATCGGCGAATAGACCAAAAACAGCCCAGGACCCGGCCATCATAAAGTCTCCGATAATCAGCCCGATAAAGAAAAAGCGGACCTTGCGATACAGCATGACGCCACCATAGCGCATGCAGAGGGCATTGCAAAGCCATCCAACCAAAAAGCAGAACCACAGATACCACATGGCGGAGCTATAGGCTGTCAGATAACCGATGGGATGGATGGGCCACCAATAAAAACGGTGGTAGCATATCACCAATATCATCATCAGAGCGGCCCCGACCAGGATGAAACTCATGACCCAATGCCCCTGTTCTACAGGTGATTCAATGATACTGAAAAGGTTGTCGTAAACCGTCAGCGTCGTGCGGCTGGCCCAGTCAAACTGAAGTTCTCTAACGCCAAATTTATAGCACAGCGCCAACATGGCTAGAAAAGATACCAGAATACCCAATAGTAAAGTAATCATGATGGCAGCAAAGATCCGCCGATTGCTGGCGGTGCCGTCCGATATTTTCCTTACGTGAAAAAGGGAAGGCATCAACGACTCACGCAGATCCACGAAAAGCACCTTTTGAATGATGGCCGTAACTACAAGGCCGATATGGGTAAAAGCTTTGGGGCCGAAAAAGGCCATGAGTCCGTCCATGGGTGCGGCTGTCAGGGTAAAGTAGGCAATGCCGCCCTGGCAGATCACCCGTGTGGCCACCAGCATAAAAAGGAACAGGGCGGCCACCACCATAAAGGAAAATAAAAAGGGCACTCCCGCAAAATAACACCAACCGATAATGGCCAGCCCGCCCAAAACCACACCCCAAAACGCTGCGGCAGTAGACAACCACTCGTCTTCCGGAGCGGCTGACTTTTTGAGCCCGAAGCCCAATTTAAGAATATCGATAAAATGAAATCGGGCCAGCCAGGCGATAAAAGCAAAGAAAACCAGATAGGCACCGATCATTTGCATTTCTTCGGGGCGGGAAATCGTCGGCCCGAAGGTCACCCCCAGAGCGCCCGCCGGAATGTTGGCCCCCATCAGCGACAACACGCCAAACAGCAGCGCCCCGGCGATATAAAAAAACCAGAACGAGAAGGATATTTGCTTGGAAGTCAGAAAGGCAAAGCCTATAAAGGCCGGGTATATGTAAATCTTCAGTTTGTAAAATCCGGAAAACAGACCGACTTTAGAAAAATATTTACCCGCCAGAATCAGGGTCGGTATGGATGGAATGGACGGATTATAAAAACTGAGACCGTTCATCAGATGGAGCAAAATGGGTATGGTCATGCCCACCAGGAGAAATCGGTTGCCGAAAAAGCGACCCATTTGGTTATTATCGAAAGCTTCCTGGATCAGCAGGGGTACCCGCAGCAGGGGAAAATTGATGCGCTCATGGTAGATGCCTTGCTTGCTCAAAAGGCTCACCAGACAGGCCATTACAAAATAGCACACAAGGATAAATCCAACCCATCCGGCCAAGGGCCTCATCCAGGCATCCCAGGGTATGTTGGCGATCACCTCCACCCAGCTCATCTGCCGGCCGCCCACCAAGCCATTGTAAAAATTGGCAACAGACTCCGGGCTTTGGGGGAACCAGCTGGCCGGTAACAGGGGCTGCAGTACTTCTCCCCAGCGGTTTTCCACGGTAGCAAAATGATAGGGAGCCGTTAAATTGATAAAGAATGTTCGTGCCAGGCCGGTCCAGGCGATACCGGAAAGCAATACCATGAGCGCCCAGGTTACCAATAATTCTTTCCCGGTAATCAGATTGCGACCTTTGAATAGCCAACGTAACAATGCCGTAATGATGATCATCCAAACCAGAAAATAAAAAGGTGCCAGGGGAAAGTGACCGCCCCCCAGGGGCGTGCCTTGCTTGTAGGCATTGTTGAACGGTGTGATCAAACAGATAAGCAGCGCCAAAGATGAACCCAGAACAATCGCTCTCCAGCGAATCTTTTGAACAAACGGCGCTGCTTTTGTTGCTTGCTGCTCAGTTTTTACAGTTGAATCGAGATCGTCCATTAAAATACCAATATGTTTCTAATCCGGGCAATGTTTCTTGTGTTTTTTGGGTTCATTGGGTTGCCGCTTGCCATCCCTGAAGAGACGTAATCTTTCTCTTGTATAGACGCTAATAACCCAACAAACTCAATAAACCCAACAAGCCCAATAAACTTATTAAACCCGTTTATCCTGCTGTCCGACCTTAGTCGTGGCGGTTGCCAACAGATCCGCGTAATATTGCTTGGCCGTATCATCAAAGGAACGCCACAAGAGAAGCTGTTTGCGAATTTGATGTAAAAAGGTTTTGTTGATACGATGCCAGGCATTGGATTCACCGGATTCACGTTTTAGCGCAATATGCATTTCCAGCTTTCCTTTTTCGGTCTTCGCCGGTTTGAATTTCAAAGCTACCTGCTGCATGATGCCGAAATCAAAAGGTGCCAACCAGACCTGGGAAGTTATATGCAGGCACTCTTCATAACTGCAAGCCTCTTCGGGGCATTCCGCTTCCCCATCAGGGCCGGGAGGCGATTCGCAGACAAACTCAAAAGTGATGTTACCGGTGGAAAATTTGCCATGAGTGATTTCCTGGTGGCTGCTGAAATACTCATATATAAAGCCGCCGACACTGCGATGTTCCTGATAGGTCATCAGAAAGGGCAGCACGACTTGAAGTCGATTGTTCTTAGGGTCAGGAAGGGTCCACGAGCGATTGATATCCGGGATAGCGATTTCGCCGGCTACTTTGGATGGATAGATGACCGAAACCATTACGACCAGGATTACCAGAACCATGGCGCCGACACCGGCAGCCGAGGAATAATTCACAGTTATTCCCTGCCATAGTGCGGTCCCGGCAAACAGTTTGGCAGAGGTTTGGGCCACCAAATAGCCAAAAACAACGCTGAGTACGGCAAATGCCATGGCCTCGGCGATAAACAGAAACGATACATGTGACGGCGCCAATCCCACGGATGTATAAATGCCGATTTCGCGTTTGCGTTCATACACGCTGCTGATCATGGTATTGAGTACAATGAAAATGGAAATTAAAATGGGAACGATGATATTGGGAACGCCGCTATAGCGCATGGCGTTGCTGGCGTGATATAGGTAGGTCCCATCGGATTCCCCGCTGAATAAGGTGAGGCCAAAACGGTCTACCAATGCCTGGGCCGTCTCCTGGATGGCGTCGCGCGTATGGGGGCGAACAGCAATGCCTTTAAGATGACCGCCCATGGCCAATAATCGTTGATATGGGACAATTACGGTCAAGTCGGCATCTATATGTTGGTAGCGACTTTGAAACTCGCGCATATCATCCCCGGACTCCAAAGCTTCCGCCACGACCTCGACCATATCGGCTGAAATTTCCCGCGGAAAAATAGCCGGGGTGAGGGGTTCACCATCCAGATCGATATGATTCTGCAGGTAAGGACCGGAAAATATACCCACGACCTTAAAGGGCAAGCCCCACATGGAAACGGTTAGGCTGGGTAAAATAGCAGCGCCCTCTATAGACAATAGGTCGATATTGAGATGTTTTGCCATGCGGTCCGAAAGCAAAACGGCCTGGCGATCTTCCGGTAGAAGCCAACGCCCGGCGATAAGTATTTTTTCGATACCGGATACGCGGGCTTCATTGACGGATAGTCCCACCACACCCCGGGCTACAAATGTTTTTCCATGGTAATGGACAGGTATACGAGTCGATTGAGTCCGGTTCTCCTCCTCGAGCCAAACCCTTGGAGCCGTAATCGCTTTGTCGGAGAAGGTATTACCGATAATGGTGGCTGCTTGCGGGGGCAGGTCGCGCCAATTGATATTTTTCAATAAAAATCCCTGATAGGGATGCCGGTCCTGGTAGAGCATGCGCGCATGCCGGCGAACTGATTTGACCGAGGTAAAACTCATGATCGTAAAGGTGAGAATCACCAGGGTAACGCAGGTTAAGGCGGTTCGGACTCTTCGTCGTCTTAAATTGCTTACACCCAATAAAAATGCGGCCACGAAGGCCTTCCAACGACCGATATCTTCGGACTGGCCCCGGTGGGAATGGCTTTGCAGGTAGGTCATTTCCTGTTCAAATCGAAAAAAGATAATCAGGGTAACCATTAGCGAAAGTCCCATGATCAGGAATGCCAGGATGACAACCATGGGGCTGTAGGCCAACTGAAAGGCTGGGTGAACATGATAGATGACTGTAATCAGGAGGATCAGGATCGCACAAAAAGCGACAATGCGCTTATAAATATTGGCATATGAAAATAGCAGTCTTTCCAGGCAGAATGAGAAAGGCACAAATAGGGCTATGTAGAATAAAACCCCATAGAGCACATCCTTCTGGGTTTTTTCGATATCAGCATAGACCCGGCTGGCCAGGGCCCAGGATTTTGACGCGGCCTCATAAAAACGATCATATTTTTGAGCTGCCCAGGCTTTCTCAGCTTGTTGAAGGGCCGAAATACCTTCGGCCTTCAGCGTGTCGATGCGTTCATTAAAAATGCCGCTTTTTTCGAGATTGTCGATCCGCGGGGTCAACAGCGACCACATGTCATGGGCCACGCGGTAGCCGGTACGATGTAAAACCGGCCAGTTGTCGGTCCGGTAGCCCAGGCCCTGGGGATTATCGGGGGTGTTGTTGAGTAAGATCAATTTTTTATTCAAAACAGAATCACTCAAGGTGAGCTTGAGAGGCGCTTCCGGCTCCATAAATATCGTACTGACGTTGGAAGACCAGGTGTCGAGCCGGCTGTAGAAATAACGAACCGGCTCAGCTTCCCGGCGGCCGTCCAAAATCTGGGCTTTTGTCAGGTATCGAAAGGTTCTTGGCTCCAATAGATGGAATAACGTGGTGCCTTTGGATGCAAACATCTTTAAATCGGTCTGCATGGCACTGCGGCGCATTTTGACCCGATAGGCGTTTTTCTTGGTTTGATTTTTGTCGATGGTCCAGACAATGGCGCCGGTTTCGGAATCAAATTTATAGGCTTCCAAAATGGCCTTATGAAAGCTGTGTTTGGAATCGGCCAGCCCTTTCAGTTGAAAACCCCCATTATGGTCGACGATGGTATAAAATTTGGCCGGCCCCTGGTAGGTGAGAATAACGGTACCGGGTGCGGGTTGGTCTGCGAATAGTTCGCCGTGACGCAAAAATTTAGCGCTGCCGGTCAAGGTGGCAAATCCCTTACGGGGATAATTTTCTTCATGCAGGTGCACGGCCCCCGTCAACTCCTGCATGAGCAAACAGGCCAGGGCGCTTTGCTGTAAGGCAAAGTCTTGATTGATGTGTTCGAATGTATCCTGGGTTGTACCCCACCTGGCTCTGGCATCGTGAGTCGTCACCAGGCTTAACCCGTGGAAACCGGCCAGAGCGGAGACTTCACCACCCAGAGGTGGGCGATCGATAAAGAAATGTTTCCAAGAACTTTGCCGGCTGGGGCGCAGGGTGTCCTTGAAAAAATTATTCAAATCCAGCATTTTTTCGGCGGATTGACCGGCCTGGCGCAGGACCTCATCGAGTCGGCTGTAGCTGGGTGTACGGTTGATGCGTGGACGAAAGGGGTACATCCAACCGTAGTTAAAGGCACCGATACCGCTACCATGGCTGGAAAGGTGCAGGGAAACGGCGGCACTCAGGTCAAATGATCTGGCATGGCGACGAAGCTGGTTGACATCCTTCAGGTAGTTATATTGTTGCCGGGTATCGGCTAAGATTGCCGTCTGGTCTTTGATGGCACTGGCCGTGATCTGGGAGAGCAGGCGGCTGTCATCTTCCGAAAACGCCTGGCCTTTAAAGGAATTCAACCAGGTCAGCCGTCGGAGCTGTTGGCGCAGAAGGGCTAAATTCTGAATGGACTTTGTATCCGCACGATTTCTGGCCTGCATGCGAGCTTGCATCAGTTGACGTGAAACTAGGTCTGCTTCGGTTTTGAGCCGTTCCTTGATGGCGAGATCCGCCAGTTGCATGATCTCCGCCTCAGGAAAATGGTCGTCCGCGAAACGGCATGATTTTAACCCGTCAATGGTTGCACGGGTGTGCTTGATTCGCGCAGAGAGACTTTTTTGGGTTCGTTTGATGGTTTTCGATTTTTCAGACAAGCCCCAAATGAATTCACGCATGCCAGCCAATGATTGGGCATGTCCGGAACTTGCCACCAGCAATACGGTTTTGCGAGGTGGTTGGTCTTTTAAAAGTCGGGCAAATTGCAGCAGAGTGGCCACACCGCAAGCTTCATCGGCACCTGGGGACAGGCCCGCAACCAGAATGGAACTGTCATAAAAGGCTTCCAGTAGAACCAGCTGATCTTCGTATTCCGGATCGGTACCGGGTATGAGACAATAGATGTTTTCGGTCGGAGTCAGGTCCCAGGTGATTTCCGATGTTAAAGTCACCTGGGGTGCCGCTGATGTGGATGACGGGCGGTCAAAATCTCCCAACAGTTGCCGGGCCTGATGCACGGGCATCCAGAAGCGGGGAAAATGAACCGGGGAAAGCTCGAATTTATCTTCAAATATCATCTTGGGCGAATTTCCGCGGTCAATATATATCAAAGCACGGGCACCCATGTCGGCGGCATATTCCCAATTGCGGGCGGATTCGATTTCCATCAGAACCACGGATCCTGCAATTTTGTTGGCATTAAAGGCCGTTGGTTCTCCAGTCCCCACGTAGACCACCGGTCCCTGAATGCCTGCGGCAGGTATATGTTGCGGAGAAATGGCATTGCCCAGAAAGGGAAGAATCGGAATGGATGGGCCGTCGGGTGACAGTGTAAGCCTGCTGTGGCGATGCTGTAATGTGGGGACTGCGAAACGCTGGGACGCGACCACCTCAAAACCCAAAGACCTGAATCGATTTTTGATATATTCAGCGGCGGCCTTATTACCAGGGGTGCCTGTACTTCTATCTTCCAGGTCGACTAAGGCCTGAATATCCCCAAGGAACTGGTTTGGGTCAACAATCTGAGACAAGGCATAACCGGATTCTAGCGGGACCAGACAGCAAAATGCGAGAGCCAAAACGTACAGCCATCTCCGTATGAATACTGCCGGATCAAAATTGAATTTTCTATTTTTTCGGTCCTGATTTAGCCCCATTCAAGCGGTTCCCTTTAGTGCAGAATCTGGCGTGGGATTAGCGACTGTCTATCGTACCGATGGAAATGGATAGTTCATCCCGCTCTTCAATCTTATCGATACGGCCATCCTGAATCCAGACAACCTGGTCAGAGACATTCAGCATTTTAAAATCGTGCGTTGCCGAAATAATCGTGACCCCGCGTTCGACACTCAAATGCTTGAGCAGGGCAATGATTTCTTCGCCGGTGGTTAGATCTAAATTCCCGGTGGGCTCATCGGCAAGGATGATGGCGGGATCGTTGGCCAATGCTCGGGCAATGGCCACACGCTGCTGCTGTCCGCCGGACAATTCAAATGGTTTATGATCAAAGCGGTCCCCCAGACCAACCAGATTCATCAAGGCCATCCCTTTTTCAACTGCGGTTTCATTGGGTATGCCTGCAAAGATCATGGGCAGCGTGACATTTTCCAGGGCGGTCATGACCTGAATAATATTAAAGGTCTGAAAGATGTACCCAATTTTACGACAGCGCAGCCAGGCAAGTTCATAGGCATCCAATTGGGCAATGTCGACTTCATCGATGAAGACCTTGCCGGTAGATGGTTTGTCCAGACCGCCAATCATATTAAAAAGAGTGCTTTTCCCAGACCCGGAGGGTCCCATGATGGAAATATACTTGCCCGAATCGATTTCCAAATTCACACCCTTTAGAGCCTGGACCTCGATCTTGCCCATGCGGAAGGTTTTGGTGACTTCGGATACGCGAACGATGCTGGTGTTGTTGGCCATTGTTTTACCTTACCGACTTCATGATAATACTCATCTGCATTATTGATAATAATTAAATAGCGTCTTTTTTTATTACATCGCGATAAATTGGTACCCCAATGTTACAAAAGCTGGAGGGCTTCAGAGTCAAGGCGTCAAGGGTGAAGTCGTAGTAGTTTACTTCGAACCGTTGACAACACAGAATCTGAAGTTCTCCGGCTTTCCCGAAGGGTAAACAATCTGGCAAGATGGCAGTTATCCTTAGACATTACATGGCCATGAATCCAAGTAAACGGGATTTTGCCAAAGTTTTGAAAATAGAAAAGTTTATTTAACATCAAATTGCCATGTTGTTTATGCAACATTGGGGTTATTCTTCGACCCGCATAGCCTCCACCGGTTGCATTCGTGCCGCTATCAAAGCCGGGTAGAGTACACCGATTAGACTCAGTAAACAGCCCACGCCAATGGCCATCCCAATGGAACCCATAACGGCCTTGGCGGGAATGCTGACAATAGCAACAGTCCCATATTGCAGCAGATTGGAAACCAATGAAAACAACGCTCCCAGAAGTGCCCCAGCACCCGCGCCCACCAAGCCCTGCATGCCAGCCTCCAAGAGAAACAATCTCAGAATAAATCGATCCAAGGCCCCCAAACATTTCATGGTACCGATTTCCCGAAATCTTTCGGTGACCGACATGAGCTGGGCATTGATGATACCGACCACACAAACCAACAGCGAAAGGATCACAATCCATTTCTGCTTGGGGGTGTTTTCAACCATGGTTTGGGATGGTTGTACATCATAGCCCGATCGGATGATCTTTTGACGAATATCGTCTTCTTGGGTGGATAGGAGACCGTTGACCACATCGATGCTGACATTAGTAAAACTTAAAAAAGCTACAGCCAAAACCAGACTAATGGTTGTTATCATGGATCGGGTAAAACGTACCCGGATATTCTTGAAGGCGATCTCGATGGATTTGCCCAGTGGCAGTACCACTTGACGTTCCATTTGGCTCATAATGGAGCCGGTTTTTTGGATAGAATCCTTTTTTTGATCCGTTGTACTATGCATGCTTTAGGTTTGAAGACAGCTGAATACAGATTTTTTGATCTTTTGACATCTGAAGCGCTAGAACCACATGGTAGCAGATTTTCATGGTTTTGAGAATAGAATAAACCCCAGAACGGCAAAAGCATAAAGGCTCAGGTAACCAACCCAATTATCAAAAATATAAAGGTTCTTACACCCATACAGGCGTAAGAAACCCTTTCTCGGGGTAAAGTGACTTCCAGATCGGAGATGAGTATGTTAAGAACAAGAAACCGAACCCCAAAGGCTGCCGAAACAGTTTGGCACTGTTGGGTTGAATTATTACCTGGATCTTGCACGAAATTTGATGAATTTGTCTCAAACCTTTAAATTAAACGGATCTAGGACATTTTACATCTTGTGTTCAATTAACCCATTGGGTTTTGCGGATGAAAGGAAGCAAAAATGGCAGTTTCAGAGGCCCATCCCGGTCATCAATTTGAGACATGGCAGGTATGGCCCGGCAGTTATAAAAATCCTCCTGCAGATGGCGTTTTTCCGGACCCGGGCCATTCAGATTTGAGGCTTACACCCAAAACACCAATTGCATCCATGGGATCCTGTTTTGCACGTGAGATCCGCAAAGTCCTTTTGGCGAGCGGTTTCAACTACATTCAGGAAGAGACCGAGCACCCGGCTTCTGTACATGCCAGCGCAGCCTGGGAGCGAACCTACAATACCTTTTCCATGCGGCAGATTTTTGAATATACCTTTGCATCATTTAATCCGGAAATTCGCTGGTGGCAAACCCCCCGGTCCGGGAAAATCCAAGATCCTTATCGACGCATCATTCTGTATGATTCGGAGAAGGCCGCTGAAGATGATTTTGCCCACCATCTGGTTTGCAGCCGCAGCGCCCTGGAGCAGGCGCGGGTATTGATATTGACCCTGGGGCTTACTGAGATATGGGAGGACCGTCATGATGGCACGGTTATTTGTTTGCCCTCAGGTCCCTATGTTAAAGAAGGCGGCAGCATGGAGCGTTACCGTTTCCGGGTAAGCCGCTATGCCGAGAACTTAAGTAATCTGGAACGCATCCATGAATTAATGCAGCAGCATAACCCGGGTTGTCAGCTTTTGGTTACGGTCTCACCGGTTCATTTATGGGCAACCTTTCGACAAGACCTGGATGTAATCAGCGCCAGTTGCAATTCCAAATCAACCTTGCGCGCAGCGGTGGATGTGTTTGTATCTGCGCATGATAATGTGCATTATTTTCCGGCCTATGAAATGGCTACAATTTACAAACCCCTAATGGCCCAAACTTATTTTAGCCAGGGCAAGGAAAATTTTCATGTGAATGAGGATACGGTGGTATTCATCATGGATCAGTTCTTCAGATACTATTCATGAGATATTGTTGGTTGAATCTGATTGCAGTTATATTTCCATAAAAAAGGTTTAATGAACCGGTAGGTCATAAGTGCCTAAAGTGAGCTAAAGTGAACTAAAGTGCCTAAAGTTGCTTAAGTACCTTAAGCGAAGAATTCTATCTTTTATATAAAAAGACAGCGCAAAGCTGATTCTGAAGAAATCGCTCGAATCTATCGAAAATCAGAACTTTTCGTCAGATTCATGTTGCTTCGGTTTACAATCAGACTGGGTTGTGGCTTATGATCGATGCCATTGCGTTTCTATTCTACAGCGATTTCTTTTAAACTTTCCAGATAAACCATTGACCAGAAGAATGCTGGGCTGGAAAGTCATCAACTTTAGATCACTTATCACTTTAGATCACTTTAAACTTTTTTAATTTTAGGCGGTAATGATAAATTGGTCTAAGGCAGATGAAAAATAAATGAATAAAGGCAATCAAATAGGGGATGCGGCTACCATGACACGGGCCGAGCTGTCGGCTGCCATGGAAAAAGCGGTGCGTTATCCCCACAAGCATATTCATCAGGGGCGTCTGATTGTGGCGTCCGAGGTATATCAGACACCGGGTCTGGAAACCAATTTGGTAATCAGCCCGTTTTCACTTTTGGATTGCACCGGTTCCATACGCATCGGCCCCTGGTGCAACATCGGCCCGCGGACCCGGATCTATACCCACGATACCATCCACATGGGTAAACAGCCTTTGGCTTTGCTTGAAAATGACTTGGGCGTTTTATGGCAGGACAAGAAGATCGGAAGCGATGTCTGGATTCATGATGGCGCCATCGTGCTGTACCAGGCAACCCATCTGCCAGATGGTTTTGTGCTGGGGGCCGGATCGGTTTTAACGAAAAATCCTGGTTCTTATGAAATCTGGGCCGGTAATCCGGCTCGCAAGATCGGGGAGCGAAATACGCTAGACCGGGAGACCATTGAGGCGCGGGTGAATGGCGAGAGTTTTCGATTAACGTATGATTCAGGGGATAAGTCGTGAACATGGCCAACAAAACACCCGTTCTGGGTATGATTCTCAAAGGCTACCCACGGATATCGGAAAGCTTCATATCCAATGAGATCCTGCTGCTGGAACGCCAGGGTATCCGTATCCATATTTTTTCCATGCGCCATCCCCGTGAAACCTTCACGCACAAGAGTGTTCAGCAGATTCAAGCCCGAGTGGATTACCTGCCGGAGCGCATCCTGGCGGCGCTCCCCCAGCTTATTTATTATAACCTGATTCAGGCCATGAAAGCCCCCGGTACCTATCTGGGTGCCATGAAAACCGCCTTCAGACGATTTCTTAGAACGCGTAAATCAGCTACCATAAAACACCTGCTGCAAGCCGGTTACCTGGTTCAGAAATTGTTGCCGGGAAGCGATGTGGTGCACCTGCATGCCCATTTCGCCCACTCACCCACATCGGTGGCCATGTTTGCGAGCCTGCTGAGCGGCATCGAATTTAGCTTTACGGGACATGCTAAGGACATCTATACGTCCCACCCCATCCAATTAAGGGAAAAAATGACCAAGGCCCGCTTTTTGGTCACCTGTACGGAGTTCAATCGACAGCATTTGAAGCATATACTGGGACATGGGTCTGCAACTGTTTACCGCATCTATCACGGCATTGACCTGAAGCTATTTTCAGGTGGAAACAGCGACCGGAAGCCCAAACAGCCCTATCACTTGATAACTGTGGCCCGTTTGGTTCCCAAAAAGGGGCTGCCCACGGTTTACCGTGCCCTGGAGCGATTGCAGAAGGCCGGTATTCAATTTAAACATACTTTAATCGGTGATGGTGATGACCGTGATAAGATTCTAAGATTGATTCAAGATCTGGAGTTGGCGGATTCATGTAATTGGGCGGGTACCTTAACCCACGAGCAAGTACTGGAATACTATCGGCGTTCGGATCTATTTATATTGGGGTGCGAACAGGCTGCCAACGGAGACCAGGATGGCATACCAAATGTTTTTGTGGAAAGCCTGGCCATGGGGCTTCCGGTGGTATCGACCCGGCTTTCGGCTATTCCGGAACTCATTGATCCAGGCAAGACCGGACTTTTGGTACAACCGGGTGACGATAAAGAAATGACATCTGCCATGTTGAAATTATTGCAGGATAGCGATCTCCGGACAGAGGTGATAGAATCCGGAAAAGAACGTGTCGCCGAGTTATTTAATAATCGAGTACTTATTAAAGATTTATATAAGGTATATCAACGGGAAGTACCGGAACTGAATTTGAAATTGCAAAATACAAGCTCCAAAGAACAAATAAATATCAAATGACAAATTTCAAATTGGATGCTGAATGCTGGATGCTGGATACTTGATTCTGGATACTGGATACTGGATGCTGGATGGTGGATAATGGATGCTCGAAACACGAGATACGACATACCAAACTGCCTTAACTTTAAACCTAAAACTTAAAACCTAAAACAGCCCAAATGCACATAGCTTTTTACACCCCCTTCAAACCCTTGAGTCACCAGCGTCCATCCGGAGATCTGGTGATTGCCAAGGGCTTATTGAATTATCTTACCTCCAAGGGCCACACGGTATGGCAGGCAGGTCCGCTACGAGCCCGCTGGATATACTGGAAGCCATGGGCGTGGTTCAGATTGATACGGGTATATGAGCAGACCTACAGGATGGTATCCCAGGCGCGTATCGATCTGTGGCTAACCTACCATGCATACTACAAAGCACCCGATGTGCTGGGGCCTTGGGCATCCATGGCTGGAAACATTCCTTACGTGATCTTTCAAGGCATTTATTCCACCAAGCGGAGACGCCATCCTAAAACTTGGCCGGGATTTATATTGAATCGAACCTCTCTCACGACAGCCAAACACATATTCAGCAATCGCCGGGAAGATCTACATAATCTGGAGCGACTCATCCCGTTAGATCGCTTGTCGTACGTAAAACCAGGAATATATCCGGATGCATTTCAATTCGATGAAACCGCCCGGCAAAAGCTGCGACAATCCTGGGGCGTCGGAAGCAAACCCGTGATTCTTTCGGCGGCCATGTTTCGCCCGGATGTCAAAACGGAGGGGCTTGAGTTTTTGTTGCGGGCCTGTGGACGGCTGGCAAAAACAGGCCGGTCCTTTTGGTTGATTATCGCGGGCGATGGCAAAGAGCGGCAAAAGCTGGAACGCCTGGCCCATGAGCACGTTCCCGATCAGGTGCGCTTCGTGGGCAAGATCAAGCGCGAGCAGATGGCGCAATTTTATAGTGCCGGGGATCTATTTGTGTTTCCGGGTATTCGCGAATCCTTGGGGATGGTCTATTTAGAAAGCCAGTCCTGCGGTCTACCGGTTGTGGCCTTTGACAATGGCGGTATTCCAGAGGTTGTCGCCAATGGCCAGACGGGTTTTTTAACCCCCTTGGAACAGACGCAACCCTTTGACACCGCGATTCAAAAGTTGTTGCAGGATAAAGGCCTGAGACGATCCATGGGACGGAAGGCAGCAGCGCATGTCCGACAGCACCATGATTTGGACCGCAATTATGGCGAAATGGAAAAGCAGTTACACAGAATCACAAGGAACCATCAGAATGCCTAAAGGCCTAAGCCAGACACGGTTTGGCTTTATCCGTCATGCCCAGACCTTGTGGAATCAAGACAAGCTGATTCAGGGCCAGAGTGACTCCGAGCTCACACCCCTAGGACAACAGCAGGGGGAAGCGTGGGGGCGGTGTCTAATCGGTCAGGCCTTTGATCGAATCCTATCCAGCGACCTGGGGCGCACCCTTGCAACCGCCCGGGAGATCAACCATACCCTGCAGGTTCCAACGGATTTGACGCCTGCTCTCAGGGAGTTGGACTGGGGAGAGTGGACCGGAAAGCGAATCCAGGATATTAAGGCTGAAACGCCGGAATTGTTGAAAAGCCTGGAGGCGGCCGGATGGCAGTTTTGTCCGCCGGGTGGGGAAAGCCGCAGCACAGCCTGGAAGCGAGCACGGGCGGCATTGCAGGGGGCCGCCCAAAAATGGCCGAACGAGAACATCTTAACGGTCACCCATGAAGGCATTATCAAATGTCTGCTTTATGGTTTGGAACAAAGGGAGTTTTTACCGCATGAGCCGGCATTGATAAAACCGTATCATTTGCATTGGATCGCTGTGCGAAACGGTGACCTTTTTATTGAGCAAGTGAATGCCTTAGCACTTGATCCGGGATTGTAAGAAGTGAGCAGTAAGGAGTATGCAGTAAGCAGTAGGCTTAGGGGTTGAAAACTGTAGGCTGTTAGCAGCTAATAGTCTAACAGCCTAAACTCCTAATAGTCTAACCGTTGTGATTGCCAAGCTGGTATTCGTTCCGATATTCATTACGTCTTTGCCGGCGAATATAAAGGTTATTGCACATGAGGATAATCGTATATTGCCAACACGTCCTGGGCATCGGGCATTTTTTCCGAACATTGGAAATCTGCCGGCAATTGAAGAACCATGAAGTGGTGCTCGTCACAGGTGGTGAGCGGCCTGACATTGCCCTGCCCGACCATGTTACCGAAGTTGCGCTGCCTGCTTTAATGATGGATGCAGACTTTTCCCAATTATATACCCCGGAAACTGGAAAAAACATGGATGCCGTCAAAAGCGAAAGACAGGATCGCTTGATGCGGCTTTTTAAGGAACTGTCACCCGATGTATTTTTAGTTGAACTCTACCCCTTTGGACGCAATGCCTTTCGGTTCGAGTTAGACCCCGTACTTAAGGCCATCCGCGTCGGTGACTTACCGCCATGCAGCGTGATTTGCAGCCTCAGAGATGTACTGGTGGAAAAAAGAAAAGCAAAAGCGTATGAAACACGGGTGATAAAACTTCTTAATCAATTTTTTGATGCGGTTTTGGTGCACGCCGATCCGCAGATATTGAAACTGGATGCCACTTTCTCGCGACTCGGTGATATTGAGTGCCCCATTGCATACACCGGGTTTGTCACGCCGCAACCCGCACCAGGTTCGGGAAGGAAGCTGCGTAAGCAACTGGGTGTTGAGCCGGGTCAAAAACTGGTGGTAGCCAGTGCCGGCGGCGGCAAGGTAGGCGTCGAGGTTTTGGCCGCCGTTGCCAAGGCGCTGCCGAAGTTGTCTCAAGATCTAGTCGTTTATATGTTTTCAGGACCTTTTATGGTCGGCGATGATTTTGAGAAGTTGAAGTCTTTTCAAAATAGCAATCTAAGGGTGGAGCGCTTTACACCCGACTTTCTAGCTTTTCTGGATGCAGCTGATTTGTCGATTAGCATGGCAGGCTACAATACCAGCATGAATTTGATGGCGGCAGGGACACCGGCCCTGGTTTGGCCATTTGCCCAGAACCGGGAGCAGCGGCTACGGGCAGAGCGCCTGGCAAAATTGGGTGGCCTAGCGGTTCTGGAAGACGATGATCTCGAGCCCAATCGATTGGCCGGTATGATGCAGACCATGTTGCCGCTGGGCAAGCGACCCGAGGGTCTGATTGATTTGGCAGGAGCAGAGAATACGGCAAAGTGGATTGAGGAGAATTGCGGACCTGAAGGATCAAAGGGTTGAAGGGTTTTAGGGTAAAGGGTTGTAGGGAGGGTTTTTAGGGATCAGAAGTCAGTCGCCGTCGCCCCTTCGACAAGCTCAGGGCTATGGAGGCCAGGGAAGTCAGAATACAGAATATTCGCTTTTTACTCGTGGTCGATGGTTTTTGGACCTCTAACAGCTAAAGATCACCTACAGCCTATCTCCACCCCTCAGACCCTTTGAATAATTGCGAACTAATGTGAGTCGTGGCAGGTTAATCAAATTAAAAAAAAATAGAATTTAATATGAGCTACCCTATCTCCAAAATCTGGCACCATCCCCGCAATGATCTATACCAGGCTATTGATGCCTGCTTGAGAGAGGGGCTTGATAAACAAGGCAGTAAGAAGATCATCCCGGTCTTTTTTAGAGCCGATGATGTGGCGGTGCCAGGCCGGCAGTTTCAGGATTTGATCCGGGTCTTTCGTCGTCACCGTGTTCCCCTCTCCATGGCGGTGGTGCCAACCTGGCTAACCCGGGTCCGCTGGAAAGCGACCCGGGAATTATGTCGGACCGATTCCGAATTATGGTGTTTTTATCAACACGGCTGGCGCCATATGAACCACGAAAAAGAAGGCAAAAAGCAGGAGTTCGGACCTGCACGCACCCGGCAGGAGGTTCACCATGACCTTATACGCGGGCGGGATCGCTTGAAGTCCCTGATGGGATCCAGCTTCTATCCCGCTTTTACGCCTCCCTGGAATCGTTGCTCAATCCAGACCTTAGCGGTTCTGAAAGAAGCAGGCATCCATACGATTTCCCGAAGCCAGGGGGGGCATCCGCTCGTACCGGATGGCATGAATGATTTTCAGGTCAATGTGGATTTGCATACCCGCAAAGAGAATGTCGCGATTAAAGGTTGGCACAATCTATTGGCAGAATTGGCCAATGCAATTAAGAGTGGTTTTTGCGGTATAATGATCCATCATCAGCGCATGAATGCCAATGCTTTGGCATTTCTGGACGACCTGCTTGGCCAGATGCGGGCAATGGATCGTTTGAAATTCTACCACCTTAAAGAATTGGCGGAGGGCTTACATGAAGCTTGAACCCTTTCAACTGGAACGTTATTTTGCCCGACACGAGTTTTCGGCCCCATACCTGCTGAGCTGTTCCGACTGCGAAAGCATGACCATAGAAAATTTGCTGGCCATGGCGCCAAATGCGCGCGACCAATTAAATTTATTGTGGCTGGGATATACCGAGTCCTCGGGAAGTCCGGAATTGCGCCAAGCTGTTGCCGGGCTGTATGATCAGATCACAGCCGATCAAGTCCTGGTGCACACCGGAGCGGAAGAGGCCATATTTAACTTCATGAATATTGTGTTGGAACCCGGAGATGAGGTGGTAGTACATGCGCCGCGCTACCAGTCACTGGGAGAAGTGGCCCGCAGCATCGGCGCCACGGTGATTTCGTGGGAAGCTGATTCCGGAAAAAGCTGGGCCCTGGACATCGATTTTTTAAAGAATCGATTGACGGCCAAGACCCGGGCTGTTGTGATAAACGTTCCCCACAATCCCACCGGCTTTCTGCCCGATTCCGAATTCATGACGGCTTTATCCGAGTTATCAAACAAACACGGATTTGTCGTTTTTTCGGATGAGGTCTATCGTGGGCTGGAGTATAAAAGCAGGGATAAATTGCCTGCTTTTACGGACATAAACGAACAAGCCGTTTCACTGGGTGTCATGTCCAAAACATACGGCCTGGCCGGATTGCGGATCGGCTGGATTGCCACCCGCAATCAATCTCTGTATGACAAGATGGCAGCCTTCAAGGACTATACCACTATCTGCAACAGCGCCCCCAGCGAATTTCTGGCGACCTTGGCCTTGAAACACCATGCGGCAATTGCGAATCGAAATATTTCCATTATTCAAGCCAACCTAGAGCAGCTTCAGTCCTTTTTCAACCGGCATACCGACCTGTTCCGCTGGCAGGCGCCCAAGGCTGGGCCCATTGCCTTCCCACATTATCTCGCCGGAAAAGCAGCAGATTTTTGTCATGACCTGGTGGAGCGGGCCGGCGTATTGCTGGTGCCGGGATCGTACTTCGGACACAGTGGCGAGTGCTTCCGTATCGGTTTTGGCCGGCAAAATCTGCCGGAGTGTTTGAATCGACTGGAGGCATACATTTCCTGAGGCAGCAAATTTTTTAGAATACCTACCGCTAACTGTTAGTCCGGAATGTCCCTCTAAAAATGGAAATCCTGATGGCTCTAGTCCCATGCCAAAAAGTCAATTCTTAATTATGAGATAGGTTGTGGTCAGGTTCATGCTTGAACCACATCTCCCATAGGGCCCGCACAGAGACATAGATAAAAATCAGGCCAAATATGCCACCGCCGGGAATGTGCAGCCAGAAAAATGCCGGTGAAATAAATCCCTTCAGCCACATGGCGGCGATATCGATCAGGATACCCACAAAGGGCAATACAATCAGCCAGGTTCGCAAGTAAATTCCGGCATCCAGAAAAAGACTGATGGCCCCCATAAAGATAAAAATCATCCCCATGCCGAACAGGTGAATATGCGTCCACTTGAGTGTCCATACGAACTGCTCACCGGCGTAGAATGGCTTCTTATCAGGCTCGGCCTCCGGCTGACTTAATTCGGCAAACAGATCGCCGCGCTCGGATGCCGTACCCGGTGCCATCATGTCCGTGTGCATATCATCGTGGTCGCCGGTTTCCGTGGACTTCTCATCAGCTGTCTCGACAGCATAAAAGGTCGGAATGATATCGTGAATTACGATTTGACCGATGGCGCCCAGCATGCCCAGGCCCAAAGAAATAATGATACAGGTTGCCAGTGCTCTACCCGGGAGTGACATCACTTTAAACGTCATGCGTGGCTGAGCATCGTTGTAATTGAGAATATGTTCCATGAGTATATCCCCTTATTTGCCGCTATAGTTAGAGCCGGCATAGGCACCTTCGCGGTCAAAAAAGAAATAGACGCTGCTTGGCTTCGGCTGATCGGTCTCAAATCGAACCACGTATTCTTTTTGTTCGCCCTTATGCCGGGTGCTGATTTGGATGTTCTTGAGTTTTGTTTCCCATGGTTCCGCCAGTTTCCCGGAAAGGATCAGGCGGTCGTAAAGCTCTATGGCTTTCTGAACGGCCTGTAGTGCCGTGAACGATTCCTCCGCATGGGTTTTGCCGCCGTGGGCGAGTGCCGATTTGGAGGCTAAATGGGGACCCATTAAGACACCGACAGCAATGAGGGCGATAACGAACGGATTTAGATTGACTCCAACGATTTTCATGATGACCTCCTAGGGCTTTATTCGTTTTTAATATCTGCATAGTTCGAGTTTCAAAAAGTATGCCACAATGTGGAGTATAAAATGATAAACAGTTTAAATTATTATGCAATATTTAAGAAACGGCGATTGCTGTCTGGTGGTCAACATACGACGAAGTGAATTGACAGCACGAAAGGATGGGTAGCTGCGTAAAATTTGCGCAGGGATGGTTAAAACAAGTTGACTCAGCGTTAGAACTGGATTGGATGTTTGCGTGATTCCAGGCCATTAGGGACAGCATATGCGTAAACATATTGGAATCTGACTATAGAAAGACTGCCGAAAAAATAATCACCGGTTAATATCCCAATTAATAGGTAGAAACAAATCAACAACACAAACACTGTCCCAGTGGACGGGTTAATCGCAGTAAAAATCAAATAAATTGTAAAGGTCATCTTTATAACCTGAGTTGAATCCCTGTATGAACGCTTCTGACCGACCTTGCTCCCGGAGAGTCTGCGCGTACATTTTTCTGGCTGGGTAATCAAGATACCTCGGATTGGTGAGGCAGTTCGAATTAATGGCGTCGTCCTTAGCATATTTCCAGGCCGCATTGTAGCCAACTTGATAATCTGATCTATCGGCAGCAGTCTGAAAACCTGCGCAGGAAACAACCCCAATCATCAACAGAATGAAAAATGTAAATTTTAAAATATTCATTGGGCACCTCCTCTGAAAAATGATTGTTCAAAATGATTTACACACACCGTCCGTACGGTTGAGAAATTTTGGACCGCCCGGGTCGGTGTTTAAAGAGATGTAGAGCAAGTGACATGCCAATGAACCATATTGAGGGTGAAGCCTTGTAATGCTTTGATATCATTCAAAAATCGGAAATGATGCTTTTGTCAAAGCATAAAATGGTGGTAGAAGAGAAAGGCTGGGTGAGTTGTTATTACGCGCAGTTGGAGACTATTTTAAAACATTTGCGCAAATTTTGCACGATGGTTGTATCGGTTTTTCTCTGATAAATCGTCTATTCATTAATACCGTACTCTTTCAATTTGAGTTGAAGTGTCCGTCGACTGATTCCGAGTATCTCTGCCGTATGCGTCCGGTTGCCGTTGTTGGCATCCAGTGTGCGGATGATCATTTTCTTCTCAACCTCTTTCAACGTTAGACCGGGCATCATATCCGGCGACGGTAGGTCAGAATCGTCTTTCTTGTCGTAAATCGCGGCCGGCAGGTCAGCGGCGCCAATATAGTTGTCATGGGTCATGATGACGGCCCGTTCAATGACATTTTCCAGTTCGCGGATGTTACCGGGCCAGGCATATCGCATGAGTAGATCCATAGCCAGTGGATCAATACCCTGCATGAGTTTATGATTTTTATTTGAATACCTTTTAACAAACAGATCGGCGAGCAGGGGGATATCATCGCGACGTTGGCGCAAGGGCGGCAGCTCAAGCTGGACTACATTTAATCTATAGTAAAGGTCTTCGCGAAATTGTCCGGCTTCGATTTTGGTTTCCAGGTCCTGATTGGTGGCGGCCAGGATACGGGAGTCCACTTGGACCGTCTTGGCGCTGCCAACCGGCTCAAATTCCCGCTCTTGAAGCACTCGCAGAATCTTGGCCTGGGTCTGGGGGGACATTTCAGCAACTTCATCCAGGAAAATCGTTCCTTTGTGGGCCGATTGGAACCTTCCCTGTTTGCGTGCGGTTGCTCCGGTAAATGCCCCTTTTTCATGGCCGAACAGCTCGCTTTCAAGCAGCGTTTCCGGTAGGGCCGCGCAATTGACCTTGACCAGGGGGTTGTTTTTTCGGGGACTGTTACGATGGATAGCATTGGCGATCAGTTCCTTGCCGGTTCCGCTCTCACCCAAAATCAGAACCGTGGCATCCGTGGGCGCTACCAGCGACATGGTATCAAACAGGGCTGTCATGGCACTGCTGCTCCCGATAATATTGGAAAAATCGAAGCGCTGATTGATTTGCTCTTTTAAATAAAGATTCTCTTTCTCGATCCGATTGTAATGCAGCGCTTTTTTAAGCAGAAGGTTCAGTTCCTCGATGTCGATGGGTTTGGTCAGATAATCGTAGGCTCCGGATTTTAAGGCTTCTACCGCTGTGTTTACGGAGGCGTAGGCCGTCATCATGATTACGATGACACCCGGGCTTAATTTCTTGATATGTTTTTGTGCTTCGATCCCATCCATGTTTTTCATGCGGATATCCATCAGGACAATGTCGAAAAACTGGTCTTCCACCAGTTCGACGGCTTGAGCACCATCCTCGGCCTGGTGAATTTCATATCCTTCGGCAGAAAGCACAACATTCAGCATTTGCCGGTGTGCCTGATCGTCATCGACGACTAATATTTTTGTATCCATGATTTTTTCCTGTTTGGTTATGCGCTTACAATGGGGATGCTCATTTTGAAGATGCTCCCACGGTCGTTATTGTTTGTAGGACTTGTAACTTCTATGTGCCCGTCATGGATTTCAATTATTTTTTTGACAATGGCCAAACCAATGCCCGTCCCCTTTTCTTTGGTGGTCATGAAGGGTTCAAATATCCTAGGCATGTGTTCCGGCGCAATACCTTCACCATCGTCCTGAACCTCGATAACAAGAAGATGGCCATCCCCAGTCACATGTACGCTTATATCGATGATGCCGTTTTGCCCGATGGCACTCAGTGCATTCAACAGCAAGTTCAAAAGCACTTGGGTCATCTGATTTTCATCTAATAATGGCGTGACCTGGAGCGATTCCAGATTGGTTCGCAATTCGATGTGCCTGGTTTCTGCATCTGCTTTTATGAGTTGGACCGCGTGCTGGATGAGTTCATGGACATTCGTGGGGTTGCGCTCCGGTTGCAACGGCCGTGAAAAAGTCAGCAAATCATTGATAACACGATTGATGCGATCAACCTCTTTGACCATTATTTGGGCATGTTGTTTTTGTTGGCTACCGTCCTGCAATGTATTGCTCATGTACTGAGCCAAACCCTTTATGGAACTTAAGGGATTGCGGACTTCATGGGCAACACTGGCCGCCAGCCGTCCCACGGCCGCCAGTTTTTCGGATTCCCTGACTTTTTGCTCCAATGCTTTGATTTCGCTCAGATCCCGCAGAACAACCACCACACCTTTACATTGACCCATCTCATTTTCAATGGGGGTGCTGCTGATGGACAAGGTAGTCATCTGGCCGGACCGGGAGGTGAAAAGAAATTCCTGGTCGATTACTTTCCGGCAGGATTTGATGGTATCGCGTATTCCGGTGGCATTAAAATCGATGATGTTTTCGATGGCGACATGCTTCAAATTTACTTCTTCGAGTTCAAGCAGGTCCAAGGCGACCTGGTTGTAAGAGACCAGCTTGCCATGGCGGTCCAAACCGAGCAGGCCGTTGGCCATGTTGGCAATCACCTGGCTGGTATAATCCTGTGTGCGTTTCAAGGTCTTGTCGACCAGATAGAAATTTTGAATCACGAAAATAAAAAAGAAGGTTCCGGACCCCAGCGCCAAAACTATGATGGCCATGATTATGGCGTGCTGCACGTCGGATTTTCGGGCCATCTCAAAGTTGTGCATGCTGAGGCCGATAACGATCATGTCGTTCTCATGGGCATGTCGGGACATCATGCGGCGGGCCATCATGGGGCGCCGCTTGCCTGTGTCCGGCGAAAATATCTTGGCCAGCTCATAGACCTGGGATCCGTCGCCTGATTTACGGATGCGGGTCTTGATTTCGGTCCGGCTGGAAATTTGCGGGCGCCATGCCGCCGTCGATCCCTCCAGGTGCGGCTCTGAGTGATGCACCACGCTGCCCCGATCGTCCATCAGATAGATATAGGCGATGGTTTCATCCCTGCCGGTTTCCTGCAGCAACACCGCAATCGAATCTTCACCCCACATGGGCATGGCCATTCCCGAGCGGGCACCCGCCTCGATGGCTCGGAGCAATAAGAGGCCTTGCCGGTACACGAAATCCAACTGGGTATTTTTTTCCCGGTCTATATTTCGGAAGGTGGATATACCAATAACGAGCAAAAGACCGAAAACCAGGGCAACGATGGAGAGTGCCGGTATGTACATCTTTTTTCGATGAAAAAATTTCATTTTTGCCTCTTGGTCTAATTCTGTAATCCAAGGTCCGTGGATAACCTTCCAGGCATGCAAAATGCGTGCGCAAAAAAATTATTAATAAAATAACATAATTATGAGAATTGTGCAAAAATTTTTCGCACTTGTGGCTTGAGATTGCAAATAGTGCGTAAAAAGTGCGCAGATTACATCATTGGTTTTATGGGAAAATTCATAACCTGTTGATATATTATAAAAATATAATGTTGGCATCCGAGTTGCTAAGATAACACTGGAAATGAGTTGCAACGCTATAAAAAGAGCATGCTGGATGATCCAAAATTGGTGGCAAATTCCGGGCATCATCAAAAGGGGAAATCGAATGAACAATACGAATAGCATTACGATGCAATTCAGTCTGAATGATCGGCCAAGACTGTATCTACTGACCATGTTTATACTGGTCTCACTAATCGTGACAATACCCGCAAATGAAGCAAGGGCCACCGCGGATATCACTCAGGTAGATATGCAGTCGGAACTTCCGGAAGATAACATAGGGATTGGGGATTTAATCAGGTATGCATTTGAGCATAACCCTTCTATTGAGGAGGCGCGAGCGACATGGAAAATGGCTGTTGAAAAATTTCGTATCCAAACCGGATATCCCGATCCCAAACTAACAGTGACCTATTTTCCGGATCCGATTGAAACGCGCCTGGGTCCGCAGGATTGGAACGCAGCCATCTCTCAAAAGATACCGTTTCCCGGCAAACTCTCCAAAGCCGGTAAAGTCGCTGAGCACGATGCCAACATTGCGCAGATTAAGTTGGATCTGGCAATCCGGAATATCGTTGTGGCCCTAAGGGAGTCGGTCTTTGAGCTTTATTATATTAGGAACGCAAAAAAGATAGCGGCGCAAAATGGAAAACTGCTGGAACACCTCCGTAAAGTAACCGAAACGCAATATGCCCAGGACGGTGCCGCTCTGGTGGATGTGGTCAAAGCACAAGCCCAAGTGGGACAGCTGCGCTATGATATCCTGCTGCTGGACGACCTGGAAGTAACCGAAATAACCAAACTCAACAGTATTCTGAACCGCTCTCCGGAGGCTCCTGTCGGCTCAATCCAATTTGAAACCTTGCCGCAAGCGGTTATGCGCCTCAACGACATATATACCCTGGCCGAGCAGCACCAGGAAGAAATAAAAATTGCCGCGGAGAATATCAAGAAGGCCCAGGCAAAAGTGAATCTGGCCCGCGCCAAAAACCTGCCCGATTTCAGTCTGGGCCTTTTCTATGCGGCCATCGGCGAACCGGATGTGCCCGAACCCCCGGATGAATCCGGGCGAGATGTCCTCGGCGTCCAGGCAGGAATTACCATACCGTTGTGGTACGGCAAAAATAAAAGCAGGGTCAATCTGGCCCATGCTGAAAGACGCAAAGCCAGGGCAGCCAGAGAAAAGCGTATCAACGCCACCCGTACGCGTGTGCGCACACTCTTTTTCAGGCTTGAAAATGCTGAACGAATCATCAAGCTTTATCAGCAAGATTTGATACCCCAGGCAAATGCTGCCGTGCAGCTTTCGGAAACATTTTTCAAAGAGGGTGAGTCTTCTTTTACTGATTTTATCGAAACCCAATCGGTTCTGTACAATTTCCAGTTGGCCTTGGCCCGCGCCCGGGCAGACTACGGGAAATATCTGGTGCGCCTGGAACAATTGGTGGGTCGTGAGATTGCCTTGAAAGGTGCTGCCCCCCAATCAAACCAGGCAGGGGAAAAATCATGAAAACAAAAATCGTATTGGTAAAATTATTCGTATGGAGTCTGGCGGTAAGCGCCCATGCCGGTTATGGCGAATTGAAGGAAGCCTATGACTCCTTCCAACCATCGCCCTATTATCAAAGTCAACTGCCGTCTCCCGAGGATGTGAGACCACCTGTTCCGGGTGAGCACGGCCGGTCGGAAAAGGAAAACGCATATGTTGCGCAGCTCGCCGGGGCGCCGGTTGGCAAAATACAACTGGCGCGAAATGTCGTTGGACCTCTGGATTCAAACCGTATGGCTGTGCTGACGCCGGCGGCAACCGACATACAATTTGCAGCTAAGGCCCTCAGTGACAGCTACACCCTAGAGACGCTGGTGACTCTGATTGTACTGAGAAATTCTGCCATTGTCTCTGCGGAAAAAAATTATCGGGCTGCCATCGAGAAACTCAGCCAGGTTACGGAACTGGATACGATATTAAGACAGTACAGTGCCTTTACAGAGGGTATCATGCCCGGTATAGGGCCCATGAAGGGCAAGGACCCGGTAGGGATGAAATTCCCTTTCCCGGGGGTGACGGCATTAAAATCCCAGGTGGTCCAAAAGGAAATCGAAATTGCCAGACTAGAATTAGAGAAAGCCATACGCGACGAGACCGAGGCCATAAAAAGCACCTATTGGAATTTGCTGTATGTCAAGCAGGCGCGAAGCATTACGCAGGAACTGCTGACACTGCTGGCGCACCTGGAAGGGGTGGCCACAACCCGGTATGAGGCTGGGAGGACCAGTTACCAGGATGTGATCAAAATTCGCATCAACAAGGAATCCCTCGAAGAAAGACTCGTAACCCTGGGTGAACGTGAAACCAATCTGGAAGTTCGCATATTGGCCGGTTTGAATCTACCCACCGAGGTCGTCATGGGAAATCCCGAACCAATGACCATCGAACCATCTGTGCCGGATATCAGTTCAATGTATGTCCAAGCCCGGAATCAGCGCCAGGAGATCAGACAGGTTCGAGCCAAAATCGGTAAAATAGAGCGGATGCTGGAGATGGCGGAAACCATGATTTTGCCAGCGTTTTCACTTAACTTATCGCTTTACCAGGATGAGGCCGTCATGGGGGTGGGAACATTCAGCAAGATGGACACCTTCCCGCAATCGACAACAGCTTCCCGTGGTGCCGGTCTACCCAAGAATCCATGGTATGGCAGCAATGATGCCTATCTGCGGGAGATACGCCAGAAGATTGAAGCGCTGAAGGCCAAGCGCAAGCGTGTGGAAGACAACACAATTCGCATGGTGCGCAAGGCTTGGTTTGATCTGGATCAGGCCAAACGCGAGGAATCCCTGTATGCCCAAACCATCGTGGAGCTGTCTCAAACGTCGCTGGAAGTATCAACCCGTGGCTATGAAACCGGCAAGGTTATGTTCGCAGATGTATTTGCTTCCTACGACCTTTGGTTCAAAGCCAGGCTGGCCCTGGAGCGAAAGCGCAGTGATGTGGGCATATACTGGGCCAAACTTGAAAAAACAATCGGCCACCATCTGGACCAATCATCTGAGACTTTTAATAATTCCGTCCAGTAAGGGATAAAGGTGCCGTGGAATCCTGGAGACCAGAAAGGTTAAAATAAAATGAGAATAACGAAAAAACTCACACTGGCGATCGTCATGAGCGTAGCAGTCACAATGGGGCTTTTAACCGTCCTAAATGACCGTGTTGCGGTTATCGGCGTCGAAGCCCTGGCGGCGGATTCGGATTTAAAAGCCGGCATGATCGACCCTAAGACCGGTAAAAAAATCAAATATTGGGTCGCCCCCATGGATCCCACCTACATTCGCAATGAACCGGGCCAGTCTCCCATGGGAATGGATCTGGTTCCGGTCTACGAAGAAGAGGGTGGTGAAAAGGAACCGAGTTCGACCATTCGGATCGACCCGGTTACCATCCAGAACATGGGCGTCCGTCTGGGCACAGCCTCAAAAAAATCGTTAACCAAGTATATTCGCACTGTGGGTACGGTTACCTACAATGAGACCCGATTGTATATTGCCAATAGCAAGTTCAACGGCTGGATCGAAAAACTGCATGTCGACTTTGTGGGCGAGCAGGTTCAAAAGGGGCAGCCCCTATTTGAAATATACAGTCCCGAGGTATTGACGGCCCAACAGGAATATTTGCTGGCCTACAGTCAATTCAAAAATCAAAGCCAGCAAGCATCGGCCAGCGCCAAAAATGCGGCCCGGCGTATGGTGACAGCTTCACGCAATCGCTTGCTCTATTGGGATCTGGCTGAATCGCATATTAAGAAGCTTGAGAAAACCGGAGAAATTCAAAAGACCGTCACCATATATTCCCCGGCAACCGGTGTGGTCATAAAAAAGAATGCCTTTGAAGGGCATTATGTCAAAGCCGGCATGCACCAGTATGAAATCGCGGATCTATCCACGGTATGGGTGGATGTGGACATCTACGAGTACGAACTCCCCTGGGTGCGCAAGGGCATGCCGGCCGAAATGGAGCTGGCCTATATCCCCGGTAAAATTTTTAAAGGTGAGGTCTTATTCGTGTACCCCTATCTGGATACCAAAACCCGGACGGCCAAATTACGCCTCTCTTTTCAGAATAAGGAACGTGAGCTGAAACCGGGTATGTATGCCAACATCAACCTTCAAGCCGAGAGTACTGAAGAAAGCGTGGTTATTCCCCAAGAGGCGGTCATCGACAGCGGGGTACGCAAGGTGGTTTTTGTGGCCCTTGAAAAAGGCCGCTTTCAACCCCGGGAGATCACCGTCGGCATCGAGGGCAACGACCATGAAATCCAGGTGCTGGAGGGGCTGTCTGCCGGCGAGCGCATTGTACTGTCCGGCCAGTTCATGCTGGATTCGGAAAGCCGCCTGCGGGAAGCGATTCAAAAAATGCTGGAAGCCCGCAATCAATCAACACCAGACGAAGCAGACGGGCTGGATATGTCGGAGGTGACCATGGATATGGACGAAGACACCAGTGACGAAGCAGATGAGCTGGATATGTCGGACATGACCATGGAAATGGATGAAGGCTCCGGCACGATGGAAATGAAATAAATCATTTAAACGTAACTATTCATATTTCGATCTAATTAATTAAGGACCCGACCATGATCGCAAAAATTATTGAACTCTCCATCAAGAATAAATTCCTGGTAATCCTGGGTACCTTGTTCATTATCGCTGCCGGTATTTTTGCGATTCTACGCACACCCCTGGACGCCATACCCGATTTAAGCGACGTTCAGGTGATCATCTTTACCGAATACCCGGGCCAGGCGCCCCAGGTGGTGGAGGACCAGGTTACCTATCCATTGACTACGGCCATGCTATCGGTGCCTTTCGCCAAAGTCGTGCGCGGCTATTCGTTTTTCGGTTTGTCCTTTGTTTACATCATATTCGAGGACGGTACGGATCTATATTGGGCACGCAGCCGGGTATTGGAGTATCTTAATTTTGTTTCCGGCCGTTTGCCGACCGGGGTGACACCTTCTCTGGGACCGGACGCCACGGGCGTGGGGTGGGTTTACGAATATATTCTGGAAAGTGATCGCCATGATCTGGCCCAGCTCAGGTCGCTCCAGGACTGGTTTCTACGGTACGAGCTGGCCAGTGTGCCGGGCGTGTCGGAAGTGGCCTCCGTCGGTGGATTTGTCAAACAGTACCAGATCATCGTGGATCCCAACAAATTGAAGATTTACGGCATCCCCATCCAAAAAATTAAAATGGCAGTCCAGCGCAGCAACAAAGACGTGGGCGGCAAGCTGGTTGAAATGGGCGAAACGGAGTTCATGATCCGGGGACTCGGATACATCCAGGGTGTGGAAGATTTGTATAACATTCCATTGGGTGTCAATGAGCGCGGCACCCCGATCCTGCTGCGAAATGTGGCCACCATTAAGATCGGTCCGGAATTGAGACGCGGTATTGCTGATTATGACGGCAAGGGCGAAGTCGTTGGCGGCGTGGTTGTCATGCGCTTTGGCGAGAATGCCCTCGAAGTAATCGAAAATGTGAAGGCGCGTTTGGATGAACTGAAATCGGGCTTGCCGGAAGGTGTTCGAATCCGCAGCGTATATGATCGCTCCAGCCTGATTTTGCGAGCAGTGGACAACCTCACCAAAACCCTGATCGAAGAGAGTCTGATCGTAGCGCTGGTTTGTGTTGTTTTTCTGTTTCATTTTCGCAGCGCCCTGGTGGGCATTTTTACCTTACCCATGGGCGTCTTTATCAGCTTCATCATCATGGAACGTCAGGGCATCAATGCCAACATCATGAGTTTGGGGGGCATTGCCATTGCCATCGGGGCCATGGTGGATGCGGCGATTGTAATGATCGAGAATGCTCACAAACATATCGAAAAATACGGGCAGACAAAACCACGCTGGGAACTGATTGCCGACGCCTCTAAGGAAGTGGGACCGGCCCTATTCTTTTCTTTGCTGATCATAGCCATCAGTTTTCTGCCGGTATTTACATTGGAGGCCCAGGAGGGCCGCCTCTTCAGACCGCTGGCCTATACCAAAACCTACGCCATGATCGGGTCGGCGTTTCTGGCTATTACCATCGTCCCCATCTTAATGGGGTATTTAATCAGGGGGCGAATTCGTCCGGAAGAAAAAAATCCCGTCAACCGCTTTCTGGTATGGATTTACCATCCGATTATCAAACTTGTGCTGAAGGCCAAAGTTGTGGTGGTTCTAATTTCGATTATCATTCTGGCCGTGACCTATTTCCCGCTGAAGCGGATCGGATCGGAATTCATGCCACCCCTGAACGAAGGCGACCTGCTGTACATGCCCACGACGCTGCCGGGCATATCTGTGACCAAGGCCAAGGAACTTTTACAACAGACCGACCGGATCATTGCCACCTTCCCGGAAGTCGAAAAGGTGTTCGGAAAGGTGGGCCGGGCAGAGACAGCTACCGATCCGGCACCCCTCAGCATGATCGAGACAACCATCACCCTCAAACCGGAATCGGAATGGCGCCCGGACATGACCATTCAGAAACTGGTGGATGAACTGGACAAGGCCATCCAGTTTCCGGGATTAACCAATGCCTGGACCATGCCCATCAAGACCCGGATCGACATGCTGTCAACGGGCATCAAGACCCCTGTGGGCATCAAGCTGATGGGTGAGGATCTCAAAGTTTTAAATGCGCTTGGTGAAAAAGTGGAGGCTGTGATCCGCGACGTACCCAATACCTTGAGCGTTTATGCCGAACGGGTTACCGGTGGCAATTTTCTGGATTACAAGATCAACCGCAACGAGGCCGCCCGCTATGGGCTTACCGTTGGGGATGTCCAGGATATCATCATGTCTGCGGTCGGCGGCATGAATATTACCCAGACTGTGGAGGGCTTGGAACGCTATCCCGTGAATCTGCGCTACGGCAGCGAGTTGAGAGATACGCCCGAGAAACTCAGGCGGATCCTGGTTCCGACACCCTCGGGTGCGCATGTGCCCATTACCCAGCTGGCCGAAATTTCCATCGTCAAAGGTCCGCCGGTTGTCAAGAGCGAAAACGCCCGCAACAATGCATGGGTGTATATCGATATTTCCGGGATCGATGTGGGCACCTATGTCAAGGCCGCCCAAGCGGCGGTCAAACAAAAAATAGAATTACCGCCGGGCTACAGCATCGTTTGGAGCGGTCAATACGAATATATGATCAGAGCCCAAAAGCGGCTGATGATCGTGGTGCCCATGACTCTCGTGATCATTTTCCTGCTGCTCTATTTCAATTTTAAGAATATCACCGAGAGCCTGATTGTGATGCTGAGTGTTCCCTTCTCGCTAACCGGCGGTCTGTGGCTGATGTACATTCTGGACTACAACATGAGTGTCGCCGTGGGTGTCGGGTTTATTGCCCTTGCCGGGGTGGCTGCGGAAACCGGGGTGGTGATGTTGATATATTTAGACATTGCCTACAAAAAATTTAAAAGCCGATATGGCGAAGCATTTACTCGAAAGCACCTGAACGCAGCCATTGAAGAGGGCGCGGCCTTACGGGTTAGACCGAAA
This sequence comes from uncultured Desulfobacterales bacterium, assembly GCA_964452555.1. Classification (GTDB taxonomy): domain Bacteria; phylum Desulfobacterota; class Desulfobacteria; order Desulfobacterales; family B30-G6; genus B30-G6. Next base: position 142,038 of record CAYVMI010000001.1, read on the forward strand.
ATGATGACGGTTGTCGCCATCATGTCCGGGTTGATGCCGATCATGTGGAGTACGGGGGCCGGTTCCCAGGTTATGAAACGCATTGCCGCTCCCATGATCGGAGGCATGGTGAGTGCGACGATTTTAACGCTATTGGTCGTGCCAGCCATCTACGGACTGTGGCGTTCCTGGGATTTGCCCAAAGATAATAAAGAGTAACTCAATTTTCGGGATTTAGGCGACATTAAATGAACACGCCATCAGCGCTGTTCGAACTCGCCGCAAGGGGTCTTAACATCAGCGCCGGTCAACTATTTAAATTTAGCTAAATTCATTACGATTATGTTCATGCACTAAAGGGTCCTTATCTGGCGCTGACGTAAAGAACCCTAAGCGTCTCAAACAGCGAAAATCGCTGGTGGATTGTTCATTTCATGTGGCCCTAATACGAAAGCCGAAAGTTGAGGAATAAAATGAATCAAACAAGAAAAAGGAGAATAACAATGAAGATAAAATACTTTTCAATTTTCATGACGTTAATGTTGATAATGGGGGCGGATGTTGTGATGGCGGCTGAAAAATCAATGCATGGTCATGACGACATGGATATGTCCTCACACGAATCCATGGAAAATTCAGGAGACAAAATGCATTTTCAGCATAGCGCCGTGGATAAACATATGCGGGCGGAATTTCAGATCATGAGTCTTGAAAGCATGAATATGAAAGACCCGGAGCACAACACGCACCATATTATGGTGAAGCTGTTCCATGACACGGAAAACAACCAGTATAAAGAGGCTGTCGGCAAGGTCAAAATAATCGGACCGGATAAATCCGAACAGACCAACACCCTGAAAAATTATAACGGTATTTATGCCGCTAATTTTACATTTGAAAAAAAAGGCAAGTATGGGGTGATTTGCCTGGTAAAGGTAGGGGACAAAAAGCATTTGTTTAAATTCTGGTATCCCTTCGGATAGGCATGCCGGTGAAGTACAGTTCCCGGGAGTCAATCAAGTATGGCGTCTGAACATTCGGACCAATGTTTCTGCAGGAGGATGATCTCATGAAAATTCAATCACAAATCTATAAAATAGTTCTGATTGCATTGCTGATATTGATCATTTCCCTGCTGCACTATGGCGCCATCAAAGGAAATGTTGGTTTGCATCTGCTTCACCGGGAACTGTATTTTATTCCGATTCTGCTGGCAAGTTTTTGGTTTGGGTTAAAAGTCGGTTTGGGGACGGCGGTTGTGATCAGCGTTATCTATGCTCCCCACAGCATTATCTATGGGAGTGCCCACGTGCCGGTGTTGGCCATGATGAGCCAGGTTTTTGTTTTTTTACTGGTGGCAGTTATCCTGGGATGGTTAGTGGATCGCCAAAAGATTCAGCAAAAGCGTTTGCTGGCCCATGAAAATCTTTCTGTTCTGGGTCGTGCCGCTGCCGTTATTGCCAACGAAATGCATGATCTTTTGTCGTCACTTAAAGAAATGTCGCGCAAATCAACCCGCTTGCAATGCACCGAACTGGACGCTGATTTTGCACATGAAATGATGCGTTTGGAAACAATGGTGAATGTCGTTTCGTCTTTTTCACCATCGGAAAAGATGGAAATGATTTCGCATGACCTGAATGTCATCGTAAAAGAGCATTTGCACCTTCACGCGGAGGCGACAAAAAAGAAAGGTGTCGAAGTTCTACTGGATTTGGATGAAAATCGGTGCCCATCTCGTGTCGACCCCGTCAAAATACGGTGGATTTTGGATCAACTCATCAAAAATGCGCTTGAGGTGTCAACGCCGGGGCAAACTATCTGGATCCGATCGCGACGTGGCGGGAATATCTGCCGTATCGAAGTGCAGGATCAGGGCCCCGGGATCCGTTCGGAGCATCTGCCCAATATGTTTGCACCTTTTTTTACAACCAAGAAAAACGGACAGGGATTGGCCCTGGCGGGGTGCCGTAAAGTCCTGCGGGATCTGGGCGGTGATATAACGGTCAGAAGCATATTTAAAAAGGGTGCTACCTTTACCATGATGATTCCACGTGACAAACCATCCGAATCCCTGGCCGAAGATGCTATTGCTACCGCAAACCGCCTAAATAATGCATAACCCCTTCGAATTGGAGCGTGCCAAATGATACAGTTGAAAAGCCTGAACCAGCGCATGGCCCTGTTCATTTTGCTCCCGGTTTCTATTTTACTGGTGGGAATGGGGTTTGCCGGCTTCATGTATGCCCGTAACAGCCTGCTGCAACAATGGGGTGAGGCCACAACCTTGAAATTACAGCGTGCAGCCCATCATGTGGACATGCGGTTGAACGCACCGAAGGAATTGCTGAAGGTTTTTTACAGGGCAACCGGCAGTGCAGATGCACATTTTATTCAAATGGCGATCATCGATCAGCTCAAAGCAATCGACAGCGTCGTTAGAGTTAATTTTACCTGGGAGGACGGTGACACTGAAGCGGAACCCCTTATCGGTATGATGGGTCAACAATTGGACCGACCCCCTCTTCATGGTATGGGCGCGGGGGGCAACATGATGAGTTTTCACCACACCGGTCCATTGCTGGTTACACCGCCTGTATACGATTCCCGCATTGAAAACGAAACCGTTTCCCTAATCTCAAAGCTTGAAAGCAGGGACGGCAGCCATCACGGTCGACTCGAGGTAATCCTGCGTTTTGACGATCTGATCAACATCAGAAACTCTGTATGGCGGGGAAGTCAAAAAGCGTTTCTGGTCGACGACAAGGGTCTGGTTCTCAACACAACCGGTCCTAATGTCCGGCAACACTTGGGTGAGAATGACAACCGCTTGGAACTGGCGGCATTAAAGGCTCTAAAAGCACAGCCTTACGGCACCATATTTGACCAGGGACACCCGCCGTCTGAGGTTATCGGATTCTACCGGCTCAGCGAAGCACCCTGGACGCTGGTGGTGGTCGCAAGCGGCGAGGACATCCTGGCGCCGATCACGAATTTTCGTTTTTTTTACACCCTGACCAGCGTAATTTTCATCCTGATCATCATCCTGGTAATACGTTTTGTAACCGGGTTAACCGTATCTTCGGTAAAAAACATATCTGAGGCGGCCCAGCGCATCGCCACGGGGCAGTTCGGCGGTCATTTGCCCGTCAAAACCCAGGATGAGGTCGGTGAGTTGACCAAAGGCTTCAATACCATGATGACCCAGCTTCAGGAGCGTATGAAACTGAAAAAAGAACTGAACCTGGCCATGGAAGTCCAGCAGAGCCTCCTGCCGAAATCAGATCCGCAATTCGATGGCTTGGATATCGCCGGGCAATCGATCTATTGTGATGAAACCGGAGGGGACTATTATGATTATCTTCATCTGGGCGATGGTGAAAGCCAGAAGGTGGGCGTGATAGTAGGCGATGTCTCCGGCCATGGTATCCATTCAGCATTATTAATGGCGACGGCACGCGCCTCTCTTCGTCAACGGTCGGTATCGTCAAAAAGAATCGATAACATTATTTCCGACGTGAATGAACAACTTGTAAATGATGTAGAAGATTCCGGTCACTTCATGACAATGTTCTTTTTATCAATTGATGTGAAAAAGCAAAGGTTGGAATGGGTACGTGCAGGGCACGATCCTGCCATTATTTATGATCCAGCTGCGGACGAGTTCCACGAGCTCAAAGGCAAAGGATCCGCCTTGGGTTTCCAAAGAAAATGGAAATACGAATCACATAAAAGACATAATTTTTCAAATGGTCAAATCATATTAATCGGAACGGATGGGGTCTGGGAGGCAAGAAATAAAAACGGAGATTTTTTTGGCAAAAATCGAGTTCATGAGATTGTTCGAAAGGAATATAAATCTTCGGCAAGGGACATTTTGTCCACTATTTTTTCAGAAATGAATCGATTTCAGGCTAATGTCACCAGTGAAGATGACATCACCTTGGTTGTGATAAAGAGCGAAATGAACAAGAACCCAAAGGGTTACTGATTAACATATTTGATTAAAGACTTTTATTTGGAATGCCTAATACATTCAGACAGTGTCCGCTTTCGCTGCTGATAACATTTCCAAGCCAGGCAAGGATTTGATTGAAAAACACCTCACCCCCTGAAATAATTAATCAAGGGCCACACGAATCAGTGAAATTTCAAATATTCCTCTCTTTACGGTTGCATGACAACATATGAGAATGGGATTAAAGAACTATCATCGTAAGAATATTTCTTTAAATGTATGTTAATTGATGCTTAGCTTGTGCAAAAACAAGTGGCGTTAGGTCATGAGCGAATCACAGAGGAGGACTTTGATATGACAAGACCGGCAGCGGACAAGGTTGAACGTGTGGCTTGTGTGGGTGGTGGTTACATTGGCTCCGGATGGGCGGCCGGCTATCTGGCTGCGGGTAAGGATGTCATGATGTGTGACCCTGACCCCGATGCCGAGGCCAAGGCTCGGGTTATCATCGATCAGGCCTGGCCCTATCTGGAGCGTATTGGTCTGGCCGAAGGGGCGAGCCGTAAACGTTTCAGGTTCACCACCCGTGTTGAGGAGGCCGTCGCCGACACCCATTTCGTGCAGGAAAGCGCGCCGGATCGTAAAGACCTCAAAATTGCACTCTTCAAGCAGATGGATGTGGCCGCACCGGCAGATGTTGTGTTGGCGAGCTCCTCATCGTCCTTTCTGCCGAGCAGCCTGCAGTCAAAGTGTATCCATCCGGAGCGGGTCGTGATTGGCCACCCTTTTGCCCCGAGCTATCTCATGCCCCTGGTCGAGGTCGTGGGCGGCAAGGCTACCGCTCAAGAGGTTGTCGATTGGACCGTCGATTTCTATGAAGCTGTCGGGCGTAAGGCGATGAAGCTGAAGAAAGAGATCGAGTCTTATGTCGCTAACCGCCTGCAGAATGTCGTCTTAAAGGAAGCGGCCAGCCTCGTCGCCCAAGGGATCTGCGATTATCAGGATATCGACTTCGCCGTTACCTATGGGCCTGGTCTGCGCTGGGCGTTTGCGGGGCCGATGACCTGCTATCACCTGGGCGGCGGCAAGGGCGGTGTGCGCCACATGATCGACCATTTCGGGTGGATGGGTGACGAAGACGCCAACCAACAGCTGATCGATGCAGTCGAAGACATGTACGGCCATCTTTCCATGGAAGAGTTGGAGCGTTGGCGCGACGAGAACCTTTTAGTTATGCTCCAGGGCTTTAAACCGGTTCCAGGCAAAGCCTGATCCCCCGCCGGGGTCCCCGGTAATGTCACAGATCTTTGGCCTGATAAAAGGCTACCCCGTACCTTTGAGTCAGGATTTGAGCTTCCGGGACATCTTACTGCTTGGGTACAATTAAGCCATCGGATTTTGCGGATGAAAGCCTCCGACGCGTGCAAGATACAGGTAGTAGGTTGACCTGAACTTGAACCGCGGTAGCGAGCGCATTCCGCGTGGCACCTCCAATTGGCGCTTCAACAAGTCCTGCTGCAAGGTGCGCTTCAATTCTTAATAGAATGTCAACTTGTCAATTGTACTTGACAAATTATCAAATGCATATTAATTACGTAAATATGTACTTTTCTTTAAAGGTGACTACATAACGTCACCGGCATCTCTTCCTCGCATGGATTCAAGCGATTTCTTTACCTTTAAGCAGGTAAGCATAAAATTTCATACAGACAATCGGAGAGAAGGGTGATCATGAAAATCGGGATTACGGTATTGGTCATTTTATTGTTTTTAGGGTGTTCCAGGGATTATTCAGACCTGCCTCAAATTTCGGTTGATTTCGTTTGGCTGACGGATCAAGCGTGTTTTGATGAGAGATCGCCGGAAATAACGCTGAAAAATGTGCCCAACAATACGGAAGTATTAAAATTTAAAATGGTCGATATAGACAATAGCTACAACCATGGCGGGGGAAAGGTAACCTACGATGGATCCGGCCGTATTCCCGTAGGCGCTTTAAAGAACTATGAAGGACCCTGCCCCATGATGAGTATGAATCCTCGATATGAATTGAGAGTTAAAGCTATTGATGACAACGGCAAGGTCATCGCCTTCGGCAAGAATTTTAGAATATATCCTCCTGAAAAAAAATAGAACGTAATTCAACTTATAGATTTAAATCCATTTTTCGTGGAATCGTAACACCTGAATTCCGGAGAGATCCGTCTCATGAAAAAACATGAAGAAAGAGAGCCGCTATCCCGTAAAAGGCTGTCCCGCCGTGGTTTTATACGGCAGTCAGCCGGGTTGGCTGTCGGAGTCGGATTGGGCTGGGCAGGGCCGAATTTTAGCTGGGTCAGCGAGGCCTTGGCAGCTTTACCGGTCGCGGGCGGTTATCTTCTGGTGGACAACAAAAAATGTCAGGGATGCCTGACCTGCATGCTGGCCTGCTCCCTGGTCAATGAAGGAATCCAAAACCTTTCGCTTGCGCGGATTCAGGTCCTCCAGAATCCATTGGCACGGTTTCCCGAGGATCTGTCTGTGGCCCAGTGTCGCCAGTGTGCGGACCCTGCATGCGTTGGGGCCTGCCCCAACGACTCCCTGTACATTGACACTCATAACAATAATGTCAGGCGCGTTGATTCGTCCCGGTGTATCGGATGCGGTCAATGTGTGGACGCTTGTCCTTTTACTCCGGCCCGTCCGGTTGTGAACAACCAAACCAACACGGCGGCTGTCTGCGATCTTTGCCTGACGGCAGCCCATTGGCATGCAGCCGGCGGCCCTGGTGGTAAACAGGCATGCATCGAATCTTGTCCCATGCGTGCCATTGCCTTTTCAACTGCTTTGCCGGTTCAAGCCGGTGACGATGGTTATAGCGTCAACCTGCGCACCGCAGATTGGCAGAAGCTGGGGTTCAGTATTGAATAAATCAAGGAGGGGGTTGCCATGCATGGTTATGCCGGTCAGATCTTGCGGGTAGACCTGTCCAACCGATCTACCCAGACCATCGATACCATGCAATATGCCCAGTGGGTGGGTGGGCACGGCATGGGTTCAGCCATTTTCTTTGATCTTGTCAAAAACAAGGCCATCAGCGGCTATGACCCGGCAAACGTTGTCACGCTTATGACCTCGCCTTTAAGTGGTACGCTGGCACCCGGTGCCTCATCACGCTGTGAAGTGCAAGGCATCGGCATCCAGTCCTATCCTATCGAATGGTTTACCCGCAGCAATTTTGGCGGACGGTTTGCGGCCATGCTCAAATACGCGGGCTGGGATGGTGTTGTGATCGAAGGTAGGGCGGACGCACCCGTCTGGGTCGATGTTCGCAACCGCCGTGTGACCATAAGGGATGCAGGGGATTTGTGGGGGTTGGACACATGGCAGACCCAGGAACGCATCTGGCAAGCGGTTGTCGGGGCGGATGCTGCCGGAAAATGGATAGAGTTTTCAAGCAGCAGCCATAAGACAACCCAGCGGCCCGCAGTGGTAGCCATAGGGCCTGCCGGGGAAAATTTGAGCCGCACGGCCTGCCTGATTCACGACGCCGGGTGTGCATCCGGTCAGGGTGGGTTCGGCGGTGTTTGGGGCGCCAAAAATCTGAAAGCCCTCAGTGTGATCGGTTCAGACAGTGTAAACGTGGCGGATCCTGATGCCCTGATGTCAGCCAGGGTGTGGGCACAGAGAGAATTCGCCCTTAATGTGGATAAGGTTACACCGGCATTCTCCCGGTTCGCCCCGTCCAAACCCCAGGTCATATATTGGCAGCAGCAAAAGCAGGCCCGGTTGACCGCCTGTATCGGCTGCCATGTGGGCTGTAAAGAAAGAAATGCCTCCGGGCAGGGTAACGGTTCTGCCTGTTTTGCCACCGCATTTTATGCCCGGTTTGACCGGGCACGACATGGCGGCAAACAGACCCAGGCCGCCTTCGCGGCAACCGATCTCCTGCAGAAGCTGGGTATCAACGCCTGTGAGGCTTTACGCGGTTTGCAGTATATCGTGGCCTTGAATAAATTAGGTTTATTCGGGCCAGGCAAAAAGATATCTTGCGATCTCGATTTTTCCGGGCTGGGCAAGACTGAATTTGTCGAATCATTTTTAAACAAAATTGCCTATCGGCAGGATATTGGAGATGATTTTGCCGAAGGCTTCTTTCGTGCATCGAACCGCTGGGGCCGCCGGATGGAAGACCAGCGCAGCGGTCTGCTATACTACTCTTACTGGGGATTGCCCGAACACGGTTATGATCCCCGTGCCCAGATTGAATGGGGCTACGGCTCCATTCTAGGCGACCGCGACATCAACGAGCACGAGTTCAACAAGCTATTTCTGTGGCCGTCCCTGAAGGAATGGGGAATTATCCCATCGGTTCCGGATGCGGAGTGGATTACCCGAACAATTTCCGCAAAGCTGGTTCCGTTTGAAAACGACCCCCGGATGCTTGATTACAACACCCCTAACATATACTCGAAGCATATGGCCAAACTGGTGGCATGGCACCGGCGTTACGCCCGCTTCTGGAAGCAATCCGCTCTATATTGCGATTTTCGCTGGCCCGAGTTTTTTAACACCCGCAACGAGGACAGTCAGGGATTGATTGGCGAAGGAGAACCCAAATTTCTGGAAGCTGTCACCGGGAATAAATTGAGCTTTGCAGACGGCATGGAAATCGGGCGGAAAACATGGAACCTTGACAACGCCATCTGGACACTACAGGGGCGCCACCGGGACATGGTCCATTTCCCGGAATACATATATCAGGTCCCCTACACCCGCTATGGTGCCAAAGGCAAGTTTGCCCATTACTACCTACCCGGAAGGGAAGGCGGCAGATGGTCCTACATTCGAGCCGATGGCCGCCATCTGGATAAAACCCGGTTTGATGAATGGAAAACAATTTATTACAAACTGGAAGGCTGGGACCCTGATACCGGATGGCCACGCAAAAATACCTTGGCAAGCCTGGGATTGGGGCATGTTAATGACGAACTGGCCAGCCAAGCAAGCTCTATTTCACAATTGTAGAGCTTGCTTCACTGGACAATTTTACGCCACTGGTAACCGCGAAAGCGGATGCGAAAGAAAAGCGCGTACAACACCGGGCACAATACAAGTGAGAGCAAGGTTGAAAAGGCCAACCCGAAAATCAGCGTGTTGGCCATGGGACGCCACATCTCACCGCCTTGTATGGATAGCGGCAACAACCCCACAATTGTGGTTGTAGCGGTCATGATAATGGGCCGCAGCCGCTTTTGGGCCGCAATTACAATGGCATTTTGGGGAGTTTGGCCGCTGGAGCGCTCTTTTTCAATACTATCTATTAGAATAATAGCGTTATTAATGATAATGCCGGTTAAACTGATCATGCCCAACATGGCCATAAAGCCAAAGGGTGCCTTGGTAGCAATAAGGCCAAATGTGATGCCAAACATCATGGGAGGGATTGTGAGGATTATTATCACCATTCGTCGCATGGAGTTAAATTGAAGTACCAGCAACAGTAATATTAAACCAAAGGCCAGAGGCAAATTTGCTTGAATGGATGCCGAAGCATTGGCGCTTTCTTCAAATTGCCCGCCATAAGCCAATTTATAGCCAAGGGGCCAGGCTTCGGAATCTATCACCGGCGTCATACGATTTTGGATGTCCGCAATTACTGTGCTGGCAAAGCGGCCATCCACATCCGCCTTGACCGTCATTGTGCGTTGACCATCCCGGCGGCGGATGTTACTGGGTTGCCAGCGCATTTTTGCTCTGGCCATTTGGAGTAAGGGAATGGACCGACCATCCTGCCAGGAATAGACATTCATACTTTCAATTCGACCCAGATCTTCACGGTAGCTGTCTTTGGAGCGCAGCACGATGGGAATGATTTCCTCACCCTCCCGATATTCGGTGGCTTCATATCCTGATATTTGGGTCATGAGTGACAGAGCGATATCCTGGCTGGTGAATCCGGCCTTTTTGGCTTCATCCTGCTTAACATAGATCCGCATTTTTTTGGTCCACTCACCCCAATTATCGCGAATGTTCACCACTCCGGAGACATTTTTCATTTCGGCAATAAGTCGATCCCGCAAGGAGTAGATTGTTTTTATGTCCGGTCCTGAAATGCGAACCTGGATCGGAGCTCCCACTGGTGGACCATTTTCAAGCTTGTTGGCCACATAACGGACTTCAGGAAAATAGTTGTCCATGTATGTTTTAGCTTTGGCGAGCACGTCATCCACATCCGGGGTCGTTTGGGTATTGATGATCATACGTACATAGTGGGTGCCATTATCCGACATATCCAATGATAAATACCAGCGCGGGCCGGGATTGCCTACAAAGGTACCGATGTTCGTGACTTCGGGCATCTCAAGCAGGTAATTTTCCAACTCTTTTGCGCGGTGCTGGGTGACTCCAATGTCCGTCCCATACGGCATATATAGATCGATAAAAAACATTTCGCGTTCATTGGGCGGGAAGAAGATCGTGGGTACAAATTTAAAGGACCAGACGGAGAGAGCTGTCAGCCCGATCACCAATAGGACGTGCAGGGGACGTGCTTTCAGGTTAATGACCAACAGGCTGCGATAGACCCGGTAAAAAAGATTGGAAAAGGTTTGCTGCTTAAGCTTTGGCTTAAGCAGGTAAAAACTCAACAGCGGAATCATGGTCATGGCCAACACCCAGCTCGTTAGCAGGGTAATGGTGACGACAACAAATAACGAGAAGCAATATTCGCCCGTGGTCGATTGGGCCAGGGGAATGGGTAAAAATGCAAAAATGGTGGATAGCGTTGCCGCGAGCATCGGCATGGCCAAGGTCGTGGCGGCCCGGCTGCAGGCTTTTAGGCGCTCTTCGCCACGTGCCAGGCGCACCAAAATCTCTTCACTCACCACAACACCATTATCCACGAGAATGCCTAAAGCAATGATTAAGGAGGCTATAGAGATCTTTTGCAGGTTAATATTGAAGACCGGCATCAACACCATACACAGCAACATGGCCATGGGAACCAGTATGCCAACCACCAGCCCTGTGCGCAAACCCGTAAACAGGAGTACGACGATAAAAACGAATATAAAAGCTTCCGCCAGGTTTAACATGAAGTCATTGATGGCTTTGCGAACAAATTTTGGCTGAAAGGCGATTAGGTTGAAATCCAAACCCAGGGGCAGATCAGCGGTAAGTTTTTCCAGCCTCTGCTGAACAGACTGCCCCAGTTCGGTTATACGGCCATTTTCAGCCATACTAATGGCTAATACGATTGCGGATTGGTTGTCTGCGCGAGCCATTTCGCTGGGTGGATCGACGTAGCCGCGCCACACATCGGCAATATCTTCCAGATATAGAGAGCCAGCCTGACCAGGCCGCCGCAATACCGTGCGCTTAATATCCTGAACGGTTTTGTATTCGCCCGTTGGTTCAATCACAATCCGATCCGGACCCACTTTGGCATTGCCACCCGGTTGAACGATGTTCTGACGGCTTAGCACATCCGCCAACTGGGCCGGGCTGATGCCGGCCTCAGCCAAACGGGTATTGGAAAATTCAACAAAAATACGTTCTTCCTGCGTACCGTAGAAATCGATTTTGGCCACATCGCTTAAGGTCAGTAGTTTATTCCGTACATCATCGGCCACATCTTTAAGCTCGCGATAGGTGTACCCGTCGCCCGTCAATGCCAACACGATCCCGAAGACGTCGCCGAATTCATCATCCACAAAGGGATCCAGCACACCCGCCGGAAGCTCGGGTTTTACATCCTCAACTTTATTCCGTATCTTGTCCCAAATGGGTTTCATGTCCTTAAAGGCTTCCTTAACCTCAATTATAATTAAGGACATTCCGTTCAAAGATTGGGAGGTGACCGTGTCTATTTCCGCAATCGTCCTCAGTTTCTCTTCGATCGGATCGGTGACGAGTTGTTCAACCTTGAGGGGTGAGGCGCCGGGGAAGATCGTTCGAACCATGGCAACACGCATGACAAAGTCCGGATTCTCCAAACGGGGGAGGGCGAGGTAGGTTTGAAGTCCTAACAGTCCGAATAGCACTAAAATGAAAATGCTGGTTCGATTATTGCGAATGCACCAAGCTGGGATGTTCATATAACTTTCCTAATTTAAATTTGCGGTTCATCTCTCATTTAGTTGGAGGAAAGGACTCCAAAATTCGTGTCATGGGAAATACAGTTCGGGCTATATCTTGTCGAAATCGGGATCGGTATCGGTATCGGGATCGAATTCTGTATTTCCGTATTCCCCGAACCTTTCCGTTACGCTATAACCCCTGCCGCCCAATTGACTAAGAATTGCAGCTATGCGGCCCAATTCACCTTTGCGCTGCCGGCTTTCTGCTTTATCCAAACCTTAGTTGACTACCAAGCAACATAGCCGATTGAAAGGGGGGAAACGTCAAACTGTTCATGGCCCAATAACATCTCGATCTCGATCCCGATCTCGATCCCGATCTCGATAGCGATCCCGATTTCGACAAGGCCACCATCAACAGCATTACTACAACAAATCGGGAGATGATCCAAATTTGCCAATTTCTGGATGGACACCTACTTATTTACTGAAGCAACCTGACCTGCATCCCATCTTCCATTCGGTTCACGCCTCGGGTTACGATTAATGTGCCGGGTTCAATACCGGCTTTGATTTGTAAACCCTCGGAAGTTAGGTTGCCAATCTTGACTGCTTGTTTGGAAACCGTAAGGGTTTCAGGTGCAACAACCCATACAAAATATTTTTTCCCGGGCGCGCCGACGACTGCCTCCGCGGGGACAATCACACGGAAATCACCCTGCGTGGCTTTCAGCATGAATTTCGCTTCACCCACCATACCCGGTTTAATTCGGTTGCCCTTATTATTCAGCTTTAGGGTAACGGGATAGGTACTGGTTTCACTGGCGACGGCACTCACTTCTTTTACGGCCGCTTGGAAGATATTATCCGGCAGCGCGTCAAATCTGACCGTTGCCTGGGCACCTTTTTGAATGCGCCCGATGAGTCGGGCCGGCACGCTGATTTCCATTTCTATGGGACCCCGAGTGGTAATCGCCGCAATCGCTTGGCCGGCTTGAACCACCTGGTGGGCTTCAACCAAGACGTCTGAAATATCGCCGGTAATAGGGGCCCTGAGTTTCGTGTATGTAAGTTGTTTGCGGCTCAATTTAAGGGCTTCGGTAACAGAATCTTTTTGAGCCAGAGTAGAATCATATTTGGCTTTAGTCGCATCCATCTCTGATTTGGCGACAATTCGTTTTTGATATAACTGCTTAATACGATCGTAAGCGGCCCTGGCTTCGATTAAAGCGGCATCCACGCGAGCGAGCTCTGCCTCTTGCTGTTGAACGCGCATTTTATAGTCAGAGGCATCCAAACTGGCAATTTCTTTGCCACCCTTGACATAATCACCCAAATTGATGTTGACCTGAGTGATCTCACCCCCGACACGGAAACTCAGGTAGGTCTTCAATGCGGCCTTGGCTGTGCCAGTGAACGCCCGAACGCGACCTTTCACAAAATCGGGCACCTTATAGGTGACCACCGGTCGGATCACGGGCATTTTCTCCGGAACCGGAGGCGGATCACAGCCAATGATCGTAAATAAAATCGAAACGATCGCAAGGAAATAGCTTGCTTTAAGGGATTTCACGTTTTCCTCTCTATTCATCAATTTAATTGTTTTCGATTTTTGGCTCGTGAAAAATGCCAAAGGTTTGATTGTCATGCTTTATGATAAAGTAAAAATGAACTCCAATCATAAGCCACCGGCAAGGTCGGTGGTCGTTGACTATTGCCAAAATGGCAGCCAATATTCTGCAAGTTTCAATATCGAGATATTGGCAATAAGTCAAATTGGTGTCTATTTCTGAGGGATGGCATTGCACCTATTATTCTGCAGGTTTTACTCTAATCATAAGCCACCGACAGGGTCGGTGGTCGTTGACTGCATCAAGGTGATAAAGACAGGCGACATCGTCAATTCCGTCTTGATCATCACTTGCCAGCATGGCATAATAGCGAAGCCATATTAAAGGAGGCCAATCATGGAATTCTCAATAGAACTTCATAAAATCGATTGGTGGTTCTGGTTTGTTACTCTGATTTTAATAGCGGTGGCACTTTTCGGATGGATACCTGCGTATTATTTTGTGATGGTCGTAAGCGGGATCCAGGTGCTCTTTTTTGTGCAACGTGATGGCAAGTGGGCGTTTGCGACACAAGTCAGGATTTTGTATTTTTTAGTCACCCTGCTTGCATTGTGGACGGCAATAAGATTTCCTTTATTTATTTTAGCCTTACTTGGCACTGCCATGGTAACCTTTACCGGCCGTTGCATACTTGCTTTAATGCTGAAAAAAATGCCTTGGAATAAGGGGTTGCCGGAAGGGGCCTCTTGTGAATTCAAGCCATAATCCTATTTTTCGCCAAACCTTGGCGCGAGTCACATAAGATTATAAATTCCTGATCATGCAGAAATGCCTTTACTCAAAATAAATCATTCGTCGCCAACGGTTCTTGCCCTTTTCAACCCGAACTTTTTTATTCGTCCTGGCTGATAAAAACGCCGCCACTTCTTCATCCACCGGATTTTCCTGCCCACCGGTCACCTTCAAGGTTAAAACCAGCGATGATCTGGAAAAACCCACCTCAGAACTGTTGAACCGAATCGACAATTCCAGTTTACCTGCTTTCACTGCCTTTTTGATTTCTCTGTTGATCGCTTTTTCATTCATACCTCGACCCGGGCCTGCATCGGGAAAAAATATTTTTTCGATGAGCAGAAACATCAACACTAAAATTATCCAGATGCCGAATAAAAGCAGCGGAATGATCATTAAGTAACGCGCAATGGTATCAAACAGCGGTGATACGATCAGCAGATTGATTAGCCAGCAAATAGCCCCCAGGCAAAAGATTGCGGCCAGCACCACATGGGTGCGTTCTGAGAATAAGATACCAAGCAGCAGGCCAATCAGCGGCAGGTCAAATAGTTTGTCGATGCCTTTATTCACAGGATTTCGTCTACTATCTTTAAATCCATTTTGTTTGTTAAAAATTGTGAGAAAGTAATGGCCGAAGGATCATGATTAAAAAGAAAGGAATTAAAAAGCAGCCGGGAAAAAGAAGCAGTGCTTTTACTAAATCCCATCGGGATGTGGGCTTTATTTCTTTTTCCTTTTCTAAGGATTCGTTAATACCATCATCATTCTTCCTGACTAAATCCTTTACGTAATAAGGTAAAACATTGGCTCCCATGTAATTTCTGAAGTCCTTATCAATTTGCGCTTTCGTTATCGACCACTCTTCAGCGGCCTTAACAAACAACTCATATTCGGTTCGACCGGATTCAAGTGATATTTTGTGAAGCGCATTCGCTAAAACAACTGAATCTGTTTTGTTGTCTCGTATAAGTTTTTGTAAACAAATTACTAACAGGTATCCTAAAAGCGCTAAAGCGCAAATTCCCCCAATTAGCTTTTTCAAGGGAGCAGGGGGTTTATTTTGGAAACTGCGTTCAGATCTGGAAAAATAGTCTTTATGAAAGTGATCATATAGATTTGCTTTTGTCCCAAGTCTGAAATCATGACCATCTGGAAAAACAAAATTGTCCGGATTGTAGTACAAAACCCCAATGACGATTGCCCCAGCAATCGAAATTACGGTAATGCATATATAGGCCAGCATTTTTTTATTCATTTCCACAAATATTCCTGAGGTGTTAACGGTTTGGCTTTTGCAAGGTTACGTTGACCGGCCCAAACATAAATCACCAGCATAACTAACAGAAATGCAATTACAGAGAGGATCGTGGCTTCAAGCATTGAACCCTCCATTTATGTGATTTCATGACAGTCCGCTGGAGAGGAAAAATAGAGTTGAGGTCAGCGAGATAAATTATGGTAACATGTGATGCCTCTAATATCAATAGTCACCGACAAGGTCGGTGTTCGTTGACTTATAGGCGGTATGCATTGTATCGATGGTACTGTGCCATTTCCAACCGCCATTTTCTTTGATGATATGGAGGTCATCAGGCAGGCGTAGTTCACCCAGGGCGCTGCCTTCGATATATCCTTTTACCCTGTAAGCCGCACCAACTGTTTGGATGCCGGTTACATGCAGTTTTGTCCCTAGCTGTCCTTTGAGAAAAGGTTGCAGGCGCTGGACGAACAGATCATGCTTCTTTTCTGCTGATTGGAAAGACTCGGTAAAACAATCATGGCCGAATAACCCCGATTTCCCCAGCAAGGGGTCGGAACAATCATCCACGAAGTTTTGGTGTTCCGCGCTCAGCTCGGCATCAAAATAGTCATCCCGATCCAGTATGGCGGTTTTTTTCGGTAATCCGAGCCATTTCCAGCGACCTTTAAGCCTGATTAGGTTCTCCAACGGGAATCCGCCCTGGGACCCTACGGCACTGCTAAAGTCAAATTTCATGCGGCCGCGTAGATAGGCTCTGCTGTTTTCAATTCGGATCTTGGTGATGTACACATATTCCAGATGAGGCTTAACAACACCAAGAATTAATCGGGATATGGCCCAAGGGCGTCTTCGGGAAAACATGGAAGGCCGACCGTGATCGTAGATACGGGCATAGTTGGCGGCAATACGGCGGTTATCCTTGCTGACAATATCCCCCGCAAATTGATGGAAGAAATCCAATATGTCATGGGGCACCGGAGTAGAGAAGACAAAATTAGGTGCTATCCTGTCTGTATATTGGTCTGTCGCCGTTTCTGACTTAAATTCCGGTTTGGCCACAGTCTTCGTTTTGCCAGATGTAGGCAAAACAGATTCGATAACAAGCTGCAGCAGTCGGTCATGTCCATTTGCTTGCGGCAATGCAAATGTACTGGTGGATGTGGCCACCACCACCAGCTGCAGGCCCGGGACCAGAACCAGATACTGCCCCCCTTCACCAAGCCCGACCAAACCTTCATACCCCCGAATATCTGTCTTTATCCAGCTGCCGCCTGGAAGCTCATCAAGTTCGGCCTTAGGGCAGTTGAAAAATACCCAGCGAACCCATTCCTTGGAGACGATCCGCCGACCTTCCCAGATCCCTTCCTGAGCCAAGAGATAGCCGAGCTTGGCCAGATCGAGTGCCTTGAGTTGAAACCCGACCATGGGATCGCGTGCTAGCTCATCATCGTCATTAGCGTAAGTATTGATTCCCAGCGGTTTAAATAAATACCGGTCAGCAAAACTGAATACACTCTGACCCGAGACTTGTTGGATCACTTGGCTCAACAAATAGGCGGATGCAAGATTTCGGGCCGGCTGAGTCCTTGTTTGTGGCCTGGAAATAACGCGCAGGCTGGCCTCAATTTGGTCCGGGGCATAAAACAAACCCCAGTAGTCCGGGTTCCTATCACCCCACAGGAGCGGCGCCTGCGACCTGAGCAAGTGGTTTAGCGTCAATGAACGGGTGCCATGAGATGATGTTTGCATCAGGTGTTTGGGGAAAAAATCAGACAAGGGTTGCTCCGTTCCCTGAATCAATTGCTTGTCGATGGCGATTCCGAACAATATCTGCAGGAGCGGCAGATTCAAAGAATGCAAGTGGTCGGTTTGATTGGGACCTCCGAACCAGTAATAATTTTCGACAACTGTTTTACCGTTGCGAAGTACTAAGAGGCTTCGCGCAGTGGGTAGCCGCGAATCAACGTAAAATAGCGCTTTCTCCAAGCGGACCGGATCAAAGTTTTGCGTTTTTGGTTCCGCCGGATTCCATTGCTTCTTACTCAGATAGAAGGTTTTTTGAGCAAAATATGTAATGCAAATGTATACGCCCCCACCGATGAAGCCAACGCACGCCAAATAGACCGCAAACCAGGTGAGTATTTTTTTCCAAGATGTCATGCTGTCAGTGCCCCCTGAATCAGAGGATCCTTCTTCCTTTTATGATAAAATATCCGCAATAAGGCCGGTGCCAGCAATACATCGGCCAAAAAGGCTACGAGCAAGGCAATACCCAGCACCAATCCGAAATCAGCGATTACTTTCAGATCGCTGAAAAGCCGCATCCAGAAACTGGCCACCAGAATCAGCGTTGTTGTCAGCAGGGCACGGCCTGCAGTTCCAAGCGTTTCCCTTACCGCATAGTGAATATCACCGGATCTGAGGTAGTACTTGCGAAAGTTATGGAAAAAATGGATGGTGTCGTCCACAGCCAGACCAATGACGATGCTACCACCGATCAGGTTGTAGGTGTTCAGGGGAATGTCCAGAAATCCCATAACCCCCAGACCGAAGACAATCGGCATCATATTGGGAATCATTGCCAAGAGCCCCACGCGAATATCCCCAATGGCCACGATCATGAGGGCTGTGATCAGCAGGAATCCCGTGCTATAGCCGATGGCTAAACTTTGCGTCATGGCATGTATAATACCGGAGTTGATGGCAACAATCCCGGTAGTCACCACTTTGGTTCCGGAACCGAAAAGTGTTGCGGCATATTCCCGAACCCGGCCGATAAAGTCAACATCATCGGCTGCATCGCGCCAATACATCATGGCTGTCAAGCGACCTGTACGCAAGTCAGCATCCGTATATTTTAACAACACCTCCGGAACAAGGCGATGAATGTGATCGAATTGGGCCACAAGGGCCTGTTGGTTTTCAGGAAGCAGGCAGGCGGAGCGATCTTGGTCGTTGGTTACGCACGCGTTATCCTTGATGACATCCACTATAGAACGGGTTTGGCCTACATATGCCTTGCCCTCAGCGTCAGTCTGTGACTTTAGATAGGTTTCTAATTGTTCAATGGATTCAAGCAGACTCAGGTTGATGACACCCTCTTCTTGCAGGGTATCGATCAGGATTTCCAGTGCACGAAATCCGCCGGTCTGTCCTTCGATCAGATTGACCTGGCGCATGAAATCGGATTCTTTAGAAAAATAATGCAGTTCATTGTGCGAGAAATGAAGCCGAGGCATGTTAAGCCCCAGTGAAATCGCGGTCACCAGAAATATTATTATAACTGGATAGGGTCGGTTGATACCCATTCGCCCCATAGCCTGCAGCATTCGGTTTACGAGGGAAGCTTCATAGCGGGTCTCACCCATGTCGGTTCCCTCGACGGCCTGCAAAGTTGCCAGGAGTGCCGGCAGAGTGGCGAGGGTAAACACCAGGATGACCAGAATACCAGCAATGGTGAAGTTCACTAAGTGAGCAATGGGCACGATATTTGAAAAAGAAAATGTCAGCAATCCCCCCACGGTTGTAAGACTGGTCATGGTGATGGGAAAGCCGGAATGCTTCATGGTGGCCAGAATGCCCCGAAACCGCCCGACGCGCTTCTGATATTTGTAATAGACCACCAGGAAATGAATCGGGGCGGTCAAGCCGATGGACAACAGGGTGGCAGGCAACATGGAAGATGTCAGGCTGAAACGAATGGACAGCAATGCCATCAACCCTAGGGCCATGATAAGACCCAATATGGCCGTTGCCTGGGGAAAGATAGCGCCCGAGCCGCGTCCAAACAGAAAGGGCATGATCATAATCGGAACCAGGAGAATGGCAATACACATCTTCTTCATGTTGGCCCGGACCATGGGCTCCACATGATATTGATAGACCGGTGTCCCGCTGAATGCGATGCGGAAGTTCTTAGCCTGATATTCCTTGACGACGGCCTCGACGATGCCGACCACGGCAATATTCTCTACTTGGGATATGGATTTTTGTTCCTCAAGCGGCGGCGGTTTTTCCGCCCCTTGAACACCCCGGGCAAAACCCAACAATCTCTTGCCATCGGCCGATAAAGCCGAGTTCGCCAGCGTTTTGATAATAACCATGGCATGCTTGCCGTCCGGTGTAAAATATTGATTTTGGAATCCGGGATAGGAAAGGCCTTTTTGTTTGTATTGCCGGGCTTCTTTTGCTGTTCGAGGCAATTTATCGAGAAAACCCCTTGACTGCACATCATGATCAACGACCTCTATATACGGTGCATTGGCCAGTGAGCTGACCTCTTTTAATAGGGGCAGCGAATTCTCCAGATCCTGATGAAATTGTTTGAGCGTTGTCAGGAACTTCAGGCTGAAGATATCGGGGGCGGAGACCAGCAGCACAATATTTTCGTCGCGTCCGAATTGGTTGCGAAAGTGCTGATAATCGGTCAGTATCGGATCATCCCGGGTAAACATGCTTTCCACGGAAGTGGCGATGCTGAGTTTAGGGAGCTGACTGGCGGCCAATCCAATGACAACAATGGAAAGGAGTAGAATGGCCAAACGAAAGCGAATGGCGGCGATACCGATAAAATGAAAGCCTTTTTCGATCCTGCTCTTAAAATCAGAAATACGTGTCACTCATTTCACCCTGTGTTTAGCGATGTGAGCAGTGATTTGGTTGTACCACTACCGGGGGATGACAGGTCATTGGTCTAAACTGGAAATATGTTTCCCAGGCTCGGTTGTGATTTGTTCGCCATGGGATTGTAAAGAACCAATGGCCATGGGACTTTTGGAGCGGATATTGAAAATCCTGATCTAAAAGTCATAGTATTAATAGGGCTTCCCGTAGTTAAAAAAAATGGGTAGCAGCAGCGGCAGAAGAATACTGCCGGGGAAAATAAGTAAAGCTATCACCACATCCCTAAAGGATGTCGGTTTTATTTCTTCTGCCTTTATTAAAGTTACGTCCTTTATTTGGTGGTTTTTACGAACAAAGTCGATTACATAGTATGGCAGGGTTTGATGCGCCATATACCGCTTGAAATCCTCGTCAATCCTAGCTCCTGATACAGACCAGCCCCTTGCGGATATGCGGAATAGTTCATATTCAGTCCAGCCGGTTTCCATGGAAATGGCATGCAGGACATTTTCCATAGCATTGCGGCTGACCTGGTTGTCTTTTTTGAATTTCAGATAAGTAGTCCAGAACATCTGACCCACAAGCAACAGAACACAGGCGCCCGCGAATATGTGTAATTCGGGTGCATATTGCGGACCGAAATCGATACTTGTCGCGACATGGGTCGGTTGATAGGGCGAAATTCTTTGTTTCAATGAAAAAACATCCGGATTGTAAAACCGAACCAAAGATACAAACATGAAAACAAATACGATCGCAGCCATACAGTAAAACGTGAGCAGCTTGCTTCTGTCCTTGTTCAGTTTGAATTCTGAAGATTCCAACACAAGCGGCTCTCCATCAATTGCTTCGGCCGAGGCGTGCATGTCTGGAAATTGGATAATTGCCCCATTGTCGGTTGCAGAAGTGTAACCTTTCCCATTGTTCATCGACATCTTTTGCCGAATAAGCCGGACTAGTAATGGGTCGTCGAGTTGCTGGGCTTTGCGCATTAATCTAAGATAACGATGCTGTTTCGATGTAACCGTCTCAGGTATATCAACCACTATCCGTCCCCTTTCATCTTTCCATGGCATTTTGGTTTAGGGCTGAATAACCCGCATCCGGACCAATTTGCAGAATGCCGGCAACTTTGTTAGCAAGATACACGATCAATTCGGAATCTTCCAAATCCGCCGCCTCGTTGAGCATTTCCAAATACTTGGGTAAATTAATGAACATATCAACTATCTTCTTAGAAATCAGAACGCCACCTTCGCTATTGCCTGCAGCAGTATCATAGTTTTCAGGCGCTGGTTCAAACTTTTCCACAGGCACATCCAAACATTTGGCAATACGCCTTAGATCATCGCCGGTCGCGAGTTGACGTCCTAATTCGATGTTTTTGATCTTGGTGCGGCCCGAGTTCGGGGTTGTTTCAAATGCTTTTGATCCAAGTTCGGCCTGGGTAATATTCGCCCGTTTTCTTAAGATCAGGATAATTTCCGGTTGGGTTAATTGCATGTTTTTCTCCTTGGATCACAATCGTTTCTGAAAGGAAGGTACATATGGGCCTAAATAATATGCATATGATAACATGTCAAGTACAATTGATAGTGTTGTTTGAATTGGCGAGGTAAAAAGATGAGTTTCTATATATAGGGCGTGGGTAAAAATCTTAATTGCAATTAAAAATGAGATACCATTTTTTCGGGGAAGGGGTTTATACGGTCTCCTTTGGCGATTTATGGGTGTCGTATTTTACTTCATAGCTTGAATACTATCTTGCCAATATGTTGTTTCTTTAGAAACATGGTCTGGGCTTCACAGATTTCTTCAAGCCTAAATGTTTGGGCCACTAAAGGTTTAACGGCACCTTGTTCGATACGACCTATCAGATTTTTAAATACATCTGGTTCGAGAACGGTACAGCCAAAGAGGCTGAGGTCCTTTAAATAAAGAGTTCGAACATCGAGTTCAACTATCGGACCGGCAATGGCGCCTGCCACGGCATAGCGACCACCGGGCCGTAAAACCTCCAGGTAGTGGGGCCACTTGTCACCGGCCACAAGGTCGATCACCACGTCCATCCTGTTAATGCCTGGTTCCTCCAGTAAATCCGTCTCGCGAGAAATTGTCTCATCGGCACCCAATTCTCGCAGGGCATTTGATTTGGCTGGGCTGGTCATGGCCCAAACATAGGCGCCACGCGCCTTTGCCAGCTGAACCGCAGCAGAGCCCACACCCCCGGAAGCACCTGTTATCAAGACATGTTCATCTGATTGAACATCGGCACGGGTGAGTAGATTTTCGGCAGTGGAATAGGAGCACGGAAAGGATGCCAGATCCGTATCGGACAAGGCGCTGGTAATCGTATGGGCGTGTCGCGCCGCCACTAGGGTATATTCGGCAAAACCACCGTCACATTCAGAGCCGAAATACCAGGGTTGATCGAGTTTTTTTGCGTTCGCTTCTCTGATACAGGGTTCAACCAAAACTCTTTCACCAACTCGGTTTGAGCTAACTTCCTGACCCACAGCGAAGATGTGACCGCAGACATCGGCACCCTGGATTCGTGGAAAATGAATCGGCTGACCCGCCCAACTGGCGTCATCACTGGCAGCGTCTTTTTTGGAATACCAGGCCAGGCGCGTGTTTATATCGGTGTTGTTGACGCCTGCGGCCGCCACCTTAATAATTGCATCCCTTGGCCCTGGGGACGGGACGGGAATATCCTGTCGGATTTCCAGTTTTTCCAGGCCGCCATGCCCCGTCAGCCATACCCCCCGCATCGTCTTTGGAATATCAACCACAATTGGCTCCTTTGTTAAATTTTAGGTCCCGGAAAATATAGATATGTTCATATGAGAGAACAAATAAATTTAATAGAAGCGGTCCCAAAAATAAGATTTTGGTTCAAGATTGAGGCAGGCGATCGTTTTAATCCGCAGGAATACTGAAGTATTTTGAAAAATTGAAACGTGAGCCTATCAAAAAAATTGAGCCAAAAGATATTTCCTGGGACCGCTTCTAACATTCGTCATTGGCTGGAATAGTCCCATCCTTCTTCTTGCCCTTAACCTGCGGGCACTCATTGAACAGGGCAAAGGGGCACACATCCCGGCAATACTGATGATCGAGTTTATCGAAAATCACCTGGATGGCCTGGCCTCTGTTTTCGATGACCAATCCCGCTTCAATTTCTTCTATAAAGGTCGAGTTTTTGAAGGTTTCCATTACGGTCGGATTAATGCCCATGTAGGCCACTTTGATTTGTCGTTCTTCGGCCTCATCCATCAAAACGCGCATTTCGTCGATACCGGTAATATCGATAAAGCCCATGGCCTGCAGGTCCAGAAGCAGGTACTTAACGGGTGTATCCACTTGATCCAGCTTTCCCAGAATACTTTCAATGGTGTAGCCGGCATTGGCAAAATAAATGACGTTATCCGAACGCAGGTGCAGGAGTTGCGGGCAGGAAGGCTTTTCATACAGGTCGGCATTGACAAACATGTTCAGGTAGGGGTCCTTGGAAATCCTGGTAATGCTGGGCCGCATGGTTTTATACAGAAAAAACATCAGCGACATCACTACCCCGATGAGTAAAGCATAATCCGGTGCGGCGATGAGGGAAATGAAAAAAACCGTTATGGCTACAATGCCGTCATGACGGTTCATTTTCCAGAGTTTAAAAACTTCCTTGGGGTTAAACAGCAACAACACGGCGCTGATGACCATTGCGGCCAGGGCGGTTTTAGGGATGTAAGTGAAAATCGGCGTCAAAAAGAGCAGTGAAATGATGACGGCGACACTCGAAAAGGCACTGGAGATACCGGTCCTGGCGCCGCTGGCATAATTGATGGCCGTGCGTGAAAATGATCCGCTGACCGGGTAGGCTTGCAGAAACGATCCGAGTAGATTAGCGAGCCCCTGGCCGATGAATTCCTGATCCACATTGAGCTTCTGCTT
This sequence comes from uncultured Desulfobacterales bacterium, assembly GCA_964452555.1. GTDB lineage: Bacteria > Desulfobacterota > Desulfobacteria > Desulfobacterales > B30-G6 > B30-G6. The sequence goes on from CAYVMI010000001.1 coordinate 166,233, forward strand.
GGTTTCGGATGATATCGCTTTGCCCACCGAATAGGTTTCGGCAAAACTGACTAAAGCGATCACAACGGCAGGTCCGATGAGCGATGAGATAAGGCCGATGTCTAAGCTATGCAGATTGGGCGTTTGCAGTCCGCTGGGGATTTGACCTACAATGGCGACACCGCTTTGATCCAGTTTAAAAAAGAATACCGCCAGGGTCGTTAGAACCAGGGCGGCGATGCTGGCCGGAAACGTAGGCTTGATACGCTTGACCCCATATATTACTGCAAAAGCAACCAGACCGATTACCATGGTCAAGGGATGCAGCCCGGGTAAACTGGTGACGATGTCCAGGAGCTGTTGAAATATATATTCATGCCGCTCCACGGAAAGCCCGAGGAAATTGGGTAACTGGGTGGCGGTGATGATGAGGGCGGCTGCAGATGTAAATCCTTTGACGGCCGAATGGGAAATAAAAGACATGATTTCCCCAAGACGAAACAGGCCGATGATCAAGTAGATAACACCCACCAAAAATGCCAGTAAAAAGGCCAGCTTGATAAATTCGGGACTGCCCGGCTCGGCCATGGGGCTGAGGGTGGTCAAAACAAGCAGGCTCATGATGGCAATCGGGCCGGTAGCCAGTTGGCGCAGACTACCCCACATGGCCCCGATGAGCGGTGCAGCGACAGCAGCGTACAGTCCATAGACCGGCGGCAGACCGGCTAAAATGGCATACGCCATGGATTGGGGTATCAATACGGCCGCAACAGTTAGGCCGGACAGGGCGTCTTTTCGGATGTCGGATGGCTGATAGCCTTTGAGCCACAATAGAAAAGGGAACAGCTTATATAGATTGGATGAATTGGACTTGGCGTCATGCATAGATTGTTCCTTTGACTAAAAGTGAAAATAGACGGATCGTAAATATCCGTTGTCTTAAGGATGTTCCGAAAATTAGTCCGCTTGGGGCACGAATCGGAACGTCAATATGACCATCACTATAAGCAATTTACATCAGGATTAGGAAAAATACAGAACAAACAGTTTATACGCAAAACCGACTTGTTTAGCAAGTGCTGGCAGAATGTATATTGGATTTAGCGGATAGCAGCAATGGCCGCATGGGCCAATTCGCCAATAGCTATCGGTTTGACACGTAGATTTGTGTAATAAGAGATAACGGTTTGATTGTCCTTAAGCTGTTCAATCCTGGGCAGCGCCTGGGTGTCTTGTACGCTGCCGGCATAGCAGACCGCCAGGCCCAAATGATAGGGATCCCTGGAGGCTAAAAATTCACGTACATGCGGCGTTGCATCCTGCGCAATTATAGGATCGGCCTCACTCAGACGGTTTAATCCCCAGAGCAATCCGCGTTGAAGCACTTCATGCTCTAAATAATTTCCATGGGGTAGGCTGTAGGATACCAGTATCTTGGCGAACTCTCGGGATAGTTTGGGACTACGGGCCAGAATGTCGCCCATGGCTTCGGGAGATCCCCAGCCAATGCCGCCGGATTCATCGTTCAAATTCCAAATTAAACGACGCATGATGACGCGAGCCGGCTCCATGTCCTGTTCCGCCAGCGCAGCCGTGACAACTCCCATGGCTGAAACAGCGTGCCAACGAATAACCTCGTCCGTATGGTAGAGAAATGAGAAAAGCGGATTGATGACCTGCCGGGCTGGCCATTGCGAAAAGCAGGATAATGTCTCTGCAAAATCGTCTCGTTTTAGCAGATTGAAGACTTCTTTTTTGAGTTTCCTAAAAAACATAACTGATAGCTTGTTAGGCGATTAGGCTGTAGGCGCCTACAGTCTATCAGTCTATAGCCTACAGCCTATTTCGTTTTGCAATTCCCTTGATTTGTTCACATGAACTTTAACGGCGTTGAATGTTGTGAATCACAATCTGGGTAAGAAATCAGAACGAAATGATGTCATAGCCATCCGCTATATACCTGGCCATGGCAGGATGGCCGCTCATTTCGTCCAGTTGCCGCAGCCCATGGGCTTCGGCAGCTTCACGAGCACCCATTTTATTGGTGCAGGCTTTGCAAACGCCATCGATGAGGCCCAAACCAAAAGCCTTTTGCCACAAGGGCTGCAATGGATTGCCCGCGTTGTTTAGGTCTTTGATCAACGCGGTGGCAGCGCCTTCCATGACTATTTTTATGGTGTGGCCTTTGGCATGCAGATCAAGCCCGTTCAATAAAACATGAATGAAGCACATGGGATCGCCATTAAATACAAAGAGCGCGGTTTTTTTCACATCTATTCCTCTTCCCAATAAATGCAATCCTCGGGACAATATTTAATCGCCTCATCAACTTCATTTTGGGGATATTCAGCCAGGTCCACAACCTCAATAAGTCCCATGTCGTTGATAAAAAAAACCGAGGGGCATACGGCAATACACCCCTCGCATAATGTACAGGCACCGATATCGACAAACGGTTTTTTCATGCCGATAACGATTCGATCACAGCCTTACCGATTTCCTGGCCATAATTATAGCAGGCAGATAATCCGTCTGCATCGGGCACATATTGAATTTTCACGCCGGGATCGAGGATATCAAACTTCATGGCTTCCAACTCGGACCGAATCATTTTTACGGATTCTCCGCTCCAACCATAGGACCCGAATACACCACCGATTTTATTGGTGGGTTTAAGCCCTTTCATATAGATCAAAAAATCGGCGACAGTTGGAAACATTTGGTTATTCAATGTCGGTGAGCCGACCACCACAGCCTTGGCATCGAGGACTTCCGTCATAATGTCGCTGCGGTGCGAGCTGCGAATATGGATGGGGGTCACGCTAACGCCTTGGCTGATGATACCATCAGCGATTGCTTCAGCCATCTGTTTGGTGCTGTTCCACATGGTATCGTAAACGACAACCGCTTTCTTGTCGGCGATCTGCTGGCTCCACTGGACATACGCGTTTATGATTTTACCAGGGTCTTTACGCCAAATGATGCCGTGGTCGGGGCAGATCATATCGATTTCAAGTCCAAGCGATTGGACTTGCTCGATCAGTTTCAGAATTCTGGGACCATACAGCATCAGGATATTCGCAAAATATTTTTTGGCCTGATACATAACCGCTTCACTGAGGGTATCGTCAAATTTGTCAAAGCTGGCTATATGTTGTCCGAAACCGTCGCTGGAAAATAGAATCTTATCTTCTTTCAGGTAGGTGAACATGCTGTCTGGCCAATGCACCATGCGCGTTTCCAGAAAGGCAAAGGTACGCTTACCGATACTCAATTCCTGGCCGCTTTTCATCGGGCGCAAGTCCCATTGCTGTCCAAAATGTTTGCCAAGATTCTTAGCGCCCATAACTGAGCAGTAAAGGGGTTTGTTTTCGCCTATGCGGTGCATGACCCGGGGCAGGCTTCCGGAATGATCCATCTCCGTATGATTACTGATGACCAAGTCGATCTGCCTGGGATCAATAATTTTGGAAATATTCTCCAGAAGCTGATCACTAAACGAGGCCTTGACCGTATCGAGAAGCACCGTTTGTTCATCGATCACGAGAAAGGCGTTGTAGCTGGTTCCGGCGTGGGTGGAATATCCGTGAAAATCGCGGATATTCCAATCCAATACGCCGACATCATATATGCCTTTGGCAATTTCTATAGGTACCAATATGTTATCTCCTTACTCTTTCTCAAAGTCTTCTTTGCCGGCGCCACAAACAGGACACTCCCAATCATCGGGCACATCTTCCCATTTGGTTCCAGGGGCGACACCATTATCCGGATCTCCTTCGGCAGGATCATAGACATAGCCACACAGCGTGCAAACGTATTTATCCATTTCTTTTTCTCCTTTTCTTAGGGTTATTTTGGGGGTTTAATTAAAAGCCCAACTTCCTTGTTGTGCCACACGCACTTGAATTTGAACTCGTGTATTAATCCGTCAACTCATGATTTATCAAGAATTCATAAAACAAACGCATGCTTATATCAAGCGATAAAAACCGCGTTGGCAACCACTGTCGGTATAAGCGCAAGTGAATGGCTGCATGTTCTTATCCAAGTGGCTTGAACATCTTTTTGCCGGCACCGCAAACGGGGCATTTCCAATCATCGGGAAGATCGGCAAATTGGGTGCCTTTGGGAATCTTTCCTTTGCGATCGCCTTTATCAGGGTTGTAAATATATCCACAGTTGACAGTTTGGCATTGATACATTTCTGAGGGATCGGCCATATTTATCTCCTAATTTTTATTAGTGTCCATCCATTATTTAAATTTCCAGTTTTAAAAACTCATCTACTTTATCTTGAATTAATTTTCGCAGTGTCTGATTTGAGATATGTGCATCTCCATGGGGATCGGGTAGGTCCCATGTCCAAACCTGTCCCTGGTGGTTGACTGGGATTTGGATATCGGGACTCATGCGAATGACATGATCGGGGTTAAAAGCCTGGGCAGATTCCATGGATTGTGGTTGTCGGAAAGCCATATCCAACCCGATTTCTGCCATGGTTGAAACAATATCAGGGCTGATTTCCCGGGCAGGATCCGATCCGGCGGATAATACCTCAAATCGGGAACCAGCGTGAAATTGAATTAAAGCTGCAGCAACCTGAGAACGGATGCCGTTGGTTTTTCCTAGTACCAAGATCCGTGGACGTTCAAGCAATGGTAAGATCAAATTTTTCGCGGCTTCGGTAATATCGGTTTGGAGGTTCGGCAAGGCGTTAAAGTCGTCCCGGTTTTCGATATTGGGATAGGTCAGGCTACCGCTGGGTACAGCCTGGATGGCATCGAAGAAATAATTAGTAACCAATCGGACGCAGGTAAAGAGGTTTTTTCCGCTACTGCCGCCCATGGATAAACAGAAGCCTTTGCGTGTCGATGACAGGGGATCGGCCAACTTGAACCGGTATTTTCGGGACCAAAAGGCCTGGCTTCTATCTATCATGGTTTTGAGTTGGGCGGTAACACTATAGAAAAATATCGGTGAAGCGGCCACAACGACTTCGGCTTGACGCAACTTTGCGTATATACCGGTTGCCATATCGTCATCATCGATGACACACACACCCTTTTTTTCACAATACCCGCAACCGATACAGGGTCGAACATTCATGCGCGGAATGTCGAGGATTTCGACATCCGCACCTAAGTCTGATACAACCTGCATAAAGGCAGTCAGAAGATATTCCGAGCTGCCTTTTTTCCGGGGGCTGCCTTGTAAGCCTAATACGTACAAACCATCCATCCAATAGAAGCGATTTCGTGAAAAGCTCAAGTTTCCGCCTTTCCATCCTCCGTAGCAGGCTACTGCGGAGGACGGGCGCTCTTTGATCTGCGGCGGGACACGCAGCGTTGTGCTAAAATCCGGAAACGCGCAACGTACATTCGTACGCCTCATGATACCAGAATTTGCGTGCCTGGAATTTGAACCTTTTATAAAACCGATTTTTCCGTTTTTAATATGTATGAAAAAATTATGAGTACCCGTCCATAAATCGATCATTTAGGAATGGGTACGTTTTAGCGCACATGGCATTTCGAGCAAGTGGTCGGTCCGCTTGGATTGCCGGCTTTTTTCTCGGAGCGGTGACACTTGACGCATTGCTTATTCATAACCTCTTTGGGTTTCAGCTGGCCAGCTTGCTTAAGTTTAATTAGAGATTGTGGTTCCTGTGGAAACACAGCATGGCATGTGTTGCAGTCACTTAATCGATTCTGATGCGCTTGGTGCGGGAAAGGGACGATGCCCCTGGTGCCGCCATCGATTTGGATATCCGCAGCACCCTGATTTCCCGTCGCGAGACCAGCAGCAAAAATCAAAATTGTGACATAGAATATCACTAGAACAACAGGAAAACGCATCAGACGCCACCTTCCAGCGTACATTGGGTGAAATCGATTTCCTCTCCACATCCGCTGCAGCGGTGGGTTTTGTCAAACTCGTCTGAAAATATTTCCTTACTTTGACCGCAGGAGGGGCATTTACAATTAAAGGATTTGAGACTTTTGAACTGTTCGTAACCGGGACAGTGCTGGGGGGTAGTAGACATATTGACCTCCATATGTTTTATTGAGTACGGTATCGTAAAAAGCCCAACTACTGTGTTGTGCCGCGTACCTTAATCTTGAAAAATGTCTTCCTCAAGATTAAGGCTGCAATACATTCAACGTACCATTCGTACGCCTCATGATTACAAAACTCGCACGCCTTGTATTTGAACTTTTTACGATACCGCCTAATTATGACTTTTACAGTTATTCCATCACTCGCATCGAATTGGTGGCTCGATCAATGCTGGACGTTCAGATTATAATGTTGGACGTTTGATGTTGAATGTTCATTTATATTTTGGGTCTATAACTTGGCCGCAACCTGTTTGCCATAGTCCTGGGCCATTTGAATGCCGCCACCCAGAGTGCTGTTTTTGAGTCGCAGGGGCCCGGTGACCATGTCCATGCGAAAAATGTTTTCCATGGTACCGAATATGCGATCGTGCGCTTCGCCGCTCCAACCAAAAGCGCCAAATGCACCCCCAATTTTATTTTCGAGTCCGGCTTTCTCAGCCAAAAAGAGGAGTGTTTTCATGCCTGGCATCATATCGCCATGGTAGGTTGCCGATCCAAATACATACCCGTCAAAACCTTGAAGATCTGTTTCGGTTTTAACATCTTTGGCATTTTTTACGACCGCGTCATTGCTATCCATGCGAATGCCTTCGGCGATAAGATTGGCAATTCGTTCGGTTTCGCCGGTTCGTGATGCATAGACTATAAGTACCTTTGCCATTATCTATCTCCAAGTCAGATTGTCTGAGGGTTTCACTTAATACGTTGATCTGTACCTTCATACTGACAATCGGGCGTATAGCACGAGTTGTCGAGAAATTCACATTTTTCTTTACAGGATGGACATTGATCCGGATGGGCATCCGCCTCCAGTGTATAACCGCAGTTGGAACATTTCCAGCTTGTCATACCGCACCTCCTTATTTTTAGAAGTTGTAAGCCATAAGTTGGCAGCTTTCAGCAGCTATCAGCTTATGGCTTATGGCTTATTACTTTCCAAAATTAATTCCAGAAAGTCATCCTCAAGGCCAGAACATTTTTAGGACATTGTTTAACAATCGTTTTGGCCAGGAAAGTTTCAAAGAAATCACAGGTCATAAGAATCATGGAGACTGAATCACTGAGATTGCTTCATTCTTCTTGTTCAAATCCGGTTGGCGCAGAGCGCTTGGCCAGCTCGCGGTCGATCATAAACAAGCCACCAGCGTGACCCTGCATGAGTTTCAATTGCTCCAATACACCGCCGGCACTTTCTTCTTCTTCAACCTGTTCGGTTACAAACCATTGTAGGAAGATTTGGGTAGCATGATCATGGGCTTCATTGGCGATTTCTACCAAGTCGTTTATCAGGCCGGTAACTTTTTGTTCGTGCGCCAGTGTTTCCTCAAATACGACCAGGGGGGACTCCCAGTCAGACGGTGGTTCGGCTACTGCCGCTGTGCGTGCTCGTCCTCCGCGTTGGTTGATGAAATCATAGAATTTCATGGCATGCATGAGTTCTTCTTTGGCTTGCTGATACATCCAGTTTGCAAATCCGTCCAGGTTGATGGACTTGAAATAAGCATGCATGGATAGATACAGGTAAGAAGAGTAAAGTTCTGCGTTAAATTGATTGTTGAGTGCGTCCTGCACTTTATCGGTCAACATACGATATTATCCTTTCCAGAGGCCGTGCAGATTGCAAAATGCACGCGCACTCACGGCGGCTGCATCCAGATTGAAAACCGCTTCGGGCGCATCGCCAGCGTTTAGAAATTGAACATACGATTTGCCATTGGCAAGTACCTCAATCCATTCGATCCAATGTTTTTCTACCATTGGATGGGGTACGTCTCCAACTTTGACTTTGACACCACCATCAACTTTTTCGACCACGGGGACGTGCTTTTCTTGGGCTGCATCCACTGTGTTTTCTTTTTGACAAACCATGGGTGCTCCACAGCATACCAGTTCACCAGCGCCACCATGCATAACTTGTACAATGTTACCACAAAGATCACATTTGTAGACTTCAGACCGTTCTGCCATTTTTTTGCCTCCTTATTTTTGATGAATTCCGAAAGAGATAAATTCATCGGGTTTAAGTTTTAGGTTTATCGATTCTGTTCTTCATGCCACCAACCTTTGCGAATATGCTTTTCTCTTTCAGATTCGGCTATCTTTCGGATTTTGTAGGCGGCATCCCGTACGACGCCATACAGAATACCGCAACCGGTATCTTCCCTTTCGGCGTCGCCCGCATTGGCCAAATCGATCATCTCGTTGGCCAAATTGAGGGTTTTTTTTAAGTTGTTATCACAGGGCTTCACTGGCTCCTGGACTCCCGCTAGGTCTTTAGTGGTTTTCTGTTGGTGAGCTTGTTGCCACAATAAGTTTGTGGCCGCTACGTGTGAAATTACGTATCAAAATGCATGCCAGTGTACAGGTTGTTCGAAACATTTTGCAGTTTGGTGGTCAAGTTCGTGTATTTCATCGTATGCAATGGGTGTTTTGCCGGGGCCTCAAGGGCTGATGCTGATGCGATGCTGAAAAAATAGATTGTCAGGCGGCAATTCTGCCGGGTTTGCGGGTGCATCCCCGGCATCTGTGAATGTATCATATGCTGTCATGATACATTCCTGTCTCAATAAAATCGTGTTCCACGATTTTATTTTTCAAATAAATCGGTGCTGATGTACCGTTCACCGGTGCTGGGAAGCACCACCACAATTTGTTTGCCTTTGGAAGATTTTTTTTGGGCAATCTTTAAGGCTGCTGCTAACGCCGCTCCGGAGGAAATGCCGCACAGGATCCCTTCAGTGTTGGCAAGTATTCGGCCGGCTTGGATGGCCTCATCGTTGGTGACCGTGACGATCTCATCGATAATGTCGGTGTTGAGAATGTCCGGAACAAATCCGGCGCCAATGCCCTGAATTTTATGGGGACCTGGTTTGCCGCCGGAAAGAACCGGGGAATCGGCTGGCTCAACCGCCACAGTCGTTAATTCGGGTTTTTTCTCTTTTATGGCTTCGGAAACTCCGGTGATGGTGCCGCCGGTGCCGACACCGGATACAAATATATCGATGTGGCCGCCAGTGTCTTCCCAAATTTCTTTGGCGGTGGTTTCACGATGGATGGCCGGGTTGGCCGGATTACCAAACTGGTTGGGTGTAAAGGCATTACCGTGTTGAGATCGTATCTCGGCAGCCTTTTGAATGGCCCCTTTCATACCTTCTGAACCGGGAGTCAAGACAAGCTCGGCACCCAGGTGTTGCAGTAGTTTGCGGCGCTCGACACTCAATGTGTCCGGCATCGTTAGGCAGAGCTTATAACCTTTAGCCGCACATACAAATGCCAAGGCAATACCGGTATTGCCGCTGGTGGGCTCAATAATCAGGGTTTCGGTACCGATAAGACCCTGATTTTCGGCAGCATCAATCATGGCCGCGCCAATACGGTCTTTGACGCTCCCCAAAGGATTGAAAAATTCCAGTTTGGCCAGAATCTCACAATCCAATCCCTGGGCCATTTTGCCGATGCGGACCAGGGGCGTTATTCCGATGGTATTTTGAATTCTTGGAAATATTTTCATTTTAACCTCCAATCATGTGCCATGAAAAGTTTATAGGAAATCGCTGGGATTAGGAAACTGGTACCGAAGCTGGATGAATTGGGTGAAAAGCCGGGTCTAAGGAGCCCTTAATAGGGGCAATTGAGCGATGCCCAATTGCTGAGCGAAAGGGGCTAAATTCCACGAATATACCCATTGAAATAAGCCCAGGCTTTTCGTCAGGGTCAAGCGATTTCTTTGGCTGAGGACATATATATCAACTCCGGTTTTTTCATAACAACCTTGGTATCGGGCGGGACCGAATCGGTCAGCCACACATTACCGCCGATTACCGATCGTGCCCCGATGACGGTTTCGCCGCCAAGAATGGTGGCACCGGAATAGATAATGACATCATCTTCAATCGTTGGATGTCTTTTGACACCGCGATACCGGTCGCCGGCGTCCATGGGCAAAGACAGGGCGCCCAAGGTCACGCCCTGGTAGATCCGAACATTTTTACCAATAATGGTGGTTTCACCGATAACGACGCCGGTGCCGTGGTCGATTACAAATCCTTCAGCAATAACCGCACCGGGATGAATATCGATGCCGGTAACGCTGTGGGCATATTCGGTCATGATACGCGGAAGCAAAGGTACTCCCAGGGAATGTAGTTTATGGGCCACCCGATATACCATCAAGGAAAAGATGCCGGGATAGCTAAATATAATTTCATCGGTACTCTGGGCAGCGGGATCGCCGGCATATGCGGCGGCCACATCAGTGGCCAGGATTTTGCGTAGTTCAGGAATGGATTCCAGAAAAGCCAAGCTAACTTCATTGCCCTGTTCGGCACAGTCGCTGCAGGCCTGTTCATAACGAAAGCAATCATGCCGAACACTATGGCAGATCTGTTCGGACAACAGGTCAAAAAGCAGGGATACCGTTTGACCCATGCTGTAGGAAAGGTTGACCGGGTCCAGCTTTTCGCGCGTAAAGTAGCCCGGAAACAGCACTTCGCGCAGACGCTGGATTATCTCGATCACTGATGTCTTAGACGGTATGGGCTCATAATCGATATGGGTATAGCAAGCATCATCATCACACTTGGCAATTATTTCCTCAGCTATTTGGGGAAGTTTGCCACGGTAATGTGAAAGCGACTTTGCATCGATCTTACAAGTCGCCGGGTCGGCAACATGGGCATCCTTTGGCATATCGGGCCTCCCTTATATGGGGCATTCGGCGCCGGTGAGCATGGATTCGTCCGGCTTTCCCTGATTCCAGAAAGGCGATAGGTGTCGCAGCCGATCAATAATCGGCGGCATTTTTTCGATGATATAATCCATCTCTGCTTCAGTATTGTAGTGGCTTAAACTGAATCGGATGGAACCATGCGCTGCGGTGAAGGGTACACCCATGGCCCGCAGGACATGGGAGGGCTCCAGCGATCCGGAGGTGCAGGCGGATCCGGAAGATGCGCAGATACCCAACTCGTTCATCATGAGCAGGATCGATTCACCTTCGATGTATTCAAAGCTAATGCTGGTGGTATTGGGGAGCCGTGCGGTGGTGTCACCGTTAATCATAGCCATTTCGACATTGTTGAGCAAACCCTGTTCCAGCCGGTCGCGCAAGCGTGCCACCTCGGTCACGCTATGGCTGAGGTTTTCAGCGGCCAGCTCGGCGGCTTTGCCAATACCGACAATGGCGGCCACATTTTCGGTTCCGCCCCGGCGGCCCTTTTCCTGGTGTCCGCCGATAAGAAAGGGCGTAAATTTAGTACCTTTGCGAACATACAGGGCTCCGACGCCTTTGGGGGCATGAATCTTGTGCCCGGAGAGTGACAGCAGGTCCACATGGGTTTTTTGGACGTCTACCGGAATCTTGCCCAAAGCTTGCACGGCATCCGTATGTAAAATGATACCGCGTTCATTGGCGGCCTGAGCTATTTCATCGATCGGGAATACAACGCCGGTTTCATTGTTGGCCCACATGATACTGATTAAGGCGGTATCTTCGCTAAGATTCGCATGAAAAAAATCGAGATCGAGTCGGCCATGACGGTCTACGGGAATATAGGTAACTTTGTACCCTTTTTTAGCCAAATGCTCATAAAGATTTTTCACCGCAGGATGTTCGACCCGGGACGTAATAATGTGCTTTTTGTCGGGCATGGAAGAAATGGTCGCCCAGATGGCGGTGGAATCGCTTTCGGTTCCACAGCTGGTGAATACGATTTCTTCAGGCGTGGCATTGAGAAGCGAAGCCAATTGCTCACGGGCGGTCTGGATGCTCTTGGCCACATTACCGCCAAAGGCATGCATGCTGGAAGGGTTGCCATATATTTCTGAATAGTAAGGTAACATGGCTTCCACAACAGCCGGATCCACGCGTGTGGTCGCATTGTTGTCTACATAAACAATATTCATTGGGTTACCTCGCTCACAACCAACTCCGGAGAGACCAGTTCCTTAAGTTTGGTTTCAACATAACTTTTAAGGGTAACCTGCGAGGCCGCGCAGGTTGAACAGGTGCCTCGGAGGCGGACATAAACGGTGTTTTGATCAAAGTCGACCAGTTCGATATCGCCCCCGTCCTGGTTCAATGCGGGCTTGATTTCCCGGTCTAAAGTTTCTTCGATCATTCGTATTTTTTGAACATTGGTCAATACCTTGGGTTGAGATTTGATGGGCACAGGTTTGCCAAGCACTTCGGCAATGATTTCACCGATCCGGTCGTGACAGTTGCCACAGCCGCCGCCGGCTTTGACATAATCGGTCACGTCTTCAACGGTTTTGAGATGGCTTTCTTGCACGGCTCTTCTGATTTCAAGATCGGTAACGCCAAAACATTCACATACGATTTCGCCTTCTTTTTTGGGTACGACCTGGCCCTGGTAGTGGGCGATGGCTTTCTCAAGGGCATCCCGGCCCATGACCGAGCAGTGCATCTTCTCCTTGGGGAGACCGCCCAGATAATGGGCGATATCATCGTTGGTGACATTGGCCGCTTCATCCAGGGTTAGTCCTTTGATCATTTCGGTGAGTGCCGATGACGATGCAATGGCACTGGCACAACCAAAGGTTTGAAATTGGGCGTCACTAATACGTTGATCCGCATCCAGTTTGAAGGTGAGTTTGAGTGCATCCCCGCAAGCGAGTGAGCCAACTTCTCCGACGCCGTCGGCATTATCAATAACGCCAACATTACGTGGATTGATGAAGTGGTCTCTGACTTTATCTGTATATTCCCACATGGTTTCCTCCTGTCTAGTTGTGTCCTGTGTTTAATCCCCCATACCATAAGCATATGTAAGCGATCTGCAAGACCATGAAGGATATGTGTCTCAAATAAATTTGAGACACATGTGTATCATGGCTGGCCGGTGGGATCAATCCGGTGGATTAGGACTCTTCCAACTTGCAATCCTGGTCCCATTCTGGACAGGCAGATTTCATCTCTTCCTCGAACTTAAGCATGCACTCGCCACATTCCAGCTCCACATTGGGCATGTCACCATATTTGGTTTTAAGCTCCTCTTTGGTGAGAACCGTTGCATAGCTGCATCCGCACTGCGGACAGGCTGACTTTATGTGATAACGTTTGTTGCGATCGGCCATTTGAAACCTCCTTGAATTGAATTGTCCGGGTTTGATGAGTATATAAGCGTGTTCAGTTGTCCCCCAATAGAAGCAACAATCATACCATTCTGGCATGTTTATTGTATCCCTTAAGGGTGTCTACAAAGCTAATTAATATCGGAAAATATTCCAGACGAGAAGGAGGAACTCATGGCTCAAATTACGCTTAAAGGAAACCCTGTTAATACATCCGGAAATCTGCCGTCACCCGGTTATGCCGCACCTGATTTTTCCCTCACCAGGACTGACCTGTCCGATATGACTTTGCGGGATGTGGCCGGCAAACGCGTGGTACTGAACATTTTTTCAAGTCTGGATACTTCAGTCTGCGCGATGACCGTGCGACGATTTAATCAAGAGATTGCCAAGCACGATAATGCGGTTGTACTCTGTATTTCACGTGATTTGCCTTTTGCCCAGGCACGTTTCTGCGAAGCAGAGGGCATTGAAAATGCCATCATGCTATCCGAGATGCGAAGTCGCGACTTCGGAGAAAAATACGGGGTTGCCCTGGTGGATGGACCCACAGCCGGTCTTTTGGCACGCGCGGTGGTGGTATTGGATGAAGCCGGCAAGGTCATTCATTCGGAACAGGTGAGCGATATTGTCAACGAACCTGACTACGCCAAAGCCTTGGACGTCCTGGCAAATGCAGCTGGTGCAGATGCTTGTACCACTACGCTGACCGCCGAGCACGCCCGGGTGGATGGTGAAGATGACGTGTGTGATGATGGCAGGGCCGGGACCTAATTTATCATACAGTTGATGGTCAGGATCGTGGATAATAAATAAGGCGCTACCATTAGTCTTGCTGAAAAGTGAGTGATGAACAATCTCGGTATCGCTATCGAAATCGCGATCGTATTAACAACACTGATTTTCCAGCTAAAAAGATCATCGATACCGATACCGATCCCGATTTACATTGATTCAGGTAATGAACCGACAGATACGATATAAAGGCATCAATCATCTGGCCATGGTAACAGCCGATATGGATGGCACCATTCGGTTCTGGCGCGATTTTCTGGGCATGCGCCTGGTGGCCGGATTAGGGTCGCGGACCTACCGTCATTACTTTCTGGAAATATCGGCAACCGACATGATCGCCTTTTTCGAATGGCCGGGTGTAACCGCCATACCCGAAAAGGATCACGGGGTTCCGGTTAAAGGGCCGTTTGCCTTTGATCATGTCTCCATTGCAGTTGAATCCGATGATGATCTGCTCGCGCTCAAAGAACGATTTGAAGCCGCCCAGATGTGGGTTTCCGAGGTAATTGATCACGGATTTATTCATTCAATCTATGCTTTTGACCCCAACAATATACCCATTGAATTTAGTGCGCCTGTGGCCCGGGTGGATATCCGCCAGAAGCCTCAGATGTTAGATCCGCAGCCGACCCCAACTGCTCTGGAAGGATCGGAGCCCCTGCCGGACCAATGGCCCCGGCTGCAATCTGATTTGGCCGAAACCGATCGGTCAATTTATCCCGGAGAAGGAAAAATATTTGAAGACGCCTATACCATAAAGGAACCGAAGCCATGAAAACCAGACAGGAAAAGGACGCCATGGGTCTAGTGATGGTTCCCGATGGGGCGTACTATGGGGCCAATACCCAGCGGGCTTATCAGAATTTTACATCCAGCGGTTTAAAACTGCCGGACGAGTTTGTTCGTTGCCTGGCTTTGGTAAAACACTGTGCAGCCGCTGTTAATGCCGATATTGCCGGTTTAGATCAGAAGCTGGCGGAGGCAATTATGACGGCAGCCCGGGAGATCATGGAAGGCGGTCTGGCGGATAACTTTGTGGTGGACTTGTTTCAAACCGGTTCGGGCACATCCACAAATATGAATATGAACGAGGTCATCGCTTCCAGGGCAAATGAACTGCTTACCGGCACAAAAGGTGGCCGTGATCCCGTCCATCCCAATGACCATGTGAATCTGGGTCAATCCAGTAACGATGTCATTCCCAGTGTCATCCACATTGCCGGTCTATCCGCCGTCCAGAGCCATCTCGTCCCAGCGTTAGAGGGTTTGCATGCGGACCTGCGGCAAAAGGCCGTTGAGTTCGCCTCTATCCAAAAAATCGGTCGGACCCATTTGCAGGATGCGGTACCCATTTTATTGGGCGACGAATTTGGCGGCTATGCCCGCCAGATCGAGCTGGCCATTAAACGGGTGAAAACAGCCGCTGAAAACTTAAAAGAACTGGCGTTAGGCGGCACGGCTGTGGGCAGCGGCCTAAATACGCATCCCGAATTTGCAGCCAAAGTTATCCAAAAGGTATCGGCCCATTTACAAATCGAATTTTCCAAGGCCAGCAATCACTTCGAAGCCCAGAGTGCCAAAGACGCTGCGGTCGAAGTCAGCGGCACATTGAAAACCGTGGCGGTTGGCCTCGCAAAAATAGCCAATGATATTCGGTGGCTTGCTTCGGGGCCCCGTTGTGGCATTGGTGAAATCCAGTTGCCGTCGCTGCAACCGGGATCGTCCATCATGCCGGGAAAGGTCAATCCGGTTATCCCGGAATCTGTCTTACAGATTGCCGCCCAGGTGATTGGCAACGACACGACCATTACGATGGCAGGTCAAGGTGGCGTTTTTGAGCTAAATACCATGATGCCCGTATTGGCCTACAATTTGTTACAGTCCGTATCTCTGTTAGCCATCGGTGCACGTTCCTTCAGCCAGAAATGCATCCAGGGGCTTGAAGCCGACGAGGAGAAATGCAAATATTTCATAGATAAGAGCCTGGCCCTGGCCACTTATCTGGTGCCGCATTTGGGTTATGATAAAGCCGCAGCGATTTCCAAAAAGGCCCATGCAGAAGGCAAACGTATTGCCGATGTTGTACGAGAAGATGAAATTCTAACATCTGAGGAACTGAAGAAACTGTTAGGGTAAATCTGCGACTATCAGCAGATCTGGTGATCTATGAAGGGAGTGGGATGGATAATCAACATGTCATCATTGCTTGTTCCAATTGCAAAACCAGAAACAAGGTTCCATCAGCGCGCTTAAAGGATCGGCCCATCTGTGGAAAATGCCGGCAGCCCCTGCCGCCGCCGGCGCGGATTCAGCATCCCGTAAATGTGACCGATCGCTCCTTCCAGAACGAAGTGCTGAACCATCCGGGCGTGGTGCTGCTGGATTGCTGGGCCGCCTGGTGCGGGCCCTGTCGAATGGTGGCCCCCATCATGGATCAAATAGCCAAAGAATTTGCCGGGCAGGTGAAAGTGGCCAAGTTGAATATCGACCAAAATCCCATGACTGCTTCCCGTTTCCATGTCTTGAGTGTGCCGACCCTGCTGTTTTTTAAAAATGGCCGGGTGGTTCAAAATCTTGCCGGCGCTTATGGAAAACCGGAAATAGTACGGCAATTAAAAACTATAGTTTAAATTCTACATTAATACTCCTCTTAAGGTCTTAGGATGGTCTTTGGATGATTTTTTTACCACCGTCCTGTAATGATGGATGAATTCAAACTGTGGATGAATTCATCTTGTGAAACAACTGTATTCGGCTTTTTAAATCGCAAGAGGCGTCCCATACAATGAAAGTCTTGATAACCGGTGCAACCGGCCTTGTGGGCGGTTTCCTTTCAAAATACCTGTTGCATAAAGGCCACCAGGTCATAGCCATGGGGCGCAGGCCCCAACATTCGCTGGCTACAGATGACTTTTTCACTTATATCTCAGCGGACCCGGCTTTTCCAGGTTCATGGCAGGATCAGGTTCAGGCTGTGGACGCCATTATCAACCTCGCCGGAAAAAACATTTTTCACTACTGGACCGAAGCCAGCAAACAAGAGATGCATGCCAGTCGCATCGAGACAACTAGAAACCTGGTGGGGGCCATTTCTGACAATCAGGCGCCCATCCTGATGAGTGCATCAGCTATTGGCTATTACGGCGATCGGGGGGAGGAGCGCTTGACAGAGCGGTCTGATCCCGGCGACGATTATTTAGCCGGTTTAAGTCTGGACTGGGAAAAAGAGGCTCAGAAAGCCGAGGACAAAGGGGCCCGTGTGGCTCTGCTGCGCTTCGGTATCGTCCTGGATCAAAAGGGCGGGGCTTTAGCCAAAATGTTGCCCGCTTTTCGTTTTTTCGCAGGCGGGCCTTTAGGATCCGGTCGTCAGTGGTTTTCCTGGATTCACATACAGGATCTGGCGGCTGCGGTGGAAATGATTTTGGAAAATCAGGATTTGGTCGGTGCATTTAACCTTTGCGCGCCCCAACCTGTTCGAAATCAGCAATATGCTCAGGCTCTGGGTAAGGCCCTGGGCCGGCCGGCTTTGCTGCGCGTCCCGTCCTTTGCCATCAAAGCCCTTATGGGAGAGCTGGGTGGTGTCATGCTAGGGAGTCAACGCTGCTTCCCGGAAAAACTGCAACAGCTCCAATTCAAATTCCAATTCCCCGACATTGAAACAGCCTTGGCGGATCTCGTTTAAATTTTTAATGGGGTCTGACTTGAGGAAATGGAATGAACTTCTACCTAAAAGTAAATGATTGTTCAAGTTTTGAGATTCGGATGACGTGAGGCGAATACTCCGTCAGCGCTGTTCGAACTCGCCGCAAGGGCTATTAACATCAGCGCCGGTCCACAGGTTGAATTTATTTGACCCACTAAGATTATACACACACATCAAAATGTCATGGTCAGGCGCTGATGCCAAGATCCCTAAGCGGCTCAAACAGCGAAAATCGCTAACGGAGTATTCGCTTCACGTCATCTCTGGCGAGAGTCGAATGTTGAATGATAGGTTTTAGGAGATTTAAAGTTTAAGTCGAACAGACAGTTGCTAATGCCTATTTGCACTTAGCTGGCAACCGCAAAGAGCCAAGAGCTAAGATCGAAACGCTGATCTTTAACTTTAGGCACTTTTAATTTGAAACAAAATTCAGGCCAGCAGGAACAAGATAGATAATTTTGGGGGTTCTAATGATTCAAAGTGCGCTAGAATATCACCGCGCAACCTGCTACCAGCGCTACGATATGCAGCCCCATTTTCTGGATTGGAACAATACGCCCCGGACTTATAAAGTTTATCCGGAACTTCCCAGCATGGCATTGGAATCAACGGGTTCGTATCCCCGGAAAAGCCTATGGGATCTCATGCAAGCGAAGGCCGAAACCGGCGATCGACCCGTATTCCATATGAGCACCCTATCGGATGTATTGCTGTTGTCTTACAGCCTGACCGCTAAAAGCCAAATGGGCGGCCAAACCCAGTACTATCGCAGCGTACCGTCAGCCGGTGCGCTGTACCCAACGGAAATGTATGTCTGTTCCCATCACATTCAGGATTTGGAACCCGGCGTCTATTACTACGATATCCATGGCTTTTCCTTAAAACGGCTGCGCTCCGGGAATAGGATGCCGATTCAAGATGCAGACCAATTGGCGTTCCCATGCGGGGATATTGCGGCCACCATCCTAGTGAGCGGGATTTTTTTTCGGAGCTCCTGGAAATACCGAACACGTGCGTTTCGTTACGTATCACTGGATACGGGCCACTTGGTGGAAAATATTGTGGCGACATTGAATCTGTATGCCTTGCCTCATACGGTTCATTATAATTTTGACGACGATCGTCTGAATTACTTGATTGGGGTGGATGGGAAACGGGAAGCCTGTTTTGCTTGTATTCACATATATGCTCAATCTATTACACCGCAACAGTCAGTTGACAGAACGGTCGATGACAATATGCCCCTGGATGCGGCAATTCTGGATGCTTCGCAGGTGTCTCCGCGTGAAAGTGCTGATGATGTCATTACAACTGTCTATCGATTGGGGTCGGAAATAGGCAGCCAATCCGCGGTCAAAGGTGTCGCGGGGGTGACGGATCAAGAAATTTCAGGCAGCTTTTCAATAAAAGATCCGCAAAAACCAGATCCGGCTAAACCCTATGCGGAATCCGTTCTCAAAAGGCGTTCCACTCGATCCTATCGTTCCGATCCCTATCCGCGCCAGCACTTGATGCAGCTGATATCGCTGCTGTGCAAGCCTATTCCCGGCCGGGTCAAACCCGAAAGTTTGGAAGACGCCAATATGGCCATGGGATTTTTAGCGAATAATGTATCTGATTTCGATTCTGGTTTTTACCTGCTGGATCAGGCTGGTAAACAGTACCAATTAGTCATGCCGGGCAACCTGAATACCCAGATGGCCACCGTCTGTCTGAACCAAAACTGGCTGCAGCAAGCACCGCTGCATTTTTTATTTATGTCTAACCTGGAACGACTCGAACGCCGCTTTAATTCCCGAGGATACCGGTATTGCATGATCGATGCCGGACGAATGGGACAGCGTTTGTATCTGGGAGCAACCGCCATGGGTGACGGCTGTTGCGGTATTGGGGCCCTGTACGACCAGGAAGCGAGGGACCTGCTTGGCTTGAATGACGGCAGTTATTTGTTGTACCTGGTAGCGGTGGGGCAGCCAAGGGGGCAGCATTAAGCAGTAAGGGCCAGTTAAATAGGGTCCCATGACCCAAGAGCTCAAGGATTCAAGAAAATATAGGGTTCCTTAAATTTGATGAACATTGAACATCGAACACTCAACATCGAACATTCAACTATCCGCGGATAGCAATTCGACGTTCAATGTTGAGTGTTCGATGTTGAATAAAATTGCTTGAATCCTCAAATATATTTAGAGGAAATTTATTTTTCAAAGGCCTGAAATTTCTTCATGAACTTGCGGTCGATATAATCCTTGATTAAAAACGCGGGCTTGCCGCTCATATGCAGCCATTTTTTTTGCAAAACGCCCTGGTCTCCCCCCAGATTAAAAATCAGCAGGTAATCGCCACCCGGATCAAATGCCTGCAAAGGGCGGTCACCTAAGGCGGCCATGAGGTTGGCATATAAAATCGGATTTTGACGAACCGCATAGACCCCGACTTTATCCAGGGGCCGGGGTTCAAAGTAAATGCAATCGCCACCGCCAAAGATTTGTGGGTATTGTTCACATTGAAGATACTGATTCACCCGAAGCCCGCCATCCGGTCCCGTAGGCAGCCGGGAGTTTTCAAAAATTGGATTCGGTTTGACTCCCAGGGCTAAAAAGGCCAGATCACAAGCGTGCTGTCGGCCGGATTCCAGGGTTAGGGATCCGGATGCAACCGTTTGAACATAACCGGAGGTGTCAATGCGAATCCCACGTTTATTCAATGATTGAGATACTTTATGTCGAACCTTTTCCGTAAAACGAGCCATGAATCGCTTGCCTGCAAAAATGGTGATCCGGGGGGGCTGTTGGCCTGAAAGGCGAGCCAACTGCCAGATGTTGCCACCAATTTCAGCGGCCGAGGGGCCGCCGCCAAGTATGGCGACGGATATTTGCCGGTTGGCATTCAAGTCCAGAATACGTTCCCGGGCTTCCAGCAATCTTTCAATGGGTTTAACCGCATAGATATCCTCGACTTGAGACGGCAAGTTCAGCCGCGGCACATAACTGCCGGCATTGAAGGAGACCACGTCGTAGGCAATCCGGTCCCCGGACTCAAGGGTCACGGTACTATTCTCGGGATCGATATGGGTGGCTTTTCCCAAGATAAATTTACCACCCCGGGATTCAACAACTTTCCGGGTCGCAAATCGGATGTCATCGGGTGCATAGGTCTTACCCAGCATGCCCGGGCCCATACCGGAGTAGTAATGATATGCCGATGGACCGATAACGGAAACAGCATAGCCTTTTTCGGTAAAGTGGTGGAGATTGGCGAGTGTGTGCATATGGGCATGCCCGCCGCCAACCAAAACAAGATGCTTGTTCATGATGAAAGCTCCTTTACAGCAGCCGTCCCAAAAGCTCCAGGTGGGTCTGCTCCTCATGCGCGATGGTCTGTAAAATTTTACGGCTGTTTTGGTCCTGGGCCTGTTCTGATGCCCGTGTGTACAGGTCCAGTGCCTGGGCTTCGATGGACATGGCCAGGGATACAACATCGACGGCTGAGGACAGATCGGGTTTGAATAGGTCCAGGTATTCCCGGGTTGTCAGACCACCTTCCAGGGCGCTGTTTTCGATTTCTGCATCGAAGGATTCACGGTCAACCGGCTCGCCGCCGAGCCGCACATACTCGTTGAAAAGACGATCCTGATGTTTGGTTTCAATGCGGGCTAGCTTATCAAAAAGCTCAATGATCGGCTCTTGGGTGACGCGCGCGGTCATGTCGCTGTAAAAATCGCCCAGGCCGGCTTCCAGGGAATAGGCTGCCTTAAGCGTCTGCCGGGGGGAATCATCGCCGTCAAACAATATGAGGCCCTGGTCTTCTGCGCCCACCGCCAGCGGGTTGTTCCAGGCACGGATGCCCCCGGACATATTGAGAACCTTATTAAAACCTTTGCTGGCCAGCATCTGTGAAGCCACCCGGCTTCGGCCGCCAACGGCTCAATACACCAGCGTCGGTTTGGTGGGGTCCAGTTCATCCAAGCATTTATCCAGTTCGGCGATGGGAACCAATTTTGATCCGGGGATATGACTGGATTCATACTCGCCGGGCTGGCGAACATCGATCAGATTGAAATCATCCGGCGAGCTGTCCGTCATTATTTGTTTGGCTTGGGATGGTGAAACCGATTTTACCGGCGTAAAAAATTGTTTCCAGCGCATATGAGGCTCCTTGTTTTAGTGGGGTGGCATAATGTTTGCAGTATTTATTGTGGCGTATTCAAACCAATCACTGAATGTTGGTTGGTTACTTCCTCCATAACCCACCGGCTCTGCCGACGGTTGCTGGTCTTTGGTAATTAACACAGGAAAAAGGGGTTTGCTATGAATTTGAGTGAATACAAAGAGATTATCAAATTTGCAATGCAAAACGAAATTGAGGCCAAAAAATTTTATGAAGATGTTGCTGCCAAAATGGAAAATAAACAATTAAAAGAAATGTTTATCGATTTTGCGGCCGAAGAGGAGCACCATAGAAAAATTTTGAACCAGATTTTTACCAGCAATCGGATCGAAGATTATTTTGACCCGGGACAGGATTACCATGTTTCCGAGGATATTAATGAGCCTGCACTTTCAACTGACATGAAACCAGCCGATGCCATTGCGCTGGCCATGAAAAAAGAAGAGGAGGCCATGGTTCAGTATAAGCAAATGGCGGAATCGTGTTCGGAACCCGAAAAAAGGCAGGTATTCTTGGATTTGGCTGCCATGGAACAGGGCCACAAGCAAAAAATGGAGAACGCCTTTGTGGATATTGGCTACCCGGAGGTCTGGTAGGCATGCCTTTACAATTCGAATTGATTCAATTGGAGCAACAATCGGCTTATCTGGAATTTTTGGATGCCTGCCCAAACAAAGCCTCGGACAATAGTTTTGTCAATCTGTGGGGCTGGGCTGATATCTATGGCTTGGAATGGGCTTGGTCATCCGATTTGGTATGGGTCCGACAAACACGTCCGGAACCAATTTATTGGACGCCGGTGGGCAATTGGAGCGCGGTTGATTGGAACCAAACCCTGAAGGAAAATTACAATGGTTCGATCCAATTTGGACGAATCCCGAATGAACTGCTGGGGATTTGGCAGCAAACCGACGATATGCATTTGGAAGCCCAGCCCACCCGCCGTCATTGGGACTATCTCTACTCGGTCACGGATCTGGCTGAATTGAAAGGCAGAAAGTACCATAAAAAGAAAAACCTCTTAAACCAATTCGTTAAAAATTATGACTACAGCTACCTTCCGCTGAATGCTGACAATATTCATCTGACCACCCAGATGCAGGAAGACTGGTGTACCTGGCGGGATTGTGCGGCCGAGGAAGCACTCGATTCCGAAAACCGTGCCATTTTAAAAATACTAGACAAATGGGGACAATTCGACCGGCTCATGGGGGGCGCCCTTATGGTTGACAAGCGCATGGTGGCCTACACGGTTGCCGAAGCGTTGGCAGACGACAGCCTCCTGATTCATTTCGAGAAAGGGGATGCCGATTACAAGGGGGTCTATCAAGCCATCAATCAGATTTTCCTTCAAGAGACGGGTCAGCCGTACCAGACCGTAAATCGAGAGCAGGATTTGGGCAGCGAGGGGATGCGCAAGGCCAAAATGTCTTATCATCCCACAGGCTTTATTGAAAAATATAATGTGACGATTTATTAGAAAATTGCCATTGAAAAAAATCGGTATCGGTATCGGTATCGAAATCGATAACTTAGAATGTTGCGGATTGCTGTGGTATTCCACTTTTATCCTGTGCTCAAATCGAATAGAGTTCCCCTTCGGCGTTTGCATACTCTTTATTGCGATCAGCAAAAACTCGTTTCAAAGAGGCCCTAAGGCCAGACAGTGCCAATCTGAATAACACTTGTGTTGTAAACTCGGATAGTAGTTTCATTAAAGCTTGGTATACTTCCTGTCTGGCCTAAAGGCCTCTAAAAAACTCAAACAGTTTCCAGATCGCAATAAAGATTACACAAACGCCGATCGGCACAACCGAAATTTTTTATACACGAAGTTAGTTGGAATAAAATGGAGGTGTTGGTATGGATCCTTCTGCTGATAAATTTTACGAAATTGTGATTCTTGGCACCGGTCCGGCCGGTCTCCAGGCGGCGATCCATGCCGCCAGGGCAAAGACGTCTGTTTTGGTCATGGGGCGCGAGTCCAAGTCCAGCCTATACCGGGCTCATGTGGAGAATTACTGCTGCCTCAGCAAGGTAAGCGGTGAAGACCTACTCCGACAAGGTATTGAGCAAGCCAGGTCCGCCGGTGCTGATTTTTTGTATGAGGATGTGGTTAAAACCACCCAAACAAAACAAGGATTTCAGATTGATACTGAAAGCGGTCCGAGCATCCGCACACAAGCTCTCATTTTAGCCATGGGCATAACCCGTAACCGATTGGGCATTCCCGGAGAGAAAGAATTTATCGGTTCCGGCATCAGTTATTGCGTCGACTGCGACGCCAATTTCTACAAAAATGAGAATGTGGCCGTTGTTGGGGGAGAATCCGCTGCTGTTTCCGGTGCCCTGACCCTTCTGTTCTATGCCAAAAAGGTGCATTTGATTTCCCCAAAATTGCAGGTTTCCGAAAGCATGGTTGAATCGATCGAATCTTCGGATGTGCAATTGCACCTACAAAGACAAGCCGCAGAGATTTTGGGTAGCGATCAGGTAAATGGTCTGCGCCTAGACAATGATGAAATAATACCGGTGAGCGGTGTTTTCATTGAAACCGGGGCCAAAGGGGCGGTGGAGCTGGCAGCCACAATGGGTGTGGCCCTGGATAGTGAGAATTATAAGTATATTGTTACCGATAAATCCCAGCAAACCAACATTGAGGGGATTTATGCCGCCGGTGATATATGCGGCCCGCCCTGGCAGATGGCCAAGGCCGTGGGCGAAGGCTGTGTGGCTGGTTTGGCTGCTGCCAAATATGTAAAAAAACTTCGGTAGAGCTTCCATTTCAGAATTCTCATATTACGGCCTTGAATCGGAACATATTCATTAAAACCTAGGTGACCAATCCGGCGGTTGGATAATTATTTCTACGATCAGCAAAAACTCGTTTCTAAGATCCCGTAAGGCCGGACAGGGCCAAAAGCTAGTAAACTCTACAGTGCTTCAGTGTATTGCTTGCGTGGATTCCAAATAGTCAGACTGCCCGGCCTAACGGTTTCTAAGAAACTCAAACAGTTTCCTGAACGTAGAAATAAATACCCAACCGCCTTGAGAGCGCATGGCATATGAAAAACTAACAGCTCTAATTTAATTACAAAATTAAGGAGGAAAAGCAATGGGGGCAGATATCGAAAAAGCCGCATTTATTTGTGTCAAAGACACCATAGACGGTGCCTACCCTTCACTGGTTTTGGGTATCAATGCTGCCCGGCAGGGAATGGAAAGCAAGATTTTCTATTCCTTCATGGGATTGAATCTGGTCATGGAAGGCGGGTTTGACCGGGCAAAATTTTTTCCAGCCGGCGTCATGGGCGCCATACCGGGCATGACTACCCTGGCAACCGGAATGATGAAGAAAAAAATTGAAAAGGCCAATATTCCCTCACTGGCTGATATGCAGGAGATGGCTCAGATTGAAGGTGTCGAGCTGATAGCATGTAAAATGACGGTCGATATGATGGAACTCGACGAAGAAAAGCTAATAGAAGGTGTGATCGTCTGGACCGCTGAAGATTTTCTCAAGTATGCCAAGGATTGTAAAATCTGCCTGTTCACTTAGAAGTGGTGTATAAAACACTTCAGGTATTATCGAGGCGTTTAATGCCGAGCCCAATCCCGCCATGGCGGGATAATTGGGTGCTAAATGGGGTTTTAAACCACTTCTAGAGATTTTCGATCATACGCCGAAGATCTTCCGGATCGAAATCTTCGATGAGCTTGCCACGTTCAATAAAGTCATTAATGACAGCGAAGGTGCTGTGATAATTGGACATTAATGCACTGACCTTGGCATATACCGGATCTTCCGGACCCAGGACATTGTCTATCCTGGCCAAAAGTTTCAATCCGGCATCCAGATGATCAGCGATTTCTTGTCGCATTTTCTTTCGAGCTTGATGGCGTTTCTGCTCATTGATAATGATGGGCAGCAGGCGTTGAACCGAGAATTCCACCAGGGCATCACGCGGAGCATTATGGCTCCGCGAAACAGCGTCCAGGGAGTGCAGAGATTTTCGGCTAATGACAAAAGTTTTTTGAATTCGGTTTTGAGCCCGGAGTTTGGCATTTTTAAGTTCCCGGGCAATGGTTGTGAGGGAGTGCATGTCCTCCACGAGATGATCGAACAACGATTTTTGCTTAATACCCAGATGGGTGGCAACAAGGCTGATGGCGCCGATACATTCCTCGGTCAACTTAAAGGTCGCCCGCACAGACTGCCGCCCCCTCAGGTCGGAGGTGCTGGCGTGGGGCAAGGAGATGGTCCCTGTGAAGATTTTTTTGTCGGCCATAACTTTAGTCACCTTTTGCTATGGTGGAAGCATTCCGGTTGAGTCGATATCGGGGCTGAAACTTTTTGTCCGGGCTCTTAACAATTACATTATTTATTATTAAGTATTATTATAAATAATGCAATACCAAAAGTCTGGCGACTGCCTTAGAACCGAATTTAGACCATGCTCTTAAGCAGATATTTTAGTTCCAATCAGAAGCCGGGTGGTTGACAAGCGGACGGAATATGACCCATATTGATTAGAAGTGGTTTCAAGTCCTCTTCTGATACCCAACCACGGTATTGTGATCCTCTGGCCAAAGGCCGGGCAGAGCGAAAGTGAGCCATCCGCTGATTTTATGAACATGCGGCGCCACCTTGATAGCCCCCGGAAGGAAGCAGATTAAAGGGAGACAAAATTGTAGTCTGTATCATTCAACAAAATCTTAATACGAACCTTACTAAGAACAAGAAAATGCTAGGGGTAAAAAAATGAAACTTATGGGATCCATGTTGATGCGCGAGGGACCATTTGAAGAAATCGTGATGGGCAACACGGCCCTGGTTCGTGCCATGGTTGAAGCCGGCACCCGGGTGGTGAGTTCTTATCCCGGGTCGCCGACACCTGAAATTGCCACCGCGATCCAATCCATCCCGCTGGAGGAGCGGCCTTTTTATTTCGAATTTTCCACCAATGAGAAGGTTGCCACGGAGGTGGCTTTTGGCGCGGCCCTCAATGGAAATTTATCGACGGTCTTTTTTAAAAGTGTGGGATTGAATGTGGCCTCGGATACATTTGTGCAGCTGAGTTTAATGGACACTATCGGCGGTATGGTGATTGTTCTGGGTGACGATCCTGGTGCAAATTCATCCCAAAATGAGCAAGACAACCGTCATTTTGCCCATCTGAGCTACACACCCGTCTTGGAGCCGGCCAATCCAACCGAAGTGTATACTTTTTATAAACAGGCGGCCCGGTTGTCTCGGGATCTCCATATGCCTGTGGTTTTAAGGCTTACAACCCATGTGTGCCATGCCAAAGAGCGGGTTGCATTTTCAGGCAGCCCTCCGGACCGGTCCGATGCTGCTGCAAAATTCAATGCAGTCAACGGTCCCCATATCCCGCTTACAACCGAAGCGCTCGCTAAAAAGAGACAAGCTCTGCAACGGCTGGCCAAAGTCGAAATCGCCAGCAATCAATCGAAATTGAATCAAATCATTGATAACGGCAATCAAAAACGGGGCATTATTACCATGGGTTTGCCGTTTCTATCCCTGATGGATATCCTCAATGAGGTCACTCAAAAACCGGATATTCTCAAACTTGGATTTGTATACCCATTACCTCGGGATTTGATCCAAACGTTTTTGATGACCCATGCCGAGGTGAAAATTCTAGAGGAATTGGATGATTTGGTCGAAAAAGAGATTAAGGCCCTGGCCTACGATCGAGGCCTGAAAACAGGTATCATTGGCAAACAGGATTTAGAATCCTGGGTGGGCGAATATACACCGGACAAGGTTCAGGATATCCTCGCCGCCACTTGGCCGGATATGGTCACAGCTCGAGAACCCGAACCGGAATTGCCGACCCTGGTCCCCGAGCGTCCGGCCCAGATGTGTCCGGGCTGTGGACATCGCAGCGCTTTTCATGCCATTAAGCAGGTCCTATCAGATACCGATATAACGGTTGCAGATATCGGCTGTCATACACTCGGTTATTTGCCGCCCTATGAAATTGGTCAGGTTCTGATGTGCATGGGCGCGTCTCCCGGCATTGGCTCCGGGTTGTCATTGTTTAACCGATCCCGCAATGTGGTCGTGTTCCTGGGCGATTCGACTTTTTTCCATGCCGGACTGCCGGGGATTATTAATTCCGTATTTAATCAACACCGAATCACCTTGATATTAATGGAAAACGGGACAACTGCCATGACCGGGCATCAGGACCATGCCGCGGCAGGGAAGAATTTTAATGGGCCGACCGATAAAATTCCGGTAAGGCAGGTGCTGGAGGGGCTGGGGGTCAAACATATCTATGAGGTAGATACATACCAGCAAGCTAAATTAATGGGCTTGGTCAAAGAGGCGGTGGCCAATCCTGAGTTCAGCGTGGTTATTGCGCGACATCCGTGCATGCTGAAGTTTACACGTGAAGCCCGCAAAAAACCGAACTATAAATCCAAACAGGTACATATAGATCAGGAATTATGTGACCAGACCCATGCTTGCGTGGCCCAGTTTGGATGCCCGACATTTACGCGTCATCCCGATGGCAGTGTGACCGTTAATTCAGATCTTTGTATTGGAGACGGCTCCTGCATTCAGACATGCCCGACCCAGGCCATAGAGAAACCGCGATGACATCAAACCAGGGTGGAGGGTCTCAAGATCAAGGGTTTGAGGGGTGAAGGATTTAAGAGCTAGAAAGCTAGCATCAGATGAAACAGTGTTCGAGACTATCAGAAGGTCCTGGAATACGATATCAGAAATCAAAATGCTATAAGTGGCATCAAGGAGTAGCCATGAAACCATTTAATATTTTCATGATTGGGGTTGGCGGACAAGGCATCGGCTTATTGAGCGAGGTTCTACTGAGAGCGGCGGATGATGCCGGTTTGCGTGTAAAAGCTGTGGATACACATGGTCTGGCCCAACGTGGGGGCGTGGTCATATCCAACTTGCGTATTGGAGAAAATTCATTTTCACCACTGATTGCAAGCAACAAAGCTGATCTGGTGGTAGCTCTGGAACGACATGAAGCGCTACGCGGTTTGAAATTGGCAGCCAAAGATGGCAGTTCCTTGGTTTATTACAATACGGTGTGGCAGCCCCTGGATGTGCGCCTAAACCTGGCGGAAGCCGTTACGGAAGCAGACATCAATCGTGTTTGTGGGGCACGTGAAATCAACGCTTACCTCGTATTCGAGCCTGATTTGGAGGATATCCGCATGCAAAATGTTGCTGTATTGGCAACCATCCATGCAAAGCGTTTGATTCCAGGTCTTAAGGAAGAGAACTATCGGCAGGCGCTGGATGATTTGCTTCAGGGCAAAGTGCTCGAACAAAATTTGAAGCTATTTTTAAAGGGGGCCTAATGGCGCAACAATCCGTGACCCTATTTAAACCCTATGAATTTGTTTTAGGACAAAAAATACATATTGAAAGCGGTCCGCGCAAAGGAGATTGGGAAGTTGTGGGCCTGGACAATCGCAAGGTCAGATTGCAATGCCCCGTCAGCCATCGCGTTCTGGAATGGAATCAATTTTGTTATCATGTAGAGGATATTCAGGCGCCGTGGCCGCGTTCTGAATAGACGAACTTATCGTTTATCAAGAAAATGCGTATTTTAGAATTATTGTCTATGAAGAAAGCGACTCTGTTTATGGGCCTACCTTAATGAATAAGGTCGAAGCAGATTAATAATTAACATCGAACATTCAACATCCAACGTCGATCGTGGAATCATATCGCTTCTATCATTCAATAAAAAAATGACGAATACATTATTCGATGTTCAGTGTTGGATGTTCGATGTTGGACGTTATATATAAAAGAAATGCGATATTGAGGTGCGTTAAGTCGGAAGATCCAGAATTACGAATAGGATTGAGTAATAAATGGGGGCGTTCAATATGGCCAAATACGATTATGATATGGGAATCATTGGCGGCGGTGCCGCCGGACTCACGGTGGCATCCGGTGCCGCCCAGTTAGGGGCCAAGACACTCTTGATTGAAAAAGAAGCTTCTTTGGGAGGCGATTGTCTCCATTTTGGGTGCGTACCCAGCAAAACCCTGATTCGTTCCGCACATGTTTATCATCTCATGCGCAACGCTCAACGCTTTGGACTTCCGAAAGTAGATGTCCCTCCGGTAGATTTTAGTCAGGTAGCTGCCCGAATTCGACAGGTGATTGAAACCATCCAGCATCACGACTCTGAAGAACGCTTCTGTGGCTTGGGTGCAAAGGTCGAGTTCGGGTTAGCCGAGTTCGCTGATGAACACACCATCTCTTTGGACGGAAAGCGTATTTCAGCCAAAAACTGGTTGATCGCCACGGGGTCATCGCCCGTGGTCCCGCCCATATCGGGACTGGAGGACATCGACTACCTTACCAATAAAGATATTTTCTCATTGGCATCCTTACCGCAATCGTTGCTGGTTTTAGGAGCCGGGCCTATAGGTATCGAAATGGCTCAGGCATTTAGCCGGCTGGGTGCCGAGGTCACAGTTGTGGATCGATCGGATCAAATCTTGGGCAAGGAAGACAAGGACCTGGCCGACGTCCTCATGTCGGTTCTGGAAAAAGAAGGCATAACTTTTTATTTAGGTGCATCTGTCGAGGAAGTTGAGGAAAATAATAATTCCAAGCTTGTGAAAATAATCGATGGGGCCGGAGAGAGCATAACGCTTACGGCCCAGGCAATGCTTGTTGCCATGGGACGGTCACCCAATGTTGAGAATATGGGTCTGGAACATATTGATTTGGCATACGATCGTCGTGGTATAAAGGTAGACAATCGCATGCGCACAAATCACAAGCATATCTATGCGGCCGGGGATGTGAACGGTGGCCTGCAGTTTACGCACGCCGCCGGCTATGAAGGCGGCATCGTGGTAAGCAATGCCATATTTCATCTGCCCAGGAAAGCCGACTATACCTATTTCCCCTGGTGTACTTATGCTGATCCCGAACTTGCCAGCATCGGTATGAATGAAAAAACAGCACAATCCAAAAACATTGCGTATACTATATGGGACGAGGCCTTTGCAGATAATGATAGAAGTTTGGCTGAGGATCAAACCGTTGGAAAGGTTAAAATGATTCTTGATTCTTCTGAGAAGCCCCTGGGTGTCCAGATTTTAGGACCCCGGGCGGGTGATTTAATTAGTGAGTGGGTGGCGACCCTGAATGGAAAGGTAAAACTGGCGACGCTGGCGGGAGCGGTTCATCCTTATCCCACGATTGGCGAAATCAATAAAAAAGTAGCCGGCAATCTATTTGCACCCAAAATATTTTCACCTAAAATTCAGAAGGGATTGAAGTTTTTCTTTCAGTTGAAGGGACGGGCTTGTTCTTTACGGGATGACTAAAAATTATCCAAAATAACTCACAGTGTCATATGAGATCCAAGGATGACCGAATAAAAACTACCATAGAAAGTAGTCGGAGAGCGGATAATTTTTGTAAGGTTTTAGCCACATGCTCGACAATAAATCTGAAGCAATACTTATTAAATTGGCACCTTTAAGAACAACTCAAATGGGGGACAAATGGACACTTATTACAATCGCGAAGATCTGCCCAAATTTGGTGAAATCGGCCGGGAAGCGCCGGAAATGGCCAAGAAATATTTCGACTATTATAATGAGGTATTCTCTGAAGGCGAGTTAAGCCTTCGGGAAAAATCACTGATAGCCCTGGCGGTAGCCCACGCAATTCAATGTCCCTATTGTATCGATTCATTCACCGAAAAGTGCTTGGAGCTGGGATCGAATTTGGGAGAGATGACAGAAGCTGTTCATGTGGCCACCGCGATCCGTGGTGGGGCATCCCTCATTCATGGTATTCAGGCGCGGAACATTGCCGAGAAATTATCCATGTAGAGGAGATTTATCGTCATGCTGGATAACGAACCGCAGTCGACCGAAATACATATCGATCCGTTTAATCTGACGCTTTCCAGCCATAAACTTAAGTTGAAACGCGATCAGACCCATACGCTCCAAGTTAATGTGGGCCTGCTGTGCAATCAACATTGTCAACATTGTCATTTAGAGGCAGGGCCGGATCGCAAAGAGAACATGACCCGTGAGACCATGCTGGCTGTGGTGGATTATGCCCGGCGCTGTCAATTCGGCGTCATCGACATCACGGGCGGCGCCCCTGAACTGAATCCTCACATTAACGAACTCATTGAATTGAGTGCTTCACTATCACCGCGGGTGATGTTTCGATCCAATCTGTCGGCTCTGAACAGTTCAAAGCGAGCTGAACTAAGGCAAGTGTTAGCCGACAACCAGGTGGTGGTGGTGGCCTCTTTTCCATCTTTGAATGCCTCGCAAACCGAGGCCCAGCGCGGAAAGGGCATTTTTAACACTTCCATAGAGGCATTGCAGAAGTTGAATCAGCTCGGTTATGGTCAGGCGGGGAACAGTTTGGAACTGAATCTGGTTTCCAATCCATCCGGTGCATTTCTGCCGCCGGATCAGGCCCAGACCGCCGAGCGATTCAGACGGATGCTAAGGAAAAAATGGGGAATTCAGTTTAATAACCTTTTCAGTTTCGCCAATGTACCTTTAGGTCGCTATCGTGACTGGTTGATTCAGTCCGGCAATTTCAGCAGTTATATGGATAAACTGGCTTCAAGCTTTAATCCTTGCGCCGTGGCTGATGTCATGTGCCGGGCGATGGTTTCGGTATCCTGGGATGGCTGTCTATACGATTGTGATTTCAACCTGGCCCGGGGTTTGTATATGGGTGGCCGCAAGATTCACGTATCCGAGATGGCAAGTTACCCCGAACCCGGCAGCACCGTCGTTACGGCCGATCATTGCTATGCATGCACGGCGGGTTCGGGCTTTACCTGAGGGGGGTCGATCGGATCCTGAGTTCCAGGAAATAGAAGCAATCTCAAAAAAGTCTTTTGGCTGATCCGCCTATGGCGGATAAATTTCATGCGTTGGCCTTGCATTTCAACTCCTCAATAATACCTGAAGTGGCACCACTTCTATTGTATTCCTGCGGACTGAAATGCAAGGCCGCCTTGAACTTGAACCAAAATCCAAATTTTGAGATGACTTCTAAATAGAGCTCATTCTCCGGACGAGTAGTTTCAGAACAGGGCCTAGATTTAATCGGTCAAAAAGATCAAGTTTTGGCGGGTTTATGAAAAGTGATAGGGGTTCTCACAATCATGTACCGCTTCGAAGGAGGCAAGGTTTTGACCGGTAAGTCCAAAGCAATCTTAAAGATCGCGGTTTTAATCGCCTTCATTGTAAGCGCAATTGTGTTAATTCGTTCTACACCCATCATGTCATACCTGACACCCGAATCTCTGGGAACCTTTCTAGAACGAATGGGGATGTGGGCCCCTATGATTTTTATGGGCGTATATGCGGCGGGTGTGTGCCTGTTTGTCCCGGGCACGCTGCTCACCGGACTGGGCGCCGCCATCTTTGGACCCTATTGGGGATTTTTATGGGTTTGGATGGGCGCCATGGTGGGAGCTGCAGCGGCTTTTATCATCGGTCGCACCTTGGGTCGTGAATTTGCAGCTTCACTTATTGGGGATAGACTCAAAAAGTATGACGATGCCATCGAGCGAAACGGCTTTGCTGCGGTTTTATATTTGAGGTTGGTCTATTTTCCTTTTACCCCTATGAATTTTGGCATGGGTCTTACAAAGGTTCGGTTCTGGGACTATGTCGGCGGCACGGCCCTGGGTATCATTGTGGGCACGTTTATCTTCACTTTTTTCATTGGTACATTGAAGCAAGTTTGGGCATCCGGTAATTGGGGAGAGTTGATATCATTCAAGGTCTTCTTTTCGATTGCTTTGTTTATCTTTTCCTTTTTTATTCCAAAAATCATCAAAAAGATTAGAAATGAATAATGCCATCCTCTAGGTAGAAAAGGTATTGCCGTTATATGGATGAGGTTGGAACTTGAACCCTCGTAGAGGTGGTGTTATACAAATTTTAGTAAATAACTCGACATTCAGGTTTTGGCTGACTCTAATTGAATACTCCGGAGCGCTGTTCGAACTCGTCGCAAGGGGTTCTAACATCAGCGCTGATCGTTTGGTTAAATCTTTCGGGATCCATTTCGATGATATTTACGGATAAGATGTCATTGACAGGCGCTGATCTAAGGATCCCTAACTGACTCAAACAGCGAAAATCGCTGCGGAGTATTCAATTAGAATCAGCTCTAAAAACAAGCTGAAAGTTGAACTAAATATTCGTAAAATAATAGCTCGGAGAGGAGCGTAAAGGATGTCTTTTCCCGAAACCTATCATCTGGACCTGATCGATTCACAATATAAGCAATGGCAGCAGGATCCCGGATCTGTTTCCAAAGACTGGGATTTTTTCTTTCA
The DNA here is from genome assembly GCA_964452555.1 of uncultured Desulfobacterales bacterium. Taxonomy (GTDB): domain Bacteria; phylum Desulfobacterota; class Desulfobacteria; order Desulfobacterales; family B30-G6; genus B30-G6. Next base: position 200,468 of record CAYVMI010000001.1, read on the forward strand.
AGGGTTTGAAGCCGCCGCAGGTGGAATACCAGGCCCCGCAGCTGTGAAAGCGGCCGCACCGGCAGCCTTGCAAACCAAGGTAGAACGGTTGGTACATGCTTACCGCAATATCGGACATATTTTATCATGCATGGATCCTCTGGAAGCCTGCCCCACGGACCATCCGCTGCTATCCTTGGAACGATTCGATATAAAAACGGACGATTTAGATCAACCCATGGATGAGGCCAGTTTTCTGGGTGCAACCAATGGCCGGTTAAGGGACCTGCTGGCGGCATTAAAGTCCACCTATTGCCGTTCCATCGGTGTCGAATACATGCATTTGCAAGATCCTGATGAACGGCGCTGGTTGCAGGAGCGCATGGAACCGGTTCAAAACAAGCCCAAACTGGATCCTCATGAAAAGAAAATACTGCTGAAACAGCTGTATCAGGCCGCCATGTTTGAAGCCTTTTTAAACAAAAAATATATGGGCGTCACCCGGTTTTCATTGGAAGGTGGTGATGTGGTAATCCCCCTGCTGGAGAGATTAATCGCTCAAGCAGCCGAGAACGGCAGCCAGGAAGTTATTCTGGGAATGGCCCATAGAGGGCGTTTAAACGTCCAGTGTCATGTTTTGGGCAAACCGTATGAGGAGATATTCCGGGAGTTCGAAAGTTGTTATGATCCAGGGCAACTGCTCGGATCCGGCGATGTTAAGTATCACAATGGATATCTTGCCGACATTCAACTGCCGGAAGGCAAAAGCATGCGTATGTTTCTGGTGAATAATCCCAGCCATTTGGAAGCTGTCGATCCCGTTGTTGAAGGTGTGGCTCGGGCTAGACAAGATTTGGCCAATAAGGGGTCTGCGCATGTACTGCCGGTGTTGATCCACGGTGATGCCGCCTTTGCCGGACAGGGCGTTGTGGCCGAAACGCTCAATATGTCCCAGTTGGCAGGCTACAAAACCGGCGGTACGGTTCATATTATCATTAACAACCAAATCGGCTATACCACCTTACCTGAAGATGCCCGTTCAACCCGATACTCAACCGATGTAGCTAAAATGTTGATGGTCCCCATATTTCATGTCCATGGCGAAAACCCCGAGGCGGCCGTACATATCGGCAAATTGGCTGCGGACTATCGGCATCGCTTTGGAAAAGACGTGGTTATCGATGTGATCTGCTATCGCCGCTACGGTCACAATGAGGGCGATGAACCCTACTTTACCCAGCCGCTTATGTATAGCCGCATCAAAGAACGACCGTCATTGCATACCCTCTATGCCCAGGAATTGTCCGCCGATGATATCGTGGACCAGGCTTATCTGGAAACACAGCAAGCAGAAATCCAAGCCGCGCTCGAAAAGGCCTTTGCAGATGTTCATGGAACTGATTGTTTATTCCCTCAGGACAATTATTTTGAAGAATGGAACGCAATTCAATCGAAACATACATTTAAGGACGTCGCCACCGGGGTTCCCGGAAAGCAATTAAAAAAGATAGCCGCCCAGCTCAACCAGACTCCCGAAGAATTCAGCCTAAATTCCAAATTAAAGCGCCTGTTGGATAAGCGGCTGACGGCGGTTGAAAACGGTAAAGGTATTGATTGGGCCAATGCAGAGACCCTGGCCCTGGCAAGTTTGCTGTTGGACGGATACGCCATCCGCCTAAGTGGACAGGATGTCGGCCGCGGCACTTTTAGCCAGCGGCACAGTGTCATATTTGATGCGAAGACGGGCCGGCCCTATACGCCCTTAAACCATTTGGAAGGGCAGCAAGCCAATTTTATGGTTTACAATAGCTTATTGGCGGAAGCCGGTGTTTTGGGTTTCGAATACGGGTACTCCATCACGCAGCCCAATACATTCGTCCTGTGGGAAGCCCAGTTTGGTGATTTCGCCAATAATGCCCAATGTGTAATCGATCTCTTCATCGCCAGCGGCCAGTCTAAATGGCAGCGTTTAAGTGGGCTGACTCTATTGTTGCCGCACGGCTGGGAAGGACTCGGCCCGGAACACTCCAGTGCCCGCCTGGAACGGTTTCTACAACTGTGTGCTGAGGAAAACATGCAGGTATGCAACTTAACAACCCCAGCCCAGTATTTTCATTTATTGCGGCGCCAGGTCAAAGCGCCTTATCGAAAGCCTTTGGTCATAATGACCCCCAAAAGTCTATTGCGTCACCCTAGGGCTGTATCCACCTTGGATGAACTGGTGTCGAATGTATTTGAACCGGTCATGGATGATCCGGAGCCGAATACCGGGGCAACTGAGATTATATTTTGCAGCGGAAAAATTTATTATCAGCTTATTCAAAGACGCGAGGAACTCAAGCAGAGTGATAAGGTTATCCTGCGTTTGGAGCAGCTTTATCCCTTTCCTGATAAGCAGATTGAAAATTTGTTGGCAAATTATAAAAAGGCCAAAGTGTTTAGCTGGGTTCAGGAAGAACCTGGAAACATGGGTGCCTGGTCATTTGTTCAGCCCCGTCTGGAAAGAATTGCCGGACAAAAACTACGGTATGTCGGCCGCAAGCCGGCCGCCAGTCCGGCCACCGGTTTTCCCGCCATTTACAAGCAGCAACAGGAAGCCATCTCGGATCAGGCCCTGGGCCCAACGGCGGATTCGGTTTCATAAAAGCAGGATTCAAGGGGCCAAGGATCCAAGGGGTCGTGGGTGGCTTAAAGCTTACAGTTCATGGTATGCAGGAGCTAATAGTCCTAAATAAAGCAAATCTGAAAAACAATGAATGACGCGCGAAGCGCTAATAACGTCCGGTAGGACAAATGGCCATAAATGACTATTGGAATATCATTTCTTACGATCGATAAGGTAACTATCTAACCTATAGGGAGCAAAAATGGCGATAGATATAATTATCCCCAGCGTTGGTGAATCGGTTCAGGAGGCTGTTCTGGCAGAATGGTTCAAAAAGGATGGCGACGGTGTCGAAAAAGATGAAGCCCTCCTGGTGATCGAAACAGATAAGGTCACCCTGGAGGTGGTGGCCGAAGAGTCCGGTGTCCTTAAAATTTTGGTCCAGGAAGGTGAAACCGTGGCCATCGGTGCGGTGGTGGGCCAGATTGAAACCACCGAGGTGACCGCGGCGCCATCCGCACCGGAGCCCGCGGCCAGGGTTGAACCGGAAAAAGTTGAGGCGCCCCAAGCACCGACTAGGGAGGAGGCCCCGGCGGAACCTGCGCCGGCGGAACCGTCGCCATCAGCACCAGCTGAAACATCAATCCAAAAACCAGCACCGGTAGACATGCAACTGTCCCCGGCCGTACGCAGACTGGTGGCCGAAAAGAACCTGGATATCTCCCGCATAAGCGGCACCGGACCGGGTGGCCGCATCAGCAAAGGGGATGTGCTGCTCTACCTGGAAGAAGCCCCGGCCGGAATTCCCGAAGCAGTTCAGGCACCCGTATGCGAAGAGCCCGCTGATACCATGGCGCCGGCCGCCGAAAAGCGCGTGGCCATGACGCCCATTCGCAAACGTATCGCCGAACGCCTCCTGGAATCAAAACAGAATACGGCCATGCTGACGACGTTCAATGAGATTAACATGCAGCAGGCCATGGCAATGCGCGCGCGCTACAAGGAAGCCTTTCAAAAGAAACATGACGTGTCTTTGGGATTTATGTCCTTTTTTATCAAAGCCTGTGTGGAAGCCTTAAAAGAAATTCCGGAGATTAACGCCTTTGTGGACGGTTCTGACATCATTTATCACAGCTACCAGCACATCGGCGTTGCCATTGGTAGCGACCGCGGACTGGTGGTCCCCGTCATCCGCCATGCCGAAAGGATGAGTTTTGCCGATATCGAGAGAGCCATCATTGATTATGTCCAAAAAATCAAGGCCAACCGCCTTGAACTGGCTGACCTGGAGGGGGGCACTTTCACGGTAAGCAATGGCGGCGTCTATGGGTCGCTTCTGAGCACGCCCATTCTGAATATGCCCCAGAGTGGAATTCTGGGCATGCATAAAATCGAAAAGCGTCCCGTAGTTGTGGACGATGAAGTCGTCATCCGTCCCATGATGTATGTGGCTTTGAGTTATGATCATCGCATCGTAGACGGCAAAGGTGCCGTGACGTTTTTAAAACGCGTCAAGGAGTTTGTGGAAAACCCGGAACGCATCGTGTTGGAGGTGTAAGATGACAGCTGCAGAATCATATGATCTGGTTATCATTGGCTCCGGCCCCGGCGGATATGTGGCTGCCGTACGTGCGGCCCAATTGGGCCTGAAAACTGCCTGTATTGAAAAATCGCCGCGTCTCGGCGGCGTATGTCTGAATGTGGGCTGCATCCCCAGCAAAGCCCTGCTCGATTCCAGCGAGTACTATCATTTGGCCAAGGAGCATTTTGCCGAGCATGGTATTAAAACCGGCCGTATGAGCCTTGATCTGCCAACCCTCATGCGACGCAAGGACAAGGTCGTCAGCGATCTCACGGACAGCGTCCGCAACCTGCTTAAAGGCAATAAGATTGAAATAATCCACGGCCAGGCCAGCCTGCTCGGAAGCCAGCAGGTTGAAGTGCTTGAAGGCAAATCAAAAAGCCGTGTAATCCAGGCTAGATCCATACTTCTGGCGACCGGCAGCCAGCCGGTGGAAGTTCCGGGTATGTCTTTTGACGGTGAGCGTATTGTCAGTTCCACCGAGGCGCTAGACTTTGACAGCGTTCCCAAACAGTTGGGCGTCGTGGGCGGCGGCTATATCGGTCTGGAGCTGGGATCCGTCTGGCTACGTCTGGGCGCCAAGGTTACGGTGATCGAAATGCTGCCCAAGATAGCCACCACCTTGGATGGACAGGTGGGCCGGGCCTTGGACCGTATTCTCAAAAAACAGGGCTTGGAGGTTCTGCTCAATACGCGGGTTGTGGAGGCTAAAGCTACGGCCAAAAAAGTCAAGGTAACTTTAGAAAAGAATGGGAATCAAACCAGCAAAACATTTGACCGGCTTCTGGTGGCGGTGGGCCGCAGGCCCCTAACCCGAGGACTTAACCTGGAAGAGGTCGGTATTGAAACCGATGCCAAAACCGGCCACGTTTTAGTCGGTCCAAACTATGAGACCAATGTAAAGGGCATCTTCGCCATCGGCGATCTGACCTACGGCCCCATGCTGGCCCATAAAGCTTCGGCTGAAGGTATCGCTGCTGTTGAAGGCATCGCAGGTCTTCCCGGAGAGGTGAATTACGATACGATACCATCGGTAATTTATACCTGGCCCGAGGTGGCCAGCGTCGGGCTGACGGAAGAGGAAGTGAAAGCAAAAGGAGTGCCTTATTGCGTGGGATCCTATCCCTTCTCCGGTACGGGTCGGGCGCGCTGCATGGGCGAGAAGGAAGGCTTTGTCAAATTAATTGCCCACGGTAAAACCGACCGTATCCTGGGGGTGCACATCATCGGTCCTCGTGCCGCCGACATGATTGCCGAATGTGTGTTGGCCTTGGAGTTCGGGGCCAGCTCAGAAGATATCGCCCGCACGGTTCATGGGCATCCCACCTTTGCTGAAGCGCTCCAGGAGGCTGCTATGGCGGTAAGGAAGTGCTCCATCTATGCCTCCTAAAATTATAAATCAACTTTCGTGTCACCTCTGTACGAAAGCCGTAAGTTGGGTTATAATTTCAGTTCCCAATACTCCTGGTCAAACACGCGGCCGTATTCTTCTACATCGGCAACCACCTGATAACGCGTGAATCCCAGCTTCCGGTACAGTTTGCGGGCATCCCTTAGAATGCTATAGGTCTCTAAACGCAGGTATTTGAAAGGGTATTCTTGGGCATGCTGAATAACTTTTCGCATGAGTGTCCTGGCAACACCCCGCCCGCGATATACTTCAAGGACCAACAGAAAATTGATAAAAGCGATTGTTTCGGATTGTTGCGAAATAGCTAACGACCCGGCCCGTTTGCCATCGATTTTTGCAATAATAAATATATCAAAGTCGGCTGGATTACCAAAAAATGAAACAATTTTTCGGGCGATATCCAGTTCAAACCTTGAATTGAGTAGAAATTGTTGCGAATAGACTTCTCCGTGTTTGGCGATAACCCACCCGATGTCGCCGGGTTTGGGCTTTCTAAGTTCGATATTCATGGTTCTTATTTTGCCATTTCCTTAAGGTACTGAGGGACCGGGCGTTTGGCAGCCGTTAATGCGGTAACCATGCGCGCAGCAACAGCATCTAAGCTCCATACTCGATCCCTACGTGGAATGATGTCCCGGCCGTCGGCATCGAGAAAGCGGATAACCTGATAGTTCCAGGCTGGCTCTTTATAGCGCTCTAAAAGTTCCCGGTCCATTCCGCTATTACGGTTGTTGTAAACCAGCATGGGAATGAATTCGGTTTCGATGGCTTTAACGATATCGGGATTTGTCAGAACCTCGCGTCCGAATTTACGGACACCGGAGCAGCCCGGGATTTCCTGAAAAAGTACCAGTACGGGCTTGCCGGTATCAGCACTATTTTGCAGGGCGGCCTGAAAGTCGCGGCCCCATCGAACATGACCGACCTCGATGGGATTGTCAATGGCCTCACTTGCTTGGGCTATGCCCCCCGCCAGTAGAATTATCAGAATGATTAGGCTTTTCATTTCGGCGCTCCTTTTCGACAAAAATCACCCTTAAAATAAGCATCAACTTTTAAAATGCATAGCCTTTTTAAAGGATTCTACCAAGTCCGGAAAAGGAATCTCCTGATTGTCGCGAATGCGAACACAACCTTTGCCAGTGTTTATCTGCGGATGCTTAGCGCGAATGTTTTCAATCAGGGCCGCACTGCAAAAATAGACCGAGATATAATTTTTCTGGTTGCCGACGGACACCCAGTTTTTTCCATTTTCAAAAGTCGGCATCCGATATTTCATGGTTTCCGCGCAACTTTTACCGGCAATTTGGAAAGCTTCACAGATACTGTTTATCCGTTCTCTCCTTTTTTCCGGCAACCCGGATAAATACTTTTGGATGTCCTTATTTGATTTTGTCATCTTATTACGACCAGTTATTGGAATCGAACCCATGGTTGGCTAGAGTACCTTGGTCATTCGATAGAATTTCAATTTGGGGATGGCAAGGCGTCGGGGCCACTGGGATTCAATGACCATTCTGCGGCGCTCATATAGTTTGCGGGCAACAAGATTATCAGCGGACACATCAAGGGAGAGTCGTTTGGACCCACTGGCGTGGGCGCGGTCCTCAGCCAGATCCATCAATGCGGATCCAAGGCCTGCACCCCGGAGTTCTGGGTTTAAGGCGATGGCCTGCAGATAGAAATCGCCGGCGGTGATGGTGTCGAGAATTCGCATGAGCGGTGCAAATAATACGGATACCGTCAGGAACCGCAGGTTTAACTTGCCGGCCGCTTGCTTCAGAGGTTGGTCGGATGCCTGGTCATGCTGGGCAGCGGTATAGCCCGAAACCATTCCCACAATAGTATGATCTTGCTCGGCAAAGGTTACATTTTGATGGGATAGGTCATGATCCGGCTGCAAGTATGCCTCTGCCAGAATTTTCTCAGAATATCTGCCAAGCATAAACCCAAAAAAGCCTTCCGCCGCCTGGTCGAGGTACTTGGCAAACAGTTTTCCTTCTTGAACGGTGGGATTGGCGCTGCGAAACGTTAATGCAGGTGTAGGCACGAAATTGATTCCTTTCATCCAAAGAGGGAAAATCCAAAAGCGGATAAGCTAAACAGCGTAAAACCGGTCCCAATGCAAATTACCGCCAGCGTATCATTTTTGGATTCTATTTTATAAATCTATTGGGTCTATTAAAATTTTCAAGTCATTTTACCGACAGCGGCCATAATACCATATCACCCAAAAAATCAGAAAAAATATTTAAGTATCAGAAAAATTTGCCGATATACCTATATGGTTAAAGAAAGTGTTCCAGAATGGTTTCATCAGCTTAGCCTGATAATTAGGTGCAAATAAAGCTCAAAGGTCACAAAGGAGAAGGAATATGAAATTTCGCTTTAAGATTAAAGCAAATTTAAAACATAAATTATTCGGATATGCCGGGTTGGCAATATGTCTGGTGTTCGGCATCGTGGCGACCGGCTTCTTTTTCTTTTCCCATATTGAATCCAGCAACAAAGCGATCGATCAGGCCAACCAAAAAATTGCCGAAGCCAGTCAATCAATCGAGCAGGCCAGTCAATCGATTGAGATGGCCGATGAGACAAAAACCTTGATTAATCAATCGGTTAAAGACGTGATGGCACTCCGGCTAACCGAAAAGACCTACATGCAGAATAAGTCATCCAGCCTGAAAAGCCAGTTTAAGTCGCAGGCAGAGCAGATTGAGAAAAAGCTTGATGCCCTAAATAATGAGGATCTCAGGGGCAATTTCATGAAGTATCGCGATGCCTTTACACAATATATCGAGGCGGAAGCGGCCCATAAAAAAATAAAGCGGGAAATGGTTAAGCCTTTGGACGCAGCTCAAAAACTGCTGACAGGGATTGCCAAAGAACTGGCGGAAAAGGATAAAGCATCCCAGGATGGTGGCGAATCATTAAGCGCGGATATGTCCGCATTGGCGCGGGCCACCGCAGATTGTCAGATCGCAGTGTTAAAATTGAAGAATATTCAGCAGCAACTTATTGCCACTGGAAAGGCATTTCATTTTGCAAGGTATAAAAAGTTGCTTTCCGATGAGGCGCATGTTCAGTTTGATGCACTGAATGCATTTGCATCATCGCTGGGAAATGAAACCTATATAAATGCCGGCAAAAAAATTAAGGATTCATTGGATGCCGGCATCGCCATTATCGAAAAATCCCAATCTCAAATCGATAAAGAAAACAAGTTGCTGGCCATTTTAAATCGGACCGGTGTCAGTATTATCAAATCGGCGGACGGTCTCTTGCGGGCGGCGGATGTGGCTGTGGCCGAGGCTAAACAAAAAGCCTTTGAGGAAAGAGAAAAAGCCGGTGAAGCCGGCAAATTGGCGGCCAATGCCAGGGAATCTGCCGAGGCTACCAAAAAGCAGGCGCTTATTTTTATTGCCGCAATTGTTATTGCGGGAACCCTGGTATTTTTGGTGATGTCCTTTTTCCTTTTCCGTGCCATTTTAAAACCGCTAAACCGGGTCATCGAAGGCATTACAAACAGTGCTGATCAGGTTGCCGGCGGATCCAGCCAGATTGCCGATTCCAGTACTCAGTTGTCAGATGGCGCCTCGCAACAGGCAGCCTCGATAGAGGAAACATCGGCATCATTGGAGCAAATGGCGGCCATGACCAAACAGAACGCCGACAATGCCCATCAAGCCGACGACCTCATGAAGGAAGCCAACCACATCGTTGCCGGTGCCAATGGATCCATGTCGGCCTTGGCGGATTCCATGAAGCAGATTTCAAAAGCTAGCCAGGATACCTCAAAAATTATTAAAACCATCGATGAAATCGCGTTCCAGACCAACCTGCTGGCCCTGAATGCAGCCGTGGAGGCGGCCCGGGCCGGTGAGGCCGGAGCCGGCTTTTCAGTGGTGGCCGATGAAGTCCGTAACCTGGCCATGCGAGCTGCGGACGCAGCCAGTAACACGGCCGAGTTGATAGAAGAAACCATTGCAAAAGTAAAAAAGGGCGGCGAGCTGGTGGCCACAACCGATGAATCCTTTGTTCAGGTAGCAGAAAGCTCAGGCAAAGTGGGAGAACTGGTGGCCGAGATCGCCTCGGCAACAAACGAGCAGGCCCAGGGTATCAGTCAGGTAAATACGGCTGTGTCAGAAATGGATCGGGTAGTCCAGCAGAATGCATCCAGCGCCGAGGAATCTGCGGCAGCCTCCGAGGAAATGAACGGCCAGGCCGCACAAATGCGCGGTTTTGTGAACGATTTGATCAAACTGGTGGGCAGCAAACACGGCAGCCCAGGTGAGACAGTCGCTGGCGGGCCAAATTCATCAGAGCCGTCAGAAAATAAAACCTCAGATGATGCCGTTGAAAAGCAGCTTGCGATCCTGGAACCGAACGACGTTGATGCCGATCAAATTGTCCCCGGCAATGGTGCTGATGATGATTTTAAGGATTTTTAAGTAGATCTTATCCACCGGGGCAGAGTCCGAACCAATTGTAGTGTACCCTGCAGCAAGACTATCGGCGCGGCGTTCGAATATCCGACTGGTTCTATAAAAGTCGGCTGCGCATTCGAAGTCCTCAAGTCGAATCGCTACAGGGAATGCGCTCGCCATCGCGGTCCAATTCAGTCAGAATAAAATCGCCCAGGTATCTGATCGATTCCCTATTCATCTTTTGGCGCTGATTTTTTTGGTGTTCCCTTTTGCTTGTCTGCGGGGACTATCTCGATATGAATACCGGGTGGCGTCATGGCCTTATCGATTGTGGTGTTACAGCATTCCTTCAATCTTCTTTTCTGTTTGCCACTCGCATTTGCATTGAATATCTTGGCAATGTCATGCGGTTTGACTCCATCGAAATTCCATTCTCCGCGTACGCCGCGTCCGCGATCGACAAGTCCCAATCCGTGTCCTAGTTCATTCTCGGTTTTCCATGGCTGCAGCTCGCCATTATCGGATCGCGGATGAATTAAGACAAAGCCTCGACGACTCCTGTTTCCGGCTACACCGGCTCCGCCGCCATTGGCGCGGCGGCCCTCGATTACAATCAAATCCCTTTTGCGCTTGCGCAGGTCACTGGGAAACCAGGTACCATTTTTGCGCCATTTGGCCTTCAATTTGAAAATGACTTTACAATCACCTATTTTAAAATATTTTTTATTGTTATTAAACGATTTCCTGAATTGCCGAATCAAGGCCCTGGCTCGTTTGCGATTGGCTAGAGCCCCGGTAATTAAAACTTTCCAGGTTATAAAGATGGTTTTCTGTTTACATTTTAGCTTTACTTTTACGGCTCGACTCATGTCTCCCTCCTTGGTTATTGGATTGTCAAAGAAAGATCTTGCAGATAATCAGCAGCCCCTTTGGCCTTAATTTCAAATCTTAACTTCCATATAAAATCATAGGAACTGACGGCCAGGTCGGCAGGTAAGCGGTGCTCAAATCGAAATTTGAGCTTCTGGCTTGGCAGAATACTGCGCCTCCGATTGGCGGTGTCGTCGGCCTTGTTTTTGAAAGCCGTCTTGAGCCGATTATGATCGGTTTTACTCCGCTGCTTGACCAGCAAGGTGCAGGTGGCTTTAGAAATCTCCATGGATTTAAGGGCTTTTAGGTTTAAATCTATCCTGAGATTATCGCCCCTTTTAAACCGAGTCGGGCGTCCCGGCTTTCCATCCTCCGCATCAATATCCAAGTCCTTATCTGTCAGCTCAGCGTCACCCGGTTTTACCGCAACTTCTTTTGAACCTGGTCCGGAACGAATGTGAATGCCTTCCAGGATCCAGGTTTTTTGAAGGACCAGCGACATGGCTGCAATGATAATAAATAAGAGCCCAATGGCCATGCAAACCAAGCCGGCCAGCATTGGATTTTCTATATTCAGGATTTCTTGGGTGGGTTTCTGAAAATAGATCAGTACACCACCAATGATAACGACAATGGTGCCCAACGCAATCAGACGCACAAACATCTTTTTGGCAACGTTTACAGGAAAGTGCATGACAACCTATTTAATAGAGTCTGAATAAGGGCATGTCAATCTGAACCAAAAATCTTATTTTTAAGATAGCTTCTAGTGGAATGATAACACTCAGTTTCTTAAGGACGTATGAAAAATTAGATCAGGGTTATTATATCAATAAGCGCCTACCAGGTTCGCATCAAGTTTAACTGTTAAGAACAGATTAAGCGGATGCGTTTGTGCTGTTTATCTTTAAAGTGTGAATCAGTGGTTTAAAAAGACACACGTGTCGGCAATGAATCGGAGGGTTGCCAACAGAACTAGAATCCGAAATTTTAGTAGAATAAAAATCGACTAACCTACTGCTCGCTCAAAGTCAAGCAGCGATACCAATATTTCCGATGTTTTGGTTAGATTTCAGGGGCGGATGTTCATTACAATTCGATCTTCCAGTGGTACGGGGAAGCTTCATGATTCGCGGGGTGGTACGAAGATGTACGCTTAGGATGTGTCTATGGTCAAAGGGGATCGGCCGGAATGAGATCTACACGAATAGGCATATATGAGTATAATATATTTAATTTAGGTTTTGTCCTTGGATTTTTTTTCGGCCTGCTGGGGAGTTAGTATGAATTCTCTGCCTTCTTGCTCATTGGCACATTAATGATAAGGACAGGTTGAATTTTTAATGCTTTATCTTATGTCTTTTTCTACATCATTCAGTATTTAGGGTAATTATGATGTCTGGACCTGTCAGGCGACTCGACTGATATGACCACAGACATCAGCGCAAGGTGGTGAGGATATCATGAACTGATCAAATTTAACGACAAGGCCAGCAAACTGACACCGGATAAGATGTTCAAAAATATGATGACATTGGAAATGGGCAGATTGAATTGGTCTGCTTTTTTAAAAACGATTTTGTGTACGATGGCGGGGATAACACCACCGATGCCAAGTATAATGCCCAGTATCAGTCCAAAGGTAGTTTGTTTTTCTAATTCAATTAATCCCCAAAAAAGCAGTAAAATGATCGGGATGTGCAACAGTAAGAATCCGGTTATCTTGCCCGGCAGCTTCAGCAGCTCCCACTCCTTTTCATAGGCTGATTCAATTTCATGCAATATAAGCAGTGTGGCGTTGAAAATATAGACGATCGAGATGATTTTCAATGGTGTTGCTCCCTTCTCAGGAACTTTAATCCATAGGGGCAGACGGCAGAGCAGATACCACAGTTGTGTCCCTGGTGATATTGAAAGTAGTTATTCTTTTTCCATTGATCACATGCGTGAACATCCAATAAAGCTTTTCGAGGCAAGCCCGGATGCCAGGCTTTGCCATGGAGCGCCTTGGCAGGGCATGCATCGACACAGGTTGTACAGCTACCGCAATAGTTTTTTTCAATCGGAGGCCCGCAGGGAAGGTCCAGATCTATAAACACGGTTCCCAAACGATGCCAGGACCCATAGGGGCGGGTAATGAGTTGACAATGACGTCCGATCCAGCCGAGTCCGGCTCTGGTTGCCGATGTTTTATGGGGAAAGTCGCCTTTGATGGAAACCGGGTCGGAACGGACCGAGGCTGCCAAGGGCAACGCAGATACATTTCGATCCCGTAGCTCTGCAGTCAGTGCTTCGGAAAGTGTATTGATACGTGTATTAACGCGGGCATATTCATCCGCATAATCTTGATTGGGACCATTTTGGATGGATGTCATAATCTTGGGATTCATGGGGATGGCCATGGACAGCGCGTAAGGAAATCTTTTTCCGTCCTGGTCCACGGGCGTGTCAAAATCGTGTAAGTCAGCCGCACCCCACAGGACGATATTATTGGCCGCCATCCAACTAGTCAGCCACTTTGGAAAATTATAGACCGCGTCTGGCATAAATTATAATCCGGTTTTTGCTGGTTTCGTTTACGATGCAAGTGTGAGTTTACGCCGATTGTTATCACTTGCCATTGATGCTGCCTATATCAAAAAAAATGGTCCTCTGACATGGGGCTGGCTTGAAAGAAGGCGAAGCATCCACATAATTTTTGAGCATAATGGGCAGCTCAAATATATCGCCAGAAGGAATTTGATTGTTTTGAGATAGTTTGTCGTTCGGCATTCCATCAACGTACTTTAATTAATACCAGCAAGGAAACAAAACCCCCTACAATATAGCCAATCGGCGAGAACATCATACTTAAAAGGTTCTCGGTTAGCAGCAGGGTTATAGCAGATATGACACTGGTTGTCGCCATAAGCCAGGACTTCAACACTATAATCAGGAGAAGGCCGATAATTGTACCTATTGCAAGCCATTTCCGTTGATTGACTCTTTGCCGCGTTATACTTTCCGACACCCTATCGACAAATGGTTGCTCATGAATCGGATGGTGATCATCCTGAAATATATCGAAAAATTGATCATCAGCGTCTTTTGTCATGGGACTGCACCTTTATAATCCTTTAAAAATTGACGCAACTGCGTTGCGCCTCGCAATATATGCGATTTTACTGTGCCCAAAGGCAGATCCGTTGCAGCGCAGATTTGACGATGGCTCATGCGTTGACCATAGGCCAAAATAATGCAGAGCCTTGCGATAGGCTTCAGGCCCCCCAGTGCCTTTTCCAAATCCATTTTGATTGCGGCATCATGCGTTTTGGCCGTCAGGCCAGTGTTCACAGCATCGGTCGGTTTTATCGTCCGATCTTTTTGGCGGCTGTACTGGAGGAAGATATTGATAGCGATTTGGCGTAACCATCCGCCGAAGGCTTTGGTCGACTTCAGGGTGTTAAGCTTTCGCCAGGCCTGAAGAAATGCCTCCTGAGCAAAATCGTCCGCAAACTCTGCGTCTCCGCTCAATTGTCGCATCAGGGTGCGGATGCTAGCTTGCCTGCGACGGACGAGTTCGTTAAAGGCACTATCATCGCCTGTCATCGCCAATGCAACCACAGTCTCTTCCGCGGCAGAGGCTATTTGTTCTTTTTCAAGTGTAGGATTCACACCGGGTTTTCCAGGACCTATACTGATTTTATCCGTCGGTTTATGAGTTTGCCACAAATGATCAAACTGATACCAATCAATCCTACCAGCACTCCGGCTCCTGCTATAGGATAGAAGGCCTGCGGCGCAATGCGTCCCATAAAAAATCCGAAGATCGGCAGTCCGATGCCACAGGCAATACAAATATAACCACCGATATAATAGTCCTCTGGATTGCCGGATTGGCGTACAACCAGCTTGTCAATCATGGCTGGATCAAGCGGTACGCCTTTTTCGATGGCCAAACGGATTGTTTTTTGGGTTTCTTTATTGCGGGCATGTGCAAACCAAATGCCGGCGACGACAACACTTCCGATGAAAAGCCAAAAGGCCACACCAACTAACGGCGACATGATTCCTCCTTTAAAAATATAGAAATATTTGGATGCTACCTCAAGTTTTATTTAGATCCATTTGCCAAAGGCAAAATTTAGATATGAATCTATACTTAAAGATGCATTTTGAAGCCAGATTGGATGCAAAAAAATAATTTTAATTAGAAACGGGCCCTGGAAAAAAAATCGAGGTGAGTCTGTAAAACCGTGTTGAAGATGCGGGCGGTGAGCAAAATATGGTCTGTAACGTCATAACCTTGAGCGTACCTAAGGGGTGAGGGTGGGACCTCGGCTTGTGGTTAGCCGGTTTTAGCTAGAGAACCGTTTAAGGTTCTTTTCAATCGATTTTTTTATTCGCAGAGGCTAGTTTCCTAAGCCACCTTGCCGCTTCAGAACGCTCATCGAAGGACTTGACTTCCCAGCCATGGTTGCGGCAGACAGTTTCGTAGAAAAGTACGTCGTTGCGGATTGCCCCCTTTGGCGGCAGGAGAATTGCGATTTTACCTTTGCGGTCTCCTCCTAACTCTCTGTAAACTTTAGGCATGTCATAAATTTCTGTGGTTGTGACGGCTGACTCAAGTTTCGAATCATCGATTAACAGTAAATATGTTTTGTGCTTTTTGGCATGTTTAATGGTTTCTAGATTACTCGCTTTAAACTCTGCTGCTGTGACATGACCAATATAGGCACAACAGATCGCCTTGAGCTCGGCATCGTATGACAATTTCCACGACATTGTGTTTCCCTTGTACTGGGTCTGATTTTTCGGTTTTATGTGATATTATAAAAACGGAATATATAGGTAAATGTATTAGAAAGAGCAAGGAATATTAGGTAGATCGGCACACTTTTATGAAAACCACCAATATGTAGGTTGTTTAAATTAGATGACTACAATGTAGTGATGCTAGAAAGTCAATACCTACCGAAGCTGGCTGTCTTTGCTGCCGCGTCGATTGAAAGGGGATGAAATCGATTGGCTTTTTTCGTGTTCTGATTGGCAGTTTACACATAAGCGCACACCGGGTACGGCATTGCGGCGCGCCTCCGGAATGGGCTCCTCGCATTCCTCACAGTGGGTCAGCCCGGTACCCTGTGGCAGCCGGGTGCGGGCTTGTTTAACTGCGTCGGCAACACTGGCGTCAATTTGTTCCTGAACACCTCCGTCACGGGTCCAGCCGCCGGCCATAGTTTACTCCTTAACTAAAACCTTTACATTTAAACAACGGATCTATAGTTCCATTTTTCCTGATAACCTAAAATCATAATCATGATGATTGCCAAAAACAATATAATTTTGGTCTGCCAGCAAGAGTATATGCCTGAGATCTGCGGTGAGTTTCCAATTTGAATCAAGGTTCCCGGATGGTGTAGCCACGGTCTTTTAATTTGGCGAGGATACCGTCCTCGCCAATTAAGTGCAGGGCACCAACCAAAACGAACTCCACATCTTTGGTTTTCAACAAGTTTTCTATTTTAGGTAACCAGGCATTATTGCGTTTGACGACGACGCGGTGGTAAACCCCGGGGAAGTCCTTTTTAAACGGCGTGAGAATGATATTTTCAAGGGCTGTATTATCACCCTGACGCCAGGCCGTTTTCATCGTTTGCATCATCTCCGGCAGCTTTTCGGTTTCTTGCAATGTATGGGCAATAATTTCATTCTCCTGTCCGTCTCCCAATCTGGATATCAACTCAAGCTGGTCTTCAACAGTTTCAAGTTGGCCGACAGCTTTCTGGTCGTTTAAGGCCCTCAAGTTAAAAAACTCGTCAACTCCGGTGCCCACCAGCCCCAGACGCTGAAGTTCGATGATGGTGATGGTCAACGCCACCATGCCCGGTTTGAATTTCATGAAGTTATCGACAGGAATACCCCGGCTTTTCAGATGATTTTCCAATTTCTGGAAGGTAGTCGCCCTTAGAACCATTTTGAGATTGCGCCCATCGGAATATATAACCTTACGCATAAGCGCGGCTTGAAATTCGGGGGTCTGCAATCTTCTGGTGTCGGTTTCAAATACCAGTTTGCTTGATTGATTGTAAGCTGTTTCAAACACTGCCGGCAATGGGTAGTCAGACTTGGACAGTAGATGGATGGTACCGCCTAGGTATAAATGCCGATCTCCCTTGACCACTTTCCAGACAGGCGTATCAGCCTGGACAGATTGTAAGGAGCCGGAAACCAGCAGAACAATCCAAAAAACAATTTTAAATATTATTGGTCGCATATTCTAGAGTCCTATCCGGGCGAAGATTATGACGGTTCTGGAACGTAATAATGAAAGTGGCATTTTGGCCCCTTACTTTTCGTACAAATCGGGGAAATACGAAAATGAAGGCAATCCGGCAGCTATGGCTTCCGGGGGAAGTTTGCCATAAAACTGATCCATTAGACCCTTAGGTTGATACCGGCCGTCCATCAGCGCCTTTATGCGCAGGACCCGTTGCTGATTCCATTCAGGGTGGTCCAAGAGATGAAAAGTCCCCGGCATGACAAGCATGGCAACCAGAGATATATATTGATCCTCGGTCAACCTGCCTATGGGTTTTTGATGGTATGTGCTGGCAGCCGATTGAATACCGACTACACCCGTGTCGTTAACCTTGCCAAAATACATCGTATTAATAAACAGGGTAAGCTGGTCCTCTTTTGAAATCATGTGGTTTACAACGAATCTGGCAATGAGGGATTGTCTGATTTTGGCGATTCCCGGCTTAAATTCTTCAAAGTACAGCTTTTTTACGATGGCCTGGGTAATCGTGGTTAATCCGGCTCCAGGCGTTGACAGATCCAGCCCCCTATGCCCGTCGAAATTAGGATCCTGGACTTTAAGCAGAATACGCCTTTGGTTATCAGTCAAGTCCCGGGCATGGATATCGAATTTAATGGGGGCCTTTTGGGGTGATCGCCATTGTCCATGGCGCAGGTCTTTCAAGACAACTTTGTCTGTATAAATTCTGGATCGATATATCTCGATACCATAGTATGAAAAAATAATAATGAGCAAACCTGCCAATAAAAATAGGGCGTATTTGAAAATTCTAATCATCATGAAATGGTTATCGATCTATTTACATGTGCGATGCCAAACACATTTTATTGTCATTTTAGTTATCCTTTGATCGCATATCTCCGGAACCAGCGTTCATATTGCTTGCGACTCAAGTGATTTGGTTATGAATCTAACCACTTATACATCACGAAAGCATCGACCAAACCCTGCGTTGGATGATTGAAGGCCTTGGGTAACCGTCCGACGATTTCGAAACCAAGTTTCGACCACAACCGTACCGCACCATGATTGCTGGCGGCAACTATATTGTATTGCATGGCCTTGTAGCCCAGTTCAACGGCAATTTTCTGAGAGTGCTGGCACATGGCGGTGGCAATGCCTTTGCCCCTTGATTTTACCGGGACCATGTATCCGCAGTTACAGACATGGCTACCCGGCCCGGCATGGTTTGTTTTGATATAGTAAGTTCCCAGAATTTCATCCGCTGCTTCGGCCACATAGGTCCGCCGAGGTGAGATCATCCAAAGGACCTTGGCCTCCTCCCGTGATGCATTCCTGGGAAAGGCGTAGGTATCGCCGGCCGAGACAATCTCGTTGAATATGGGCCAGATGTGATCGAAATCGGAATCTTCAGCTGGTCTGATATTGAGCTTACTGTTCATTTTTTTGCCTGCACAATCCTGGCACCGAGTTCCGCAAGGAGTTCTTTTAACACCGATCGATGGCACCTGGTTTCGTCTCCGCAATAGCACCCGACCGAGAAGTTGGTGTTTTGGGAAAGGGCTGCCAGAAGTTCCAGAATGCGGATATTTTCGGGTTTGCCCATTTCCCGGCGATATTTTTTTTTGAAAGACTGCCAGTCTTTTTCAGTTTTCACACCTTGGCCTAATTTCATGGTATCCGGACTGGGAGATAAATTCGGTAGCCAGACATCATACCAGTTTTGGGAGCTGAACTCCGTCTTGGGAACGCCTCGTGGCGGTCGACGGACGGTTCCGATGCGCAGACCTTCGTTCTTTTTACGTTCACTACCTAATCTTATGATTTGTACTCCCATTTTTCCCGCACTCCTAATGTAATCGGTTTAGGATATTGGATCTCTCAGCATGTAGCGATTGGCCACATCAAATATCAAAGATGTATTCACAATCCGGAATCCAAATTTCTCATAGAAAACGACATTGCGGTCTAAGTCCGTTTCCAGATATGCGCTGGCCTGACAGGTATCCACTTCCCGGCAAAAACGTTTCATCAATTGTGAACCAATACCCTGCCCCTGATACGCTGGCAGCACACCAATGGGGCCCAGGTGCCAGTGCTGGTTCGACGGCTCATGGCGCGCCCATTCCTGGTGCCAGAAATGCTTCCGCCAGCTTAATCGATCGAGATCCTTGGGACCCTCGGGCTCTTTAAGGTCTTTGCGGCCCTGGCATGATTTCATGCGCATAACCCCAATGATTTTTCCGTTCTTCTTGGCCACGTATACAATCTCGGGCAGCTCCGAAAAGAGACTGGTGAACGTTTGCTCAATCTGAATTCGTTCAGATTCACTATCACCCCGGAAAATAGCCATATGGAGGGGATTTTTAAGCATGGCAATACTTAAAGCAGTTGCTGATTCCTGAAGCTCATCTTTTTGCATGAATGAAACGGTTACATCGCTCATATCAGTTTGACCCATTCTTATGTTGGTTGATCCTAATTTGGGCGTTTCAAATAATAAGAATTCCAAACGATACAATCCATTGAAATTTATTGATAATGATCAATTTTAAAATTTGAAACACGCGACTTAGGTTAAAGATATTTCGTATACTGGCAGATACCGCCCGGGAATAGATCCGGATTCCTTTTCTCCGATCAGCACACCTCCGGCAGCCTTATAGAATCGTGCCGCATGGGGATCGCTTTGAATGATGATTGCGGTTCCGCCTTGGGAGTCAACACTTTCATGGGCGTGGCTCATGAGCGCACGGCCGATGCCGGTGCCGATGTGGTCCGGTTCCACAAAGAGCGCTTCCAATTCAAATTTTCTGCCGGTTAAGCGTTTCAACGCATAAAAGCCGAGGATTCCGCTATCATTCTCTGCGACCGCGTGTTGATATTCGCCTGCTTTAATTTCCGCCGGCAATACCGACAACTCTGTTCTACAGGCATCCAAAAAATCTTGTGAATATCCCCAATATGCTTTGGACCGCATGGCCAGAAGGCTCAGGCTGGCTGCCTCATCAGGCCTGGCAGCTCTGATCTTAAATAAAATTACACCTAAATCTCGCATGGAATTTGTTGAGATGCCTAGCCCGGATGTTTCACACCCCATCCGGATTTAACACCCGAAACAACATAAGACTCCATGGGTGCCGCCAGACCTTGATCATCAATATATCCTGAGATGGACTGGAGGACTGCCTGAAACATTGCCGTGCGCTTATCTTCGGGCAGCGATAATATTTCCTGGGCAAATGGTGAGGCTGCAAACCCACCGATTAAAAAATCCTCCACGGGATCATAGCGCATTTGTTTGATGACCAGACTGATGTTAATTTCTTCAAATCCGGATTGTTCGAGTAAGGTCCTGATTTCATCCGGATTGCCAAGCGTAAATGCAGATGCCAGCATGTCAGCCGCATTTGAACTGACATAGGTATCCAAAGCCGCATGCAGGGCCGTATAAAAGGGGAAATATTTCAGTGAACGCCACACACTGAAATAGGCACGACCGCCGTTGACCAGTACACGCGCAACTTCACGGAGCGTGCGTGGTCGGTCTGAAAAATATTGTAACCCTTGCTGGCACAAGACGACGTTGAAGTCCCTATCGGGAAATGGCAAGTTCACGGCGTCGCTTTGCTGCCAAATGACGGGCCCTGAGTCCGGGGAGCAGATTTCACGGGCCTTTTTTAAAACGGCCGCATTTACGTCAGTTCCCGTGACCTGGCATGCGTTGTCCAAATGCTCTAATACGTGCCGGGCTACGATGCCGGTACCACATGCCAGATCAAGAATACGGTCGCCCTTGTTAAGTTGGGCCCTTGCGACCATATCCCGGGCCCAGACACGACTGAATGTGGGCACAATATAACGTTCATACGCTTCAGGACCATCTCCGAGTAACTGCCATCCATTGCTGCCGGTTTTCGTCATTTTATATCCCGAATTAATGGCGTGTGGTTAGGCGCTTTCATCGAATATGATCATTTCCTCACAATAGGGTTTATACGGCCGCAATGCGTTATAGTTGCGTTTAAACTTCAATTTGGGATTAAGCTGCTGAAGCAATGCCTGGGTTGGTTCCTCGGTCAATTGTTTGCATATGCGACGGGTATCCAGACCCAGAATTTGGCATGCTTCCAGTGTGGGGCAAAAATTTTTGGAATGGATAACGAGTCTATTTCTTTGCCGGTCCACAATGGGAGCCTGGTCAGATTTAATTCCGAGTTTGTCTAAAAAAAGCTGGTAGGCCTGGTCCAGTATATTACCTGAATCCGGTTTGATATCCTGCTTTTTAAACCAGTCTATCCGTCTAGTCTTAATATCCTCCGCAAGCTGAGCAAGTTTCGCAGCGTCGGTATCCCGGAGAAGGTCGACTTCCTTTTTGATCAACCGAGCTTGAAGCATCTTGCAAATATCCATTATTACATTTTCAATGTTTTATCTAAAGAGCTTGTTCAGGTATTTCTTTTTTGTTTCACACCTGCGGTCCAATTGTATCCGGTTCTTATAAAGGTTTTGGTTGGTAGTAAATAGAGAGTGGTTTTTTAAAGTTATGATGCATCGATTCAAGGTCTTTTAGGGCAATAGTATTATCTACGACCTGAAATGATTGAAAATGTTCGGAATCATTATCAACTTTTATGTATAAAATCTCGCCCTTTTTAATTTGGATATCTATATTTTTACAGGTCCTAAAAGGGGCGCATTTGATTTCAACAAAATGAGACCCTACAGCAAGATCGGCAAACACAAAGGTTCTATCAGAAAAAGAGGCTCTCAGCTTTCTATCATCATCAATTTTAATTGAGGCTACAGAAGGGCCGATAATACCGGACCCCTCCTGTTTGATATAATAAAAAAGTGCTCGCCCTTTGCCACTTTCAATCCGGGACCAAACTTCAATGGTTTCCTGATAAGTTGGAAGGTTTGCAATAACGGCATTCCCGATCAAACCCGTACAGCCGTAGGAGAAAGTTGTGATTATGATTGACACTCCAATTAGCGCGTAGAAAAAGAATTTTTTACCCAGGGTCATTTTTTCTCCTTTAGTCCTTCAATCAAAGTTGTTTCTTATAAAATACTAAATTAAAGGGATCAAGTCTACATTGGACTCTAGGTGGTCGTACTTTAGAGTCGAAATCAGGCTTGATCCCTTTTGTCGTCAAATGCCAACCAAACTATATAGATGGGCGCGTCCGCGCTTGCCGATCAATTCAATCAGATTCGCATTGCGGAAGCTGTAGGCCATTCGCTGGGCCAATTGAGTTCGGATTCCCAGGGCCTCTGCTAAATCCTTGGCAGTAAATGATTCCATTCCCGGGGGAATCAATGCGCGCCAATCCGCCGGTGTTTGAAACAACCGTCGTTCAACAACCTCCAACAACCGGTTCTCAACCGTTGCCCAGCCCTTGTTCCGCCATTTGCGCTTGCCTACGAAACGTCTAACTTCTTCTGCTCTTATCATCAGTACTTCCAGTGCGAAATTGCGGTTGGCCATCAGTTGTGGAATGCGCATCATTTCCCAGAACAGATCCTCCACCCGTCCTTTTTTGGGCGATTTGCGGCGGGTCATACTTTTACTGTTATCCGGAGCCGGTTTGACAATCCATTTTTCCAGCGCAATGGGATAAACCAAGCGGAGGCGATGACGGCCCAGAAGTTTTTTCAGTTTGGCCTTGATGGATGCGAAATTGCCGGTTTGAATTTCCACCAGCAGATCATTTTGAACGATATCGATTACAAACCCGTCAACTTTGACTTCAACCTGATCCCCGGGCCGGGCATACCAGAGTTTTAGGGATGCGTGCAGCGGCTTTTCATTAAGTAAACCAACACCAGACATGCTGAACCTTTGTACGTTATTTAAAGTATTTTTAAACTGTTATCACTTAAATGGGGTGTGAAAATCTGAAAATAGTACCCTTCTGCCGGGAGGATGTAAAACTTACCTGTCCACCAAGGATTTCTTCTCCAAACAATTTCATGGAGAAAGTACCGATCCCTCGTCCTGAGTGTTCTTTCGTGGTGAAATTCCGTTCAAAAATTCTATGGATTATTTCGGCCGGAATTTCCTGGGCATTCCAAACATAAAAGGAGAGGAGCTTATCTTCATGCTCAGCCCAGATTTTCACATGACCGTCTTCCTGGGTTGCTTCCAATGCATTGATGGTCATATTGCATAGCACACGGAATAATAAGGAAAGATCTGTATTGATCAGTATATCCGGCGCCTTCCCTATAAACTGGATGGTTTTGTTTAGCGCAACCGGATGGTTTGCGAAGTAGGATTCGAGGTCCGAAAAAATTTTCTTAACTGCTATTTCACACCTACTGGGCTGATAGTTGTATGTTTGACTTTGGGATAGGGCGCGTTGAATTGCTATTTCCCGGTGAAGACGATGCGAGGCCGTGTGAATGTTTTGGGCAAGTTCGGCCGGATATTCTTCAACCAGCAGGTCACATGCCATCAGCAGCATGGAAAGCATGTTGTTGATGTCGTGGAAAAAGGTTCTTTCGAGTGCGGCCATTTGTTGCTGGCGGGTAATATCCTGTAGGAAAATTAAGAGAAATCTTCTCTTGCTGATACGAATCGGGCAAGATTTAACATGCAGGACGATATTGACCTGCTTGTCGCCCCGCTTGGCCGAAAGCGCACATATTTTCTCAACCGGTTGATCTGCTTCCATGCTCGAAACGATGGCAATTGCAGCACCGCAGGAAGAACAGTATTTTGTTGTGCCGCACCCGGCAGGATCCTCATCTGAGTGAACGCAGTTTAATACCTGTCCTTGTCGCAAGCCCAGGGCTTCTTCCGGCGAATCAATGCCGATCATTTTCAGGAATGAATCATTCAAGGCGACAATTTGCCGATTTTCGTCCAGAACGGCTAACAAGCCGCTGACCGAATTTAATAGACCCGACAGGACCGGGTTTTTGCTCACAATCTCAATTTCGATTGCAAGTTCAGCTTCGTTTGTATTCTCCGGTGGTGCAAAATGGGTTTCCATGGGCCTCCTTTTGAGGAAAGGGGTCACAGACTGCACTGCGGCATCTCGGCCGGGTAGGAATGATGGGCTCAATCAGTCTGCCGTTTGGGCACCGTAATATTTCTTTTGTCAGGATCCTGTTGCCGGCGGTAAAAAATGGCTACATGACCAATCATAGCAACCAATTCAGATGCAGTTTCCAATTCAACGGCGGCTGTGATCTCTTGCTTTTGAGTTTTCTGCTTGAAATCGATAAATTTTACTTTAATCAATTCATGTTTTGTCAGGGCTTCATTAATGGCCTGTGTCACCGTCTGCGACAGCCCATTCTGCCCTACATAAGCATGTGGTTTTATGCTGTGAGCCAGACCCTTTAAATATTTCTTTTGATAACCTTTCAGTTTTTCCACATTGACCTCCGGTTGCATCGGTAGTGTGCTCGAATTATATGACTTTCCAGAATAGCTTGCCCCCTGTGCCATGCTTAGCGAAAAGCAAAGCTTTTGTCAGATTCAAGCGATTTCTTTACATTACATGGTTCCACATAGGATCATGGACGATATTGCCGGCCGTTTTAGTGGCAACGGAACAAAATCTTTAAATATATAAGGGATGAATAATACCTATTCTGATTTTGCACCGTTGCGTTCAAATATTGATATGATTTCAGCTGATATTGATTTTGTGTCAGATCCTTGAAGGATAAGAAAGCATATTTTTTTATTTCCAAATCTAAAAGCTGTATCCCTAAAAGGCTGGGTATGTATCTGCGCAATTGAATCCTTATCATAAAGGTCGATATAAAACCAAATTCCATCCGGGTCAGGATTAGGGACAGCAGATGTCCAACCAACTGTACGCTCAGAATCATGTGTATGGTAGCTGTAATCAATTTTTAATTTATCAAGGTCGACGTGCTCATCTAGGGAGAACTCTTTAAGTTGAGGATAGGTATGCCTCAGTATTGCGATCTGTTCTGAAGTGTTTTTTATGAACGTACGATAAATTGACTGGTCTGCCAAGCCGGGCTCCTCACTAAGCAGAATGGCTGCCGCCATAAGCGTTAAAGTAAGTTTTACATTTATGGGATTGTGCAGCAACTTTTATTTCTTTCTCAAAAGGCTATTTTCACGTCAAGCATACATCACCAGCAATGCGGGTGGTCGTTGACTGGCGAAGCTTAGCTGCGTAGGCTTAATCAGTCTATGGAGACAATTTCAATTTTCCAATCCGGTCGTTATGCAAGCTGCCAAGGTATAGGTATCCGCCATATTTGCGAGCTGATGTGACCTCCTTCAGATATTCGCCGGATGGATCATGCAAACTTTGGATAATTTGACCGCGTTCATCCAAAGCCAGGACCAGTCCATAGGGTTTTGGTTTGGGCCATAAGGCTTTGGGCAGTTTTGACATTTGGGCTTTCAGAAACGGATAGGGGTGGAGCTTATCAACGGTTTTGTTTCGAACCGTAAAAAGAGCCAGCCAAAATGTCCCTTTGCGGTCGCTGGTGATGTTGTCGGGAAACCCAGGGAGATTATCGATAAAGATTTCGTGTTTTCCAGCCTTGGACCCTTTCAACCAGTACCTGACGATCCTGTAACGGTAGGTCTCATTAATTAGTACGAAATCTTCCTGCTTAGATAAGGCCACGCCGTTGGCAAAGTAAAGATTTTCCAAGAGAACCTTGATTTGTCCGGTGGCTGGATCGTAGCTCAAAAATCGGCCGTGCGGTTTCGATTCCAACAGGTCATAGAGATAGTCACTTTGGCCGTATTTGGAGCTTGCATCAGTGAAATAGATAGTCCCATCGGTCGCAATATCCAAGGCGTCGGTGAACTTGAAGGGAAGTCCATCTGCGGATGTGGCCAGTATTTCAATTTTACCCTGGGGATCAATGGAGAGTAGACCCTTATAAGCATCGCAGACAATCAGGTTAGCATTTTTATCAAATTGGATGCCCAGGGGACGACCATTGGTTTCAGCAAAAACGGTCGGTTCTTCACCCGGTAGAAATCGAACGATTTTTCCGTCCTGCGTTCCCCCATACACACGTCCCAGGTTGTCCACCGCCACTTCTTCCGGGCCATTAATTTTTCCCAGGGCCAGGAGTTCGGCCTGCTGCAAATAGTTGTTTTGGGCCAGGACACCGGTTAAGGCTCGTGGCTCTAGTGGTTTGTATGCCTGTGGATCAATGGGGGCTGTTTGAAGAATGAAAATTATGATCAGAAGTGCCAGAATTCCAAGTATCCCAAGGGTAATTTTTTTCATAGCTCCCTTCTTTTTTAAATGGGGGTTGCCGGATTTTTAAGTCGGTGCGTCATTCGTAATTTCGAAAATTGGCCGCTTGGTTTTAGCTTCCCATGATTCTGTGCCGGGCTACACGCTATTGGCGATGACTGCAAACTCGTTTGATTTTCGATCAAATTCGGTTCCCGCGACGTCGGAATAAATCCCCTTAACAGCAAAGCCACTCTCCTTAAACTCGCTTGCAAGGTCCTCGGGTGCAAAATACTGCAGCCAGTTGTACACCCGCCTGGTGCGGTCCGGCTCAATAATTGTATACTTGTCCAGCGAAACTTTTTCTTCATCGTATTTGAAGGAATTTACAAAGCCATAGTATTTGTGTGCAGACCAGAATCCGTTGAGCTGGTTTTCTTCATATAACGCGACCTCTTCCTTTTGTTCAAATGCCCATAAGGAATACACATCCAGCAGGACAAAGCCGCCCGGTTTTAGAATCCGGTGGAATTTGTTCAGCATCCTTTTTCTTTGTGTCGGGCTGAGGGCGCAGAAATCGCACATAATCATCAGCACAAGGTCGAATGGTTCCTCGCTTTCAAACTCCAGGTAGTTCTGTTTCACGTAGTTGATGTTCAAGCGCTCGCGGTCCGCAACTTCCTTGGCATACATTATAGACCTTTCCGAGAAATCAATGCCGGTTACCGCCGCTCCGCGCTTCGCCAGAGGTGCGGTGTACAACCCGGGACCACAGCCGAAATCAGCTATTTTAAAGCCTTTACCGATGTTGAACTCGGATGCGATCCACTCTACTGATCGTTGGATGAATCTCGCGTTACGCGAAGAAAGATCGACGGCCTCGTTGAGGTGGTACGCAAGCATCTGCTTGGATGTATGGTCATCGGTCCATAGTTCGCTTGCGGTGTAAAATTGGAACGGTTCGGGCCGTTCATTAATCTGCTGCAATGCATCAAACATTCTCTGATCCTCATCTTATTGCACCAAACGTCGCGGCCCTCATTGGGACCGGATGTTAGGAGATGGTTATATCCATTGGTTGTCATCGGCTGTCATTCCACCACCGGCATCCCCGGTATTGATTGTACCTGCCGGTTCCACCAGCATAGCTTTACATTCTCTTTTTGCAAATGGTTTATGCTCTGCACCCTTTGGTACGACAAACATCTCGCCCGCATATATATCAACCGAGCCGTCTCTGAAGGCAATTGACATTTCACCCTCGAGAACAATGAATACCTCGTCCGTGTTATCATGGCTGTGCCATACGAATTCGCCCTGAAATTTTACAATCTTAAAATGATAGTCGTTCATTTGGGCGATAATCTTGGGGGACCAATGATCCGAAAACCTGGACAATTTATCTTCGAAATTGATTGAATTGAATTCCAAAATCATTCTCCATGCTATTTTGCAGATAACGTATTCCTCACCAGGCCGGAATGGGGCGGCACAATACCGGACTGGCGCAGAAAACAAATAGGTCTCTATTCGTTTTTCATAATGGTAAAGAGTAAAATCGCTATTTTCAATGGGTGTATATTAAATCTACATTCATAGTTAGGCGAAGTCCTCAAACGTCTTTAAAGCCTTACGAAGGTATGCAACCGCCTTCTGCCTGTATTTCCAGGATTTGACCCCGGCCGGCAGGCGACTTAGCCAATGGGAGTTTGGCCCGGAGCTTGTCCCCAAATCCCGACATAAATCAATTGGTCTCGGCAGTACCCGCTTCGCTAACGTTTCAATACATACATTAATCTCTGCAATCGATGAAAACTCAAACGTGAATGCGTCCAACTCGACCTTGAATACAGGATAACCCATTCCGGTAACCGCTGTCTGCCTCGGTGGATCAAATGCCCGGGCTTCGAACCACGCTTTTCCATCCACAGATCGATGAACCCACGATGTCATCGGGCAGTATGGTTGCGTGTCTTGAAACTCTATCCAGTGCTTTTTCATATTGCGGGTAGTTTCGAATAACGGCGGGCAAAAATGCGCGGGGCTTTTTGCCGCTGCCCTTAATGCGCTACTTTGAGACCTTTCTCCTGATTTTGTTATAAGGTCCAAGCACCATAATTATATTTGTCAAGGATATCGCCGGCCTCCTCTTTAGCCCATTTTTCAATTCCGACGTTTCTTATCCTGCAAAGATTGAAGACTTTTGTAATAATATGGGAATCATAATATTGAGAATCAGGCGCGGCTATTTGTCGCCGCCTGATTCTGGCTAGTTATGCTTATTAGTTTCCATGACAAAATTGGTGATTACTTCAACCAGTTCAGATTTTATAGGTAGATCCGGTTGATTATAGGTTGCGATATTATTTATTTGATCTGAATCAGACTTCTTGAAAATATGATTCATGCCTTTTATAATCTTTAATTCTGACTTCGGATTTGCTGTGGCAAGTATATTGGCATCTTCTACGCTTACTTGGATGTCGGTTGACCCCTGGATAATTAATACCGGGATCTTTAGATTGGCAATTTCTTTGGCTGGATCATATTTAAACCAAGAAATCATATATGGCTGCACGCTGGGCCTGAACAAGGAATACAATAACGGATTAACCTCGCTGACTGTATCCCCCTGGCTGAGTTTATCAATAATTGGCATTGCGATATTCAAAACTTCAGGTGGTTGAGACTTAAGCTGCGCCTTAAGGGTTTTATCTGCCGAAAGACCAGGACCTGAAATAGAAATGAATTTATCAATGCCTTTCTTTTGAGCTGCAACCATTCCAATTAAAGAACCCTCGCTATGCCCGATTATTATTACCTCATTAAATCTCTTATCATTTATAAGCAATTCAACCCAATCTTTCGCATCAGATATGTAATGTTCAAAACGCAACTCTTCTTCATTCCCACCGGCTCTCTGGCTTTTTCCGACACCACGCTTATCATACCTCAATGCTGCAATGCCGTTTTTTGATAAAGCCGATGCCAGCATCTTTAATGAGTTGTTTTTCATTGCGGGATTATTGCCGTCTCGATCTGTCGGACCCGATCCCGCGATAATCAACGCGACTGGCACCTTTTTCTTTTCATTGGGAACTATAAGGGTGCCTTCCAATGTTCCTGTCTTGGTTTCAAGTTTAACGTAGGTTTCTGATTGGTTCGCAAATAGACCATTCGCCAGATAGAACGAGAGCAACACGGCAATGAAATACTTTTTCATACTCTACTCATTCCTATTCAAAGCATAACGATTGAGCTGAGACGCGCGCGGTCTTCGCGTGCCGAAATCTCAAGCGAATTGTTATATCTTATTTTACTTCAAATTTCCCAACTCCTGAAATTTCTTCGTACTTACTCCTACACAAAATTTCCAATTGACCTAAATGAACTGTGTATCTTTTGAAAATAATTATCTTTTCAGGCTCAATAAATATCCAGGCACCGTCTCTTCTTTCAATGGGTTTAGAGAAGACTCTATTCTCCTCATCATTTGCGTAAATATGTTCAACTTCTTTGGTAAAATATCTTAATATTTCGTTGATGTTTTCCTTCCCAATTATCGCATAGACTTTCCCGAAAAATTTCTTTTTAAGAAACAGGTAATTTACAATATCAGATTTAACGTTGCCGAAAACTTCTGTTTCATTTTCCTTCTTATACCACTCCTTGGCCAAGGTTAAGCCTATATGATCCAATTCAAGCCCTTGAACTGTAGAAATATCTTGGTCACATTGAATACCTTCAAAGTATTCTCCATGTACTGTGGAGACAAAGCCGAATATCATTATGATAAAAATAATTATTTTCATTCTATTTAGAACGTTTGCATCTGCGGTGACGACTAGCCGTCCGTAGAATGCTGTTGTTGGGCTTACTTCATTATTTAAAGGGATCAGGCTTGTAACGAACTGCAAAGGCCCTGTAACTGTAAAATGAAAAATAGTAAGTCATGCAATCTTGACAACAACTGAGATAGACCGCCGAAGCGTCTTTTCTGGTTTCTCCAGCCCATATGAATCTGCCAGTTGTCTTAAACAGTTTGATTCTCTTTGTTATCCCACTTGTTCTGCTGTCCACACATTTGAATAGCGTTTCAATCTCTTTTCTCGTAGGCATTCTCCATCCGCCTCCTCCAATATGCAGACTTTGCACCCATGAGAAAGCCTGATCCCAATTCGTCCTTGTATCTGGCCCAGCAATCCACTCAAGGTTAGTCTTCTTGTCGAAGATCACACCGTTTGAGTAAGCGGAAAATGTATCTTCTCGCGGAAAGATCTGTACCGGTTTTTCCGTGCTGGCGCATCCATTTATTACTGAGATTAAGGCAATACTAATTAACCAAGGAACAAAATATTCGAAAAAAGATTTATGGTTTTGCTTCTTTCCAATCATAGAGCAAACTTCCCACCTATTTATTATTCGATTTAACTTATCATAGGCAGTCGATTAACAGTACTTTCTTAAAAATTGCATCCATTTAATACAAATAGTAAATTTTTTATGGTCCTCGTATAAGAGATAAGATCATTAAGTTGATCTCACAGGGCACACCTTTTTATGATGTTAGTCACCACAACCAAAACTCATAAAAAGGAGGAGGCCCCATGAGACTTAAAGATTATGGCCGAAATTTAAAGCTTCGTAAAGCCTATGTTCAAAGCCCAGGGTTGCTGATGGTCGGTGTTGACATCGGCAAAGCTTCTCATAGCGCCTGTTTTGGCACAAAAACAGGCGCTGTAGCAGCCAAGTTCGACTTCGCGCACAGCCGACAGGGCTTTGATAAATTTGAGCGCAATATCCGTAAGCTGCGCTTTAAAACCAAATCCAAACGGGTTCTGATCGGTATGGAGCCTTCCGGATTATACTGGTACAGCCTTTATGAACGGCTAAAAGGCTGTGGATTTGGCGTTTGTCTGGTCAATTGCCTGGCCGTAAAAAACAACCGTCGTACTATGAGTGACGGTACCAGCAAAACAGACCCAAAAGATGCCCACAGCGTGTTTGACCTGCTTATACAGGGCAAGTTCTTCATACCAGTGGTACGTGATCCAGAGCTTGCGGCAGCTTACCGGTTGATGCGTCGCCATATGGCAGTTAAAAAGCGCGTGCACCGGCTTCGCAATCAACTGCGCGGAGCTTTGCACCTGGCCTTTCCTGAACTCAACGGTATGATCAAGGACCTGACAATGCCTACATCACTTCGATTTTTACAGGCCAGCCCCACACCGGCATCAATCATAAGAGCTGGGCGCAAGCGCTTTTTGAACCGCTCGAAGCCACGGCGGCGGTGCGGGCAGTGGCCCCAGGCTAAATTTGCGCAAATATACGATCTGGCGAAAAGCAGCATCGGGTTGAAAGATCCCCACCGTATGGACGCCTTTGAAATCAAAACCCTGGCAGCAGATCTGGCTGATGCAATTGAAAAAAACCAAATGTGGCTCAATCAGGCCATCGCTCTGGTCGAACACCGTGATGACTATCAACTGCTGTTGACCATGCCACGGATCCGAAAGCCCACGGCCGTGGCGATCCTTACCGCCATCGGCGATATTGATGAATATTGTTGCGGTAAGCAACTCGTTAAGCTGGCCGGCTTGGATATCCGGCTTCATGAGTCGAGTACCAGCATTAAAAAGCGTCCCCGGATCACTCATATCGGCAGCGCTTATCTACGACATTGGCTCTACCATTATGCCTTGCGCCTGGTAGCCCATGAGGCGCACTTTAAAAAGCTGTATCGTCGCAGGAAGAAAAACTCTCCCGGCAAAGGCTCTGGCCTGCGCGGACTGGTATCGGTCAGCGATAAGGTTCTGCGAATCGTCTACCGTATGTTAACCGAAAAAAAACGCTATACACCATCGAAAGACAGACATGTGGCGGCCTACTATAGACAGCTCAAAAGGGCCGCGTAACCGTTTGAAAAAAAATAGGTTTGGGTGGTGAGGGAAAACCTGGTAGTTAGCTCGGACCCTGCCGAGGCAGGGAAAACCAGTGCGTTAGTGCAGGTCCCTCACCGCTCCTTAAAACCTGGACAGAGAACTGTTGGTGCATCGGTAATGATGGAAAACCCGGATCAAGCATTACGAGGATCGGTACGGAGCCCATGATGCGTGAGGCCCCACCGCCCAATAGCTTATTGATTTTACTTTATGTCTCTTTACGTCTATATGCTTCAACAGGACTGGTGCGCCCTGTGATAAAAAACTTGCATTTTTAACAGAACACTAGCGCTACGCTTCAACCGTGAGCAGGACATCAGATCTGCGAATCGGTTGTGAATGCGCTTGTTAGCTGCCTTTTAGTTCATTCGGTATAACTTCCAAATTAGCCAAGAGACCGAAGTGATCCCAACAATAACCGGGATCGCCACATCGATTAAAATTCTAACCATATGTACGTTTTTAAGCTTTTGCACCAGCCTAATCCTATCGAGCGTGTTCGTGAACACACTGATTTCTTTACTTCTCTGGTCAGTGGATTCGGGTCCTGTTATTTCAACCTTTTGAGCGGTAGTTTCGATACTGTTCAATTCCGACCAGTAAGAGTGCATAAAGTCAGAATATACCGAAAAAATGAAAGTGATTAACAGATACCCAATTATTAGTGAAAGTAGAACCAAGAATGCTGTTTGATCTATATCCTCCACTTTAAGACCAAAGGCACTAATCTCTTTTGGCATAATACCTGCTGCCGATACAGCAAGTCCTGCAATCGAACCCAAAAGTAGGTTTCGCTTTGTCCTTCGCGTCTCTTCAGCCCACGGACTTCTGAAAAAGCCTGCTTCTCTTGAGAGGCGTCCATTCACTTTTCTATCATTAGGTTTAGACATCGCTAATCGACTCCTATGAAGCTAACTAATATTATACGGCCTAAATGACTGCAGAAATGCTGCATAATTTGCCGCCTAATCCGCATCAGTCGATATTGCTAAAATTTATAATATTTCAGGTAGTTAAGCGTTGAAATAAACTTTTTTTCCGGGCTTATGCTGCACAAAACGCCGCCTAACCCGAGTTTTCATAAACTTAATATAAAAGCGTTTGAAAATTCGATTATGTGGGATTGGAACTTTATATTTGGGGATAAATTAGCTTTGGTCTTAAATTCCTTCAAATAAGTTTAATTGTCAATCCGCATTTATACTCTAACACATATAGATAAAACTACTTACGTATTTTACTCATGTGGATCTTCAACAGAACATAAAAGATTGACCTGAGACTTAAAGTTAGTATGTAAATATCCTAATGTTTACTAAAAGTCAAGCATCATGCAGTTCGAGTGGCACAAAACTTTCAATAATTAAGGCGGGTTATGTGTCGAGCACCAGCCAGTGAGGGCATAGCATAACATACACACTGATGTGTAGTTTAAATTTCAAATGCAGAAATAAAAATAGACCTTATTGCTTAAGATCCGCGATAAACTGGTTGGACGAGTTGATGGCCTCGTTCATGCGGCTGATCAGGTCCCCGATTTCCCCTTTAAGACTCGAAAACTCGGAACGCAGGGAGCCGATGGCCTGGGCATTGAGGTTGTGCTTGAGAAAGAGCACATTGTCACGGAAGGTGCGCAAAACCGGATCCATGCTTTTTTCGGCCCGGTGCATGCTGGCCAGCATCTCCCGGTAGCGGCTTTTGGTGTCTCTGAGCTTGTTGGCGCTGGTCCGTTTCAGTTCCTGGTTGGTATACAGATCCAGCTCTTTTTCCCACTCTTCAAACAAGTCTTCGGCCACGGACTCCACCTTTTTGATGCGGTCGGTTACATCTGCGGCGGCGGCTTCGCTGTCTTCATACTCGGCATTGAGCCGGTCGTAAGCCTCCTTCAGGTCCGTATTTTCAATGGTGACCACAGATCCAAACTGCTCCAAAGCATCCTTGAACTGCACCTGGGCTTCGGCCTGGGCGTCGCGGGCGTCTTCCACCCGGTCCACCAGGATGTCGCGTTTGTGAATCCCCATTTTCTCCATGGTGCCGTAATAGGCTTTGGAGCATCCTAGGGATAGAACAAAAGATAACAGCATCACGAGAACAAGATTGCCTTGAAAACTGCATTTTTTTTCATTCTTCATTCCGGGGTCCTTTTTATATCAAACGTGTTTACGGCTAAATCAATTACGGTATGCTTCCTTGCGATGGCTTATTCTAAGTATTTGAACGGTCTCGTCAACGATTGTGAAGATAACACGGTAGCTGCCAATGCGTAATTTTCTGAAACCGCTGAATTTCCCTGATAGCAATTCACAGGTTTCAGGATTTTCTGAAAGGACTTCTACTATTTTTAAAAGAATCCTGCTTGCCTGCTTTTTTCCAATTTTCTTAAGATCGCGGCTGACAGACTTTTTAAAGCTAATCTTATAAGTCAAGTTCTTTCCTCATTTCTTCAAGGCTGATAACAGGATCGGATGTGTCACGCAACCGGTCAAGGGCTATCTGCAGATCTGCTTGATCGCGAATATAGGCCTCGATTGCCTTTTGAATGTGAAAGGACCTGGGTCTTTCAGTTTCTTTTGCTATCTCAGATAGTTTAGATGCAAGATCGTCTCGGATTCGCACCGAAATGGCTGTACTCATATTGCACCTCCAATGTACTTGTGTGTATGACAATATAATACAATGGGCACATAAGCACAAGATGTATTTTTATCTGGTAAAATGACCCCAATCATATCTAATGTTACCTGAAATTCGGGTATTAGGTCATAATGTCCGGCAACACTTCGTAGTGATCAAAAGGCGGCATGATACAGGCACCGGCGAATCGTTCCCGGGCAGCGGTCAGCATTTCGCGGGCATTCCGGTTGCCGGTTTTGACGGTATCGGATGAAGCATGCATTTCATCGCGCAAGGGGCCGGGCACGCGGATACCGGCTACTTTGTTATGTAAGAATTCGGCGTGTTTTGCGGTCCGCAATGGCAGGATACCCATAATGATGGGAATACCGGCATGTTGGGTGGCAGCGGCCATGGCGTC
The DNA here is from genome assembly GCA_964452555.1 of uncultured Desulfobacterales bacterium. Lineage (GTDB taxonomy): Bacteria > Desulfobacterota > Desulfobacteria > Desulfobacterales > B30-G6 > B30-G6. The sequence continues at coordinate 235,777 of CAYVMI010000001.1, forward strand.
GGCCGATACCAGATCGTAGATCGGCTGGGTGACGGCAAATTGGGCACCGGCATCGACTTTCTGGCCCAGGCGGTCGATGGCCAGATCAAAGCCGTTGGTTTCCGGGTGGGGATCGATGACCACTCCGGTCTGCAGGCCGGATTGACGCGCCATGTTTACCAGACCGAGTACATCCAGGTCTCGAACGGTTGTGGTGACAAGCCGGTCAGTATAGGCAACCATGTCGCCGGTGGCCGCCAATACGGTATGGATGCCCAGGGCCTGGGCGCCCCACAGCATGCCCTGCAGGCTGAGGCGGTTGTGATCCCGCGTGGTGCAATGGAGTACTGCCGGTTTGCCGGTGGCCTGCTGGGCCAAGGCGCAGGTGGCCATGGCGCTCATGCGGGGCTTGGCGACCGGATTGGTGGCCACGCTAAAAGCATGCATGGGCAACTCGGCCGATGATTTGAGCTGATCCAGGAGAGGGGAGGCGTCCGGACCGGCCGGGGGAACAACTTCTATGAGTATCGTGAATTTATTGGCTTCAAATTCGATAGTTTTCATAACAATGTCCCCATCACAATCAGCCGGTCATCTATATTCGAAGATGATAATAGAGTAACATCGAACGTCCAACATCCAACTTCGAAGGTGGTATCGCTTGGATCTCATTATTTTTTGTATATAAATAAGAATTCCATATTCGATGTTCAGTGTTGGATGTTTGTTTTTAAAGCTTAACCACCGTTCGCCCTGTAATGCCGCCTTTAAGGATCGTATCGATATGCGGATCGAGTTCTGCCAGGATCACTTCCCGGCAGATGCTTGCCAATTGATCGATTTTCCAATCAGTGGCCAGTCGCTCCCAGACCAGCCGGCGTTGTTTCATGGGGCAGTTTTGGGAATCGATGCCAAGGAGCCTGACGCCCCGCAGAATAAATGGGAATACGGTCATATTCAGATCCGGTGAAGCCACCATGCCGCAAGTGGTCACCGTCCCCCAGGGCTGGGTCGATTTGATGGCGGCGGCCAGAGGTCCGCCGCCAACCGTATCCACAACCCCGGCCCATGAACTTTTTAACAGGGGCCTGTTAGGCTTGTCTTGCAGATACTCCCGTCCAATGATGCGAACTGCCCCCAGATCCGTCAAAAAACCGCTCATATCAGCCTTGCCACTGACAGCCACGACTTTATACCCAAGCTGGCTTAATATAGCTACCGTGATACTGCCCACGCCGCCGGTGGCGCCGGTTACCAGCACTTCGCCGTCTGGGGGCTTGACTGTATGGGTCAGGGAGTTAACGGACAGGCCGGCAGTAAAACCGGCAGTGCCGTAAATCATACTTTCCTTGAGGCTCAGGCCCTGGGGCAGGGGTACGACCCATTCGGCTGGAACCCGGATCATTTGCCCGAAGCCACCGGGTGTATTCATTCCCAGGTCATAGCTGGTGACGATGACTTTGTCGCCCACTTTAAATATACCACTACCGCAAGCTTCGACTGTTCCGGCGGCGTCGATGCCGGGCGTGTGGGGATATTTTCGGGTGACACCACGATTGCCAATGGCTGATAGAGCATCCTTGTAATTCAGGGAAGAATAGGCCACACGTATCAGGACATCCCCATCGGGCAAGTCAGAAATAGATTGAGTTTTAATTCTGCGGGCAAACCGGTTTTTGCCGGATTCTTCCACGATCAGGGCGTTGAATGAACTATTGTGTATATCCATTTTTATCCTATTTTATGACGGTTTCGTTAAAAGTCCAACTTCTGTGTTGTACCGAGTTTCGCAAACATTCGACGTACAATTGGTACGCCTCATATTTGCAAAACTTGTACGCCTTGAATTTGAACTTTTTACAAAACCTACAGTCTTCGAAATTGTAAAATTTGGTTAATAAGTATTTTAGTTTGAACCGCTGAAGTGCGCGCACCCCCAATAACAATTCGTCTGAGCACTTCGCGTGAGCGTCTGAATGCGCCAAGTTCATTGGACTCGGCCGAACGCTTGACCGAAAAACTTGCTGCGGGATATGCTTCAACTATCCGCGGTGATTTTGCCGAAAGCCGCAGTTGACAGGTTTTGCCTTAATGTTAAAATAGCGGCTGTTGAACAAAAGTCAACCTAAGCTTATTGGGTACTATAAACCGCAAAGTTGCATCATTTGAGATAAACCACAGGAGGTGCCATGTCAGAGGGGCCTGTTACGCTTACACAGAAGGTCGACGATGCCGATCTTCAATATCTTTTTTATGACGGCGATGATCCGCCGATTATACTGCTGCACGCCACCGGGTTTCTACCCATGCTGTGGCATCCTATTGCACGGGAGCTTTGCGACCATCGCAAGGTTATTGCTCCCTATTTCTGCGATCATCGCGATACGGACCCCCGCAAGGGCGGACTCAGCTGGATGCTGCTGGCCGAAGACCTCTGCCGGCTTTGCGAAGGGCTGTCCATCGAGAAGCCGCTTTTAGTGGGCCATTCCATGGGTGCCACTGTCATGACCATTGCGGAAGCCACCCATGGTCCCCGAGCATCAGGACTTTTCCTGATCGAACCCATTTTTTTGCCGCAGGATTTCTACCGGGCGCAAATCGGGGTTGAAGACCACCCCTTGGCACGCAGATCCATCAAGCGGCGCAGTCGCTGGGATGATTCTGGTCAAGCCAAAAAATACCTGCGAAACAAGGGCTTGTTTAAAAACTGGGATGAGCAATTCCTGGATCTTTATATCGAACATGGTACGATACCGGGCACGACCGCAGAATTGGAGCTGGCCTGCTCGCCGGAGAAAGAAGCTTCACTCTATATGGGCGGTATGGGTTATGATCCCTGGCCCATGCTGCCCCAAATTACCTGCCCGGTCTGGGTGGTGGAAGGCGAGCATAGTACCAACCGACCGGTTATTGATCTCAAGACGGCTAGCGCAGCCTTCCAGCAGGGGAAATATCACCTGGTTGAAGAAGCCGGTCACCTGATCCCCATGGAAAAACCCAGGGTCATAATAGATATGATTTTGGATGCGGCCAAGGTGATGATCAAATAATAGGTTTAGAAGCTATTCACAGTAAATGCACAAACTCTGTCAAAAAGCTCAAGATCAAGATCAAGATCAAAATCCGAAATCCGAATATCGAAATCCTAAACGGTTCGACAAGCTCACCGTCCTGAGCTAAGCCGAAGGACAATATCCAATGACGTAAATTCAAATGATCAAAACAGACCATTGGCGTCACGGAAAATGGGCTTGTTTGACGTATTTGAGAATTCGAATTTTGAATTTGTTTCGAATTTCGATATTCGGATTTAGGGTTTCATATGCGAGTAACAAACCTTATGAGGAAAAGCTATTGACTAGTCCTATGGCGCAGGATTTCTACTCCAAGGTAGTTTCAGCAAATGAAGTTAGGCCGTTCTTCTCTTTAGATAAGTTTCCAGGCGACCCACGGATAATGAGCAGATCAGGCAGAGTATCAAATACAGAACCATGATAGTTATCCAGACTTCAAAGGTCATAAAAGTGGCGGCCATGAGTTCCATGCCCTGAAAAGTCAACTCCTGGATTGAAATCACAGACACAATGGCCGAGTCCTTGATGGTGGAGATAAATTGGCCGGCCAAAGGCGGCAGGATGGTTCGGAAGGCCTGGGGAAAAATAACGTGGCGCATTTGCTGCATGCGCGTAAAGCCTAATCCTGCGGAAGCCTCCCACTGCCCCTTGTCCACGGACTGAATTCCGGCGCGGATGATTTCGGTCACATAAGCGCCTTCATAAGCAGCCAGGGCAACAATTCCGGACAGATAGATCGAAATCTGGGAGGGCTTGGCGATTAGCAGGGAAACCAAATTGCGCACCAGTTCGGGTGCATTGCGGAGCGTATCTTCGACCTGGAGGGCCTGCATCAACTGATCGCTGATGAAATAGTAAAAAATAAAAATCCACACCAGCACGGGAATATTACGAATGAGTTCCACATAACCCCACCCGATCATGCGCCCCAGGCGGCTTCGGCCGGTTCGCAACAATCCCATGACGATTCCAAAAACGAAAGCTAAGATGGTAGCCCACAGACTCAACCGCAGGGTTGTGATGACACCCTGCGTGATGAGTCCCGGTACCCACCTGGCCGCAGCTTCGTCAAAGCGAAATAAATACTGGGGAATGACCGACCAGTTCCAGGGATAACTCACCTGGGCATTGACACGATACAAGAACCAGCCGCACCCCGCCGTCAATATTAGAATGAGCGGCAGGTCCAGCCAAGTTAATTTGGCTTTGGATTGGATCACTGAATCCGGTTTTCCCAGTCTTTGGTCTCGAACCAGTAGTGCTTTCTTTCCTGCAGCCAGCCTTCGGCTTCAACAAAGCCAATCCAGTTGTTGAAATAATTAAGTGTGTCGAAATCGCCCTTGCGAACGGCGAAGCCGATGGGTTCTCGGGTAAAAGTGCTCTTGAGGGGTAGAAATAGTCGGTCGGGATATTTAATGGCGTGAAAGGCCGGGGTTGGCGCAGATCCCACGACGGCATGTGCGCGCCCGTTGACGACCTCCTGATAAGCCTGGGACTCCTTATCGAACATGCGGATCTGAGCTTTGGGGAGATATTTTTTGGTGGCGGTGACGGCAGTACTGCCGAGCTTAGCCGCAATGACCACATCCGGTTTGTTGAAATCTTCCAGTGAATTGAAGCCGGCCGCTTTGGTTCTGTGGGCGACCATGGACATGCCGGTATAGTCGTAGGGATTAGTGAAATTAACTTTGAGATTCCGGCTGGGCAGTATTCCCATGCCGCCGATGATGACATCGAACTTGCCCGTGAGCAGGGCGGGAATGATGCCGGACCATGCAGTGGGCACAAATTCAACTTTGACGCCCATGTCCTTGGCTAGACGTGTGGCCACGTCGATTTCGAATCCGATGAGTTTGCCGGTCTTGTCCTTCATGGCCCAGGGTACAAATGTGTCCATACCCACACGTAGTACGCCGCGTTTGAGGGCCTTGTCCAGGGTGCTGTCATGATTGTCGGCCACGGCCAGTCCGCTCAGTAGGAAGGCGATCAGAACCGCCAGGATGATCGTCGGAAGCCATTGTTTTTGTAGACGGGGTAGATTTTTCATCTCTTTCTCCTTTTCAATTTTGACGGTTTCGTAGAACGTTCAACTTTCCATCTTCGCTCTTCGAGCTACGACGGGACAAGCGGTGTTGTGCTTCGTTTCATAATCACTCAACGTACAATTCGTACGCCTCGTGATTACAAAACTTGCACGCCTTGAATTTGAGCTTTTTACAAAACCGTCTGTTTATAAAACCAAGCGCTATTTCTCGCTTTTTTATGATTTTTTATAGGGTAAATATCATACATTGTTGCATCTGAACTATTGAGTAGCCAATCGTTTTTCCATCAGGGCGATAAAGATCGATAGCGTTGCCGTGATTGTGAGATAAATAGCCGCCACCACAAACCAGAGCTCGAACACCAAATAGGTTTCAGATATAATTTCCTGGGCCTTCATGGTCAGGTCGTAAATTGCAATGGTGCTGACCAGGGCCGAATCCTTTATCAGGGACACGGCCTGACTGGTAAGCGGCGGCAGCATTCGTTTAATGGCCTGGGGAAGGACGACCAACCGATAGGTCAGACCCCGATTCAATCCAAGGCTTTCGGCGGCTTCCCACTGCCCCCTTTCAATGGATAAAATCCCGGCCCGAAATATTTCCGAAGCGTAGGCACCCTCAAAAAGACTCAGTGCCATAATGGCTGCCGGAATTCTACCGATATCGAGTACCGGCGCAATAACAAAGTAGATAAAAAAAAGCTGAACCAGCAAGGGGGTGTTGCGGATTAATTCCAGATACATCCTGGCAATCCACCGGGCCGTGAACGATTTAGACAGACGTAAAAGGGCTGTTACCAGGCCTAACACGCACGAAATGACAAGACTGACGGCTGATATCCACAAGGTTACCACCAAGCCATTGAGCAAAGGGCCCGGTTGAAATCCTTGTGCATCCCATGAGTACAGATAGGGTGTTAGGCGATACCATTGCCAGTTGTAATTAAGTTTGCCGGCACTAAATAAAACCAAATAGAGCAGGATACTCGATAATAGGATAAAACGCCCCACATCGTACAGGAACTGGTAACGCGGAGCTATTTCAATAGCGCGTAGTCGCATGGGATGCAGTCGGTTCTTTTAGCGTGCTCAACTCAGTCAACGACCACCGCCCTTGTCGGTGGCTTATGATTAGAGCATATTACAATTTACGGCTCAGCCGATAGGACGCGAATGGCATGATGCCGTCACAAGGTACATGATAAGCATCTAAATTAAATATCCAAATAGCGTGCCAACTACTTTCCAGCAAACCTGGCCAAGAGGGCCAGGTTTGCTGGAAAGTTAAAAAGAAATCGCGGAGCTTGGAAATAATGCGGTTAACGCACGTCAATCGGGCCAATCGCGGATCCGTTGGGCCCGGATAAATCCAATTCAGGCGATTTCTTTGCAATTGGATTAGATGCGGCCCGATGTCTTGATATATCTGTATCAATTCTTACATTTGAGACATTAGTGTCTCACAGAGGAAGGCACAACGTAGCATGAACCACAAGACAACTCAAGCTGAGGCACTTGGTTTAAATGGATCGCTGTCAATTATTCAATCGTGCCAGCATCTTTGGACACAGAAGCGCTCCGTGGGATGCGTGTAATACCCGAATCGGACTGATTTAGCGAAACTTTTCAAAAATCGTCTTATGATTTTGACGCTGGCACACTTTTGGCAGATATTTCCATATGGAATTTTATAAATAGTTTGAGTCTGGAGGTATTCGCCATGACTTTAGAAGAAATAAGAAAAAACAGAGCACTTGTTAATGTTATCGACTGGGACATGACACCCGAAGAAGCTGTGCGACTTTATCTTGAATGGGGTAACAACTGGGCCCGGGGCAATTATGTGATTCGATCAAAGGACGACGAAACCCATTATTTTGTGGTCAACACCTGGAAGGACGAACCGGTTATCTTTTTAATCCGCAGGAATTCAGAAGAAGCCGAAGAGTTGGCTGAAATCAGAATGCCGAAAGAATTGGAAAAAAAATATTTTCACGAAAATGGCCGGCTCAAAGGTGTCTGGGCCGTTTCGGGAGATGTGAAGCGGTGGTTACAGGAAGAGTTGAATTCATCCTAAATCTGCAATGTTATGGTAGATGCTAAATGGAGTTATGAAATCATCACTAACACTTTTAATCATTGATAAACGGAGGAAAGTATGGAAAAAAAAGTTATCAGCGCCATGAAAAAAGCCGGGAAGCCGGTTCGACCCGGGGAAATAGCCAAAGAATTGGGGGTGGAAGGCAAAGAAGTATCCAAGGTAATCCAGGAATTGAAAAAACAGGGTAAGGTGATGTCTCCCAAGCGGTGTTTCTGGGCTCTGAGCGAATAACCCGGGTATTTCATGAAACTTGGTGATACGAAGGCTCTGTTTTCGAAAAAATTATGGGCTGTTGACACTTAAATTTGGTTGCTGCAAAAAAAATGGCAGAAAAAAATTGCTTTTAAATACATCGCCAAGTTCCACCTTGCAGGCATTCCGGATCGACTCCGGCGCTTTGTTATTCAGTATTTGCGGTATCAAAATACAGCTGTATACTGAAATGCCTTGCGCCGAAGCCGATCCGGTTTGTGAAAGACCCGGGAAAGCAGGAACCCTGGAACCGGGAATTTCATAATACCTGATATTATTCGTTTGAAAAACGATACTAGTCTAATAACCATAGATGTTCGACACGACAACAGAACAGGAGGATCTAATGAATTTTAATTCAGTGGACGAGATCATTGACTATGCCCTGGATAAAGAAAAGGAAGCAGTTGATTTTTATACGGAAATAAGCCAGAACGAATCTCTGCAAGCCGTCAAACAGACTTTCGAAGGTTTTGCCAATGAGGAAAAAAAGCATGTGAAAATGCTGGAAGACCTGGGTAGCGACAAAAGCAAAATTGCGACTTATCAGTTTGAGTGGATTCCGGATATGAAACGCAGCGACTACATGGTGGATGTAAGCTACGAACCCGGGATGCATTATACCGAAATACTGCGTCTGGCCATGAAACGTGAAGAAAAGGCATTGCTACTCTATAACGAACTGGCGGCCAAGGCAGCGGAAAAGCCGGAGTTTGTGCGTGTATTCCAAATCCTGTCTCAGGAAGAGGCCAAGCATAAGAATATTCTTGAGACGATATATGATGATTATATGGCGGAACAGGGCGATTAGAAATCATCTCTCAAATGTCCTTTAATTCAATATCTTTGTTGGAACAGTGTTTCAACTCCTCAAAATACTTAATGTATGCCTGCGGATTGAAAAACTGTTCCGCCTTGATCTTGAACTAAAATCATATTTGATAGATAACTTGTATCTCCTATCATAATCCAAAAAAAAACCACTGACAGAGACAGTAATCATTTTTTGTTAGAAATGTCCATGCATCAAATTTGGGAATGGAAGCGCTATGGGTGAAAATGTACTGATTGCATTTGGCTTGACGCTATTTGCCGGTTTGGCCACCGGCATCGGCAGCGCTTTGGCATTTTTCACCAAACAGACCAACACCAAGTTTCTGTCGGCCGCCCTGGGGTTCTCGGCCGGGGTCATGATTTACGTGTCTTTTGTGGAAATTCTAGTGAAAGCAAAGGATGCACTGGGGGAAGCTTATGGCGAAGTTGCGGGCACCTGGTATGCTGTGGCAGCTTTTTTTGGCGGTATTCTGCTGATCGGAATTATTGACAAGCTCGTGCCGTCGTTTGAAAATCCGCATGAAGTCCGGAATGTCGAGGAAATGGAGCCAGGCCATGACCACGAACGCAATCAGAAATTGTTGCGCATGGGCCTTTTCACAGCCCTGGCCATCGCCATCCATAATTTTCCGGAAGGGCTGGCAACCTTTGCAGCGGCCTTGAATGATCCCTCGGTCGGAGCGTCCATCGCAATTGCCATTGCCATCCATAATGTTCCCGAAGGCATTTCAGTTTCGGTGCCGGTGTATTACGCCACCGGCAGCCGAGCCAAAGCTTTTTATTATTCCTTTCTGTCAGGCCTGGCAGAGCCCGTCGGGGCTTTGATCGGGTACTTTCTTTTTATTCAATTTTTCAGTGATGCGGTATTCGGCATTCTGTTCGCCATGGTTGCCGGCATCATGGTCTTTATCTCACTGGACGAGCTGCTGCCCTCGGCCCAGAAATATGGAGAACATCATATCTCCATTTATGGCCTGGTGGTGGGTATGGCGGTTATGGCGCTTAGTCTGCTCCTATTCCTTTAAAAGTACTTTTAATCAGCAACAAATCACTATTACTGTTTCTACTTGTTTTTGAAATGCTCTTTGATCATACAAACTTATCGACTAGGGTGATTACTACACCTGCAAGATCTTCTGCGTTGCCTACAATCTGATTAATCTTGGTATTTCGATCGTCTGCAGATTTGACTATTTTCATCAATTTGGATAGCTTCTTTACATCCGCTGGAGCAGGGAACAGCTCTTTGATCTCATCATCCGTCATTTTTGTCAGCGACGAGACTTTAGATGCCAAAGCTTCATCAGTTTCCTGTGCCGCAGCTTCAATGATGCCATCAATCTCATTGTCCAACTCTTCCCAATCAACCGGCATTTGATCCTCCTTATGTTACAGGTTTTCTATGATGTCATTTATTTTATTCTTATATTCCTTAATTATGCTATTGTAATCAGCTATGCTCACTTTCTCCGATAGCCCTTGAACTTCCTTGGCCTGACCCAGAACATCACTTATAATTCTATCAGTTTTATCAATATAGTTATTTATTTCCTCTTCTTTTATTCCCACCTTCTCCAGATAACGATTACGATTTTCAGCCACTTTTGAAGCAGATAGCAAAAAGCTTGTTAATGTATTATTTATGGCACGGGCTTGATTATATTCGTCTCTAATTTTTTGTTCGATTGACCTTTCCAAGTCATCCAATGGTTTGATAAGCTCAATCCTCTTGTTGTTTATCTTTGTTTGAAGCCGGGGTCCCAGCTTAATGATGAACTTAAGCCGTTCATTAGCATCATTCTCCCTGACAACTGTATCCCATGCTTTAGATATGGTTGGATTTTCAAAAAAATTCTTTGCAAATAATGGCACCCACTCCTCTTCCACAAATTTATCGATTTGATCCCTTTTAAAATCGAAATATTTGTGAAGCAGGTTTAAGTTTGCTGTCTCGATTGCAGATATGCGTTTGCCCAATTCATTTGAAAGCTCTGGAGCTTCTGAAGGAATTGTTGCACAACCCATAACCACCATCAGAATTGCCATACATACCAATAGCCAAATAAATTTGAACTTATTCATATCGACTCCTTTTCACTGGTTTAAATTAAATATAGATTACTAATGAAAAAGATCATTGTTAAAAGAATGGCGATAGAGCACCGGAAAGAAATTCGTGTATTCGTATTCCGTTTTTTATGTGATTTCGTTAGAGATAGTACAGAGATCGAGTTGTCAGTCTTTCAAAGGCAGCAAAGGAAGTATCTTGTATTCTCAATGACATGTCAATCCGTAGAAATACTTGAACATGTGTAGGTAAAATTACTCAAAGGGCACTAATTCGGACTGTTGTTAAATCAGCAATGAATCCAAAATATAGGTGGGTTGCATGGTGTCGGGAATCGGAGCTGCGGTGCCGGGCATGATGCCGGTTTGAATCCAGGCGGCATCTATTCCAAAACGACGGGCGCCGCGGATGTCGGTTTCAAGCTGGTCACCGATCATGACCATATTGCGCGTGTGACTGCAAGCATAGGCTGCCTCAAACAGACCGGGTTCCGGTTTGCCCAGCCGTGTAAATAATAAATCCTTGCGGCTTGGATAGCGCAAATTCAAAGCAGCCTCAAAGATCCCGGCAATGCTGCCGGCAGTGAATCCGATCCCTTGATCGGCCTTGGGGTAAATCAGATCCGGATTGGGCAGCAGCATCTGAACGCGCCGTCCTTTGTCGAGCAGCCGACATAAAGAAGTAAATGTCTGATCCACGGTTTCCAGAAAAGGAAATCCGCCCTCGTCGGCAACCACGACAATATCAAAATCATGCTTGGCGTTAACGATTTGTCCGCCGGCCTGTTTTACATAGCGGCCGCTGTCTTCCGTTCCCAGAACCACACAGTGAGCCCCTGCCAGCCCGTGCGTTTCAAAATAATCCCTGATCAGCATTCCCGAGGTTAAAATATGGCTGGCTTCGATATCCAGACCATAACCTTGATAACGGCTGGCGGCGGTGGCCGGTAGTTTGGAGGCATCGTTGGTGAGAATAAAATATGATTTTCGGGATCGATTGAGTCGCTGAATCAAGTGAGCGGCACCCGGCATGGCCCCGGAAAAGTGCACCAACACACCATATGCGTCAAACAGCAGCACCTCATATCGTTCTATCAAGTTGTCGATTGTTATTATAGGGATTGGATCCATACTAATTGGGCCTATAACATATTCATCCGGCGAAAAGAAGAATTTTGAAAAGAACACTTTGCTGTTGCCAACTGTTATCTGCTATAAGGACTATGAATTATAAAAGGTTCATAAAATCGTGGTATACGATTTTATTTGTGAATTTTAATCATGAATAGCCATCGCTTTATTGAAGAATTGAAGACCATTGTCGGTCCGGATCATGTTTCCACCGGTGCCAGTCATGCGGAAATCTATTCATACGATGCTTCACTGGCACGGGGCAAACCCGATGTGGTTGTTTTTCCGGCCGATACCCGGGAAATAGCTGCTGTCGTCGGCTGTGCCCATCAGGCCGGCGTACCCTTGGTTTCCAGAGGTTTTGGAACCAATCTCAGCGGCGGTACGGTTTTGACCGGCGGTGGATTGGTTGTCGGTCTTGCGCGTCTCAATCGTATTTTGGAAATCCATCCACATCGCCGCAGTGCGACACTCCAGCCGGGGGCAACCAATCTGGAATTACAGCAAGCCCTGGCATCACAAGGGTTTTTCTATGCACCCGATCCCGCCAGCCAAAAAGTCGCTACTCTGGGGGGCAATATCGGTGAGAACTCAGGCGGGCCCCGTTGTCTCAAATACGGTGTGACCACCAATCACATTTTGGGAATGCAGCTTGTGCTGCCGGATGGCGATATCGTTCAATTGGGCCATGAAGCTCTAGATCCGCCCGGGTACGATTTGCGCGGCGTGGTGGTTGGCAGTGAAGGTACCTTTGGCATTGTAACTGAAATCAGCGTGCGGATTCTGCCCTTGCCTGAAACCATATTAACGATGCTGGCCGTTTATGAGGACATCAGTGCAGCCGCCCAGTCTGTTTCCGATATCATGGCCGCCGGTATTATTCCGGCAACCCTGGAGATGATGGACAATCCCGTTATCCAGGCGGTGGAAGACAGCCATGCCTGCGGCTATCCGCGAGATGCCGCGGCCGTTTTGATCATCGAGGTGGAAGGTCCGGTGGTGGGATTGAATGATCAGGCCGAGGCCATCAAGGCAATCTGCATGCAGAACAGCTGCCGGTCAATCCGTAAGGCCAGAGATAATTCGGAGCGCAATCGGCTTTGGGAGGGCCGGCGGGGTGCCTTTGGTGCTGTGGCGCGTCTGGCGCCCAACTACCTGGTAAACGATTGTTCGGTACCACGGACCAAACTTCCGAAGGCGCTTAAAATGGTGGCTGAAATCGTGGGCAACTACGGCTTCAGACACGGGAATGTGTTTCACGCTGGAGATGGCAATCTGCATCCGTTGATTTTCTTTGATTCCCGGGACCCGGGCCAGATGAAACGCGTCAAACAAGCCGGCTGGGAAATCATGCAGGCCTGTGTGGATTTGGGGGGCACGATTTCCGGAGAACACGGTATCGGCATTGAAAAACGCGAGGCCATGCACCTGATTTTCTCAGAGGATGATCTGGCATGGCAGCGTTCTTTGAAATCGGCCTTCGATCCTAAAGGCCTGCTGAATCCGGGCAAAGCACTACCGGAACCCATCGAACCCGGCGAAGAACCGTTGAGTCCCAGTAAGGGACGGGTGAAGGTGTTTGGCATTTCAGACCAGAGCTCGGCCGAAAGCAAATTACTGCAAGCCATTCAGGAGTGTCTGCTCCAAAAACAATCCATTAGGCCGCTTGGTCGGGGCACATGCGCGGATTTTGGCAACCTGGCAAACAGGGCGACCATAACTGTAAACAGCGATTCCCTTGATCAATTGGTGGAACTGGATCCCAACAACCAGGTGGTGGTCGTTGAGGCGGGGATGTCTTTGCACAAGTTGCAGGCGATATTGGCCAAGAAGAATCTCTGGCTGCCATTGCGGCCGGCATTGTCCCAGGGCGGCCATTCATTGGGCGGCCTTGTGGCCCTGGGTGCTTATGGTCCCGAACGGCTGACCTATGGTGCTCCCCGGGATCTGCTTTTAGGGCTTCGATTCATTAACGCCGGCGGGTGTTTGATATCTGCCGGTGGGAGAGTTGTGAAAAATGTCAGCGGCTATGATGTGACCCGTTTGATGACGTCTTCGGCTGGAACCCTGGGATTTATCACCCGGCTTACCTGTAAAGTGGCGGCTTTGCCGGAACGCTGCACCAGCCTTTATTTCCGCGGATCTTTGGAGGATTGTTCAACAGCGGCCTCGCGCCTACTCGCGTCCACCCTGGCACCGACTCATGTTACTGCAACCCCCACGGCCAACGCCTGCCAAGATCTTACCCGGGCTTCATGGGATTTGGGAATCGGATTTGAGGGTTTTTCCGTCACCATCGATTACCAGGTGGAAAAGACATATGAACTAATGGCCGCCGCCGGCCTTGAGGCCGAACGTGTTGAGGATTATGATGTTGCGGCCGGTTGTTTTGGAGACATTTATGCCGCCATGCAACCACGGGCATTTCACGTGAAAGGCCAGTATCCTCTGGGCTGTCTGGTTGATGTTATGGCGGCAGTTGGGCCTATCATCCCAGAGCATCCGGTACTGCTGGATCTGGGTTGCGGGACACTGCGGGCCGGTCTGGATGAACTGAGCGATGAAGACTGGGATACCATCTGTGCAGCGGCAAGGGCAAATGAAGGTCAGGTTATATTGGAGAAGGCGCCCCGGATCTTTAAAGCCGGACATGATGTTTTTGGTCCGGTTCGAACGGAATGGCAGGTTATGCATCGGATTAAAAAGGCCATGGATCCGGCGGGGGTGTTTTCGCCGGGACAATTGCCTGGAAAAGTATAGAAGTCATCTCAATAAAGTTTTTTGGCTAATCCGCATAAGGCGGATAAATTTCATGTGTTGGCCTTACGTTTCAAATCCTCAATAATACCTGAAGTGGTTTTACCACTTCTAACGTATTCCTGCGGATTGAAACGTTCGGCCGCCTTGAACTTGAACCAAAATCCAATTATTTAGATTACTTCAAATAAAATATTATTAAGATATATAGCTCATAGCTTATTGCTGATAACTTGATACAATATGGATATTGCCCGACATTACGACGAAATCGCCCATTGTAATAAATGTGGCTTCTGTCAAACTGCTTGTCCGATATTTCGGTCAACCGGTCATGAGGCTGGTGTAGCCCGGGGGCGCCTGGCCCTGATCCGGGCCATCATAGAAAAGCGTTTGCATTGGAATCAGGAGCTCGAAGAGCCCCTTTTTGATTGCCTGCTATGCGGCGCCTGCACTGCCAATTGCTTTCCGGCCATTCCGACCTCGGACTTAATCATTGAAGCCAGAGCAGAATTTCAGGAAAAGGTCGGTCGAAAAAATATTCATCGGTTTTTATTTGAGTACCTGCTGCCCTATCCACGCCGTTTGCATTTGACCGCCAGGGCGGCTGCATTTGGGAAAAACAGCGGATTTTCACGCATGGCGGCGGCCATCGGTTTACTGCGTATCTTTGGACAGGATTTTGAAAAGGCAGAGGAGATCATCGAAACTTTTGCGCCACTGCCATTTCGAGACCGGGTAAAACCGGGATCCTATGCCGGTAGCGGAGACTCCCTCAGAATCGCATATTTTGTGGGGTGCGGGGTTGATATTCTGCGCCAGGAGGCCGGGGCCGCATCCCTGGACCGTCTGTGCGCTTTAGGGAAACATGTTACCGTATTGCCAAACTGTTGTTGTGGTTTGCCCGCCTGGACTTATGGCGATTTAACAGCCGCCCGGCGGCTGGCAAACAAGAATATAGAGGCAATATCGCCGGAGCAGTATGACCTCATTGTCAGTGATTGTTCCAGCTGCGCCTCTTTTCTGAAGAAATATCCGCGTTTGTTTGCGGGGGCGGATCCTTTATTTGCAAAGGCCAATCACCTGATCGCAAAGGTTCGGGATATAACAGAGATTTTGGTTCCCGTAGAACCCGGCACACGTGATGATAAAGACCCTGTGACCATAACCTACCATGATCCCTGTCACGCATCCAGGGGGCAGGCATTGGTGCAGCAACCCCGGAATATTCTAAAAGGATTGTCGGGTGTAAACTATGTGGAACTTCCGGAGGCGGATTGGTGCTGCGGTGGTGCCGGGTCCTACGCTTTGTCCCACTACAGCCTGTCGCGGCGGGTATTGGACCGCAAGATAGCGAATGTAGCCAAAACCGGTGCCCAGGTTGTGGCGACCTCCTGCCCGGCTTGTATGATCCACTTGAGCTACGGCATCCGTAAGCATGGGCTTGATGTGCACGTTAAGCATATTTCGGAAATTGTGAAAGATAGACTGTAGCTTTTTAGGCTGAAGACTGTAGGTTGCTGACAGATTTTAGCTGATAGGTGACTAAAAGCATAAAGCAAAATTTATAAAAAGAGAACCATAAAGGGCTTAAACCTAATAAGCCAATAGCGGCCTACAGCCTATAGCCTACAGCCTAAAAGGCTTAGTTCAATGTTCGATTAATTATTGAATCAGCGGAAACTTTAAATGGAGAACAATAAATGCACGATATAAACCTATCCGGTATCTTCCCCCCCATTACGACACCATTTGAGCGCGGCCGGGTGGCTCATGATAAACTTGCCGGTAATGTGGAACGGCTATGCCAAACAGGAATTTCAGGGATAGTGGTCCTGGGATCCAATGGGGAGGGCGTATATCTGTCCGAACAGGAAAAAGAGGATGTCATTAAAACCGTGGTCCAGGCAACCCCGGACGATATGCCTGTGATTGCTGGGACTGCCTGTGAAAGCACAACCGAAACCATTCGGTTGACCTGCGCAGGTGCTGAGTTGGGGGCCCAGGCAGCCTTACTGAACACGCCCCACTATTACGGCGGTAGAATGACGGTGGAGGCTTTGATCCGGTTTTATTCGATGGTAGCCGATGCCGTACCGATCCCGGTATTGCTGTACAATGTCCCCAAATTTACCCATCTGACCTTAGCGGTGGAAGCGGTTGGCCAGCTATCCCGTCATCCTAATATTGTAGGCATGAAGGACAGTTCCGGTAACCTGAATCTATTGGGGCAGTACTTGAATCAATCAAACAATGATTTCAAGATGATGGTGGGAACAGCAGGAATCTTGTTCGGTGGCCTTAGCCTGGGGTGTGTCGGCGGCGTCCTGGCTTTGGCGAATATAGCACCTCGGGCTTGTGTCGAATTGTTCGAAATGATCCGCCAGGGCCGTTTTACAGAAGCCAAGGAAATGCAGCTGCGAATGATACCCGTTAATCTGGCGGTAACCGCCACCTACGGCATCGGCGGCTTAAAAGCCGCGATGGATATGTTGGGCTATTTTGGCGGGGATCCACGGCTGCCCCTTTTACCGGCCAGTGATACCGACAAATCCGAGATACGGGCAATCCTGGCGGCTGCAGATTTGTTACCCCAAAAAAGCTGATAGCAACCAGTATCGATATCAGGAAAACCGAATGACCCAACAAGACATCGTCATAACCGGAGCGGCACGAACCCCCATTGGCAAATATCTGGGCACACTCAGAGATATTCCGGCCGCAGAGCTGGCGGCACAGGTATTAAATGCAGCCACGGAACGATCCGGGATTGATCCCGGTCGGGTGGACGATGTCATTCTCGGACAGGCCTACCAGAACGGAGAAAACGTCAATATTGCCCGGACGGCTTTGTTAACTGCGGACTGGCCCATGGAAATACCAGGTGTTACCATCGATCGCCGGTGTCTCTCCGGGATTGAGGCCGTCTGCCTGGGCACCGCGAAGATTCAGAGCCGCCTGGGTGACATTGTAGTGGCCGGCGGCGTGGAGAATATGAGCCGCACGGAATTTTACGTACCGGGTGAATGGATAAAATGGGGACTGAGCGGGCAGGTTGATGAAAAATGGGGAGCCATGCCGCGTGGTCACGGTGCCCTTTCCATGTGGGGCCTGCCCTTTTTTGACCGGATTCAGCGTGCCCGGGTAATGTCACAGCCAATCAAACGGTTTGGAGAGCTCAATTCCATGATGACCTGGGCCGAAGCCGCTGCACAAGCGGAGAACATCACCCGCGAACAGGCCGATCTTTGGGCCCTGGAGAGCCATGCCAAGGCGATCAAGGCGATTGAATCCGGCAAATTCAACCGGGAAACCATAGCGGTTCACATTCCCCGGTTAAAATCCGAATCCTTTCTATTCGAATACGACGAAACCCCGCGATCCGACGTGACCCTTGCAAAGCTGGCCAAGCTGTCACCGGTTTATGCGGACGGCATCTGCACCGCCGGCAATTCTTCCACCGAAAACGATGGTGCCGCTGCCGTGGTTCTCATGCCAAAGGAAAAATCCCGGAAACTGGGAATTCCTTATCTAGGTAAACTGATTTCTTTTGGCACGGCCGCATGTGATCCGCGTCTGACCTACCCGGCAGTACCGGCAGCGGTGACAAAGGCGTTGTCGGCCGCCGGCCTGAATCTGGCCGATATGGATTTAATCGAAATTCAGGAAGCCTTTGCGGCCCAGGTTCTGGCCGATGTAAAACTGTTGGGACTGGCACCGGAGGAAATCGCCGACAAGGTCAATGTGAACGGATCCGGCATTTCATTGGGGCATCCCATCGCCGCAACCGGCACCATGCGTTTGATAACCTTATTGCATGAAATGCAAAGACGCCGGGCAACCTACGGGCTTGTGGCAATCTGCGGCGGTGGCGGCCAGGGAATCGCGGCCGTCGTCAAGCAATAACACGTCAAAAGCATATAACAGGGGTTGTTTCTAAATAGTCTATTGACCCAATCTCAGCTTTGGCTGTTCGCTTTCAATCCACGGGGATACATGCAGTGGTTTTTACACCCCCTTCTTTTGTTATATTATTGCAGCAGATAACACGCCCGCCGCTGCAGCAATTCTGTTTCTAATGAATATGTTCCGATAAGGCCTCTTTTAAGCGTTATTCAAACAATGTTCAACCCTACCTATCTTGGGATAAAAATTTATTAGAATATTACTAAAGTTTCTAGGCCCATCTGCCGATATACCTGTCAGCACACGGGTACGCTGATGTTTCCCGCTCTCCTGTTATCTTAAGTTACATATCCTGACCTAATCTCAAACTGAAGTTCAAATCCGTTTGCAGCGCGACCTATCGTTCCAACGTGGATTACGCGTATTCACGCCACGTAAACATATATAATATTAAATAAGGAGGTATTACCATGTTTTCGAAAAAAACATTAGCCAGTATTGCCGTTGTTGTGACGATCCTTTTTACAGGTTTGAATTGCTGGGCGGAAATCAGTCCGGATGAATTGGCCAAGGCGTCTGAAGCCCGCGCTGTGGCTACTTCCGGTGACCCGCTGACCACGGACCTGATTGAGAAAAAAGTCAAGCAAGCTTGCGAGCTCCTGGGGCAAAAAGGAGAAGCGGCTTTTTCGGATTTCCAGGGCAAGGATTCGGAGTTCATTTTTGCCGGTACGTATATCTGGATCCATGATCAAAATGGCATCATGCGGATGCACCCCATCAAGTACAAGCTTAATGGTAAGAATCTGATCAATTTGACGGATTCTACCGGCAAGCTGTTTTTTGCCGTAATGAACGAGGTATGTGAAGAAAAAGGCAGCGGTTGGGTCGATTACATGTGGCCAAAACCCGGTGAGAAAAAACCTTCCCCAAAAATATCATATGTCAAGCAGGTCAAAGTTGGCGATGATGTTTTTGTCGTGGGTTCGGGTACCTATGACCCCAATGTAATCGCTAAAATCAAAAATTAAGTTATCAGTCTGGCTATAATAAAATTATAGCCAGACGCTTCGCCTTTTTCGATAGCATCAATTCTCAGGTAAAGGAAAGCCCCATGAAGAATTTATCCATAAAGAAAAAACTAATATTTCTGGTTGGCTTGGGACTGGTGTTCGTATCCGCTGTGGTTGTTATCGAAACGATTTCAAATACAAGTATCAGAAATACCAACGACGAAAATTTTGCATTAATGGAGCAAGCCAATCAGCAATATCGCCAAAAGGCGGATGCCGCCCAGCAACATTTAGATCAGATTCAAGCTGTACTGAACAATGTGCAGTACGCCCGGATTGCTGAAAAAACGTATCTCCAGTTTTATAGATCAGAATACGCGAGCCAACTTGATGAGCATATTCGTCAAGCGCTTGCGACGCTTAACTCCGTTGACGAAAATGAATTTACACTGACCCTTATAGCAACCCTGCAAACGTATCAGCGCGATTTTGGCCAAATCGTTAACTTACATCAGGAAATTGAGAAATTAAATACTGCCATTGCCGAACAATTTGCGAGCTTGAAGGCATTGTTGGAAGAGAGCGAAGCGTTAATCATCGCTAACCGTTTTGAAAAGCAAATGTCAGGTGAAGAACTATCGCCTGCAGAAGCGCATTTTGGAACCATGATAGCCCAAAGCCTTCGTACCGTTGATTTTCTGGCATCCATGCGTTCCCAGTACCTATTAACTGACAATGCTGCCTATATCGAGACACTTAAACAACATTTTGAAACCAAAATAGGCGGTGAAACAGCTTCTATCAGACAAGCCGCCAAAGTTTTGAAAGAGCCCGTTTACATGCGTGCTGCCGAAAGTTACAAAGATATTATCTTAAAAACTTATGCACAGACGCTGGAAACTCAAAAACTATTTATACAGCAAAAAGAAGTTTCAGGGCGGCTCAATGACTACGGGACCGTGTTGACGAGCACAGGTAAACAACTTTTGAACCAGATAAACGACCAGATGAAGGCCGTGACGGTCGCTTCCGATAAAACCATAGAGGAGGCCAAACAGGACCGAGTCCAATCGTTGGCAAAGGTCCAAAAAATGGTCAAGATGGTCCTGGTATTCGCACTGGCGACCGGCGCCATTATCTCTATTTTATTGGCTATTTTAATCATTCGCTCCATTACCAAACCGATTAAAGCTGTTATCACCGGGCTTCAGACCAGTGCTGATAATGTATCCTCAGCATCCGGCCAGATGAAGGCCGCCAGTCATTCGTTGGCGGAAAGTTCGTCCGAGCAGGCGGCAACCATAGAAGAAACAGCATCGTCCCTGGAAGAGATGTCTTCCATGACCAAACAAAATGCAGACAATTCAGGTCAGGCTGACGGTCTCATGCAGGAGGCCAACCAGGTGGTTGGACAGGCCAACAACTCTATGACCAAGTTGACCGAATCGATGCAGGAAATCTCTCAGGCCGGGGAAGAAACATCTAAAATCATTAAGACGATTGATGAAATTGCATTTCAAACCAACCTGTTAGCCCTCAATGCTGCCGTTGAAGCCGCCCGTGCCGGGGAAGCTGGCGCCGGTTTTGCCGTAGTGGCAGACGAGGTTCGTAATTTGGCCATGCGAGCGGCTGATGCCGCAAAAGAGACAGCGGAGTTGATCGAGGGAACACTCAGGCGCGTAAACCAGGGGGGAAACCTCGTGCAGGATACCAATGAGGCCTTTATCAAGGTGTCTGAAAGTGCATCCAAAGTTGGTGAGCTGGTCGGTGAAATATCGGCAGCCTCCTTGGAACAGGCCGAAGGTGTCGAGCAGATTAACCGTGCGGTCAATGAAATGGATAAAGTAGTTCAACAAAATGCCGCAGGTGCAGAGGAATCAGCGTCTTCGGCGGTGGACATGAGTGATCAGGCCGCTGATATGAAACAGTATGTTAATGATCTGGTGGTGCTGGTCGACGGCGGTAGCCGCAAGAAGCAATTTGTACAGCCGTCTAAAGAGCATGAGGACCAAAAAGCGGAACCCCTGCAAGTTGAGACACCAATTAAATCGGAGCAGAATATAAAATCTGCAAGCAGTAATTCGCAGGAATTAATCCCGCTGGACGATGATGCGCATTTTAAAGACTTTTAACGCGAAAAGAGAAAAAAAAGGGATCTGTCTAATGGACAGGTCCCTTTTTTAGGCATGGGCCAGGTTGCTTTTAAGCTCCAATGTTTCGAAGATGGGCCTTCAATAATTGTAGCTTCAATAATTCCGGCCGTTACCCGCGTGAACGGAGTTAAAAGTAAATAAAAAAATATAGAAAATATGACATTAAAATTTATTTTTATATCAAATAGTTAAATTTATAACCTACAAACTATGGAGGAGTTGGGCGGGCCTTGCCAATTTTGGCATTGAAAATGCTCTTTAGTATTCCAGGTATCAGGCCGATATTTTATTCGTACAATTTAAGGAATAAGAAAGAGGTAAAATGTCCACAGCCAAAAATATGCAGCTAAAGCGGAGCAGAAATCAGAAAGGCTTTACCCTGATTGAGGTAATCGCTGTATTGGTCATCGTGGGTATCCTGGCTGGTGTAGCCATACCGAAATTTTATGATACGACAGATTCTGCCAAAAAGAAGGTATTTCAAAGTGCGGTAGCCGAGTTAAATAGCCAGGCGAATCTCTCCTTTTTTTATCATATGGCATCAGGTGGTGAGGCTGGCGGTTATAATGGATTTAGCGGGTCATTAGGACCTGACTTCATTTTAACCGGGCAGGCGCTTGATATACCGGGAAATGGTACCATAAGCCTGATTGGTTCGGGTATAACCTACAATCTGGTATGGACCCCGGATCCGACTTTTAACAGTCCGGGAATTTTTTCTTTGGGTGCAATATTGTAGTCTTGGTCATTTTCTAGGTAACGCCGTCAAAGGAAGACACACATGCTGGATACGCGTAGCAAATTCAAAAAAGTCGACGATGAGAAAAGAAAAAATGCCAGGTTAGAGCTGCACTGCAAGGCGGTGGTTCGCGGCATAAATGGTATTTTTACGGTGACCGATATCAGTCTTGGAGGTGTTTTTCTGGAACCACAGGACCCTGTGATTGTAAAAGTTGGTCAAGTTACCGACATTAAGATTAAATTGCCCGAGGCCTCAAGCAGTATCCAGGTAAAAGCTCGTTATGTCAATCAAACCAAGCGCGGTATCGGGTGTGAATTTATAAGTCTAAGTACCGCCAATCAAGAACTGATTGAAGACTGCCTGGAGATCTTTCGGTATACAATGCCGATTACGCTTCATAAAAAGCCCGAAAAAGACTCGTAAAAAGAGTAAGGCCGCGCAAAACCTTCCCGAGCGAAAACAGCTAACCATTATTACTACAAGTTCTCACAAAATACGTTTGTATTACCAGGATGACCTCGATCATATCTGTCCATTCCCTTGCCCTGTGGCTTAATTCTGATTTTGAAATAGCTTGTACTATATTCTTCTGACCTGGCTTTAACGATGGATCCGTGGTTTTTCGTTTTTTACCTTTATAACTGACGTCGGGATAGCGTTTCGCTTCGGTTGATAAGGCAAGAATTATGTGGCAAATGATAGATGGGATGTTTCCGTTTTGGATTTTCAGTGAATGGCCGATTCCAATCTCGGGTGGGCTTGTAATTTGGACCACTTTTGGTTATGAGGGTGCAGTGCATAACTGCGCCAATGGTTCTCCGCGGCCTGAATTTATGTTTTAACAAGGCTCAAAGGATTAATCTTATGGAATGCCGTTCAAACCTAATCAGTGAAACGCTAATCGATTTGATTCGCCGGACAGTGGAATCGGAATACGATCTGGGCCGTGTGAAGCGAATCAAGGAAATTTTGGGCGGATATTGTAACAAAGGGTTCGCGTTATGGCTGCAAACCGGGAATCAGGTGGATAAATATTTCTTGCGATTGTATAATCCCAATATTGATGAAAAAGAGATCCGCTTTGAACATGCCTTACTCGTCCATTTACAAACAAATGGTTTTGCTCTGGCTGCCAGGATCATACCCCGCAGGGATACGACCACCCTGGTGGAGACATCAGGGCCAGAGGACCATCCCAGCGATAAGGCCCTGTGGGCTTTATTCGAGTTTCTAGACGGCGAGGACAGGTATACCTGGACCCGGACAAATCTGAGCGACCAGGAGTTTGTCAGTGCGGCTGAAACTCTGGCGCAGCTACACAAGAGCGGACATGGTTTCAAAAAGCCTCCGGGGACGGACCGGGTTCAACCGCCAATTATGCCCTTTATTGCTACTTTTAAAACCACCTTCGCCGGATTTCTAAACCAGGTCAGAGATCGACGTTGCGACCGCTTGTTCCAAGCCAATTTCAAAATCATTTGTAGCATCCTGGACGATGCCGTTTCTTTTACGGAGACTTTTAAAGGTATGCCTGAGATGCCAATCCACTGTGATTATCATCCTGGCAATTTGAAATATTGTGATGAAAAGGTTGTGGGCCTTTTTGATTTCGACTGGTCCAAAATCGATTACCGCCTGTTTGATTTGGCTCTGGGTCTGGTATATTTTACCAGCATCTGGGATATCGAACAGCAAGGGCTACGTGCTGAAAAATTGAGACTTTTTCTGAACACATATGATAATGCCTGCCGCTCCTTAGAGCATGTTCAGTCCCTCAGCAATCAGGAAAAGCAAAATCTGGTCCCCATGCTGGGCATCGCCAATCTATATGTCCTCAACTGGGATCTGATGGATTATTATGAAATCCCTCAGCCCGATGATGATGAGTACTACACCTATATCAATCACAACATCGGTTTAATGCATTGGATCTCTGCGCATACAGATGAACTTCACAGATGGGTGGCGGAGGCTCTGGGGTGAGACGGGCATCGAAAACTGATGTGGGGTGATAAAGCGGTGGTCATCAAAATATGCCCCCCGGCATAGCCATCCCATTTTTTAACAAAGAAATATCAGAATTTACTTTCCCTTCTTTATAAATTTGCGTATACGGGTGGTGAATTTTAGCCTAGATACACTTCCGCACGGTCCCGGGAGATGATCCGATATTGATTGCTACAATCAAATCATTTCTGCCTCTATTCATCGCCACAGTCTTCTTAACCATGGGAAACGGCCTGATGAGCAGTCTGTTGAGTATCAACATGCGGCTCGAGGGCTACGGGGACCAGATAATTGGTCTGGTCATGTCAGCCAATTATCTGGGGATTCTAACCGGGGTTTATTTCGGACAGAGAATCGTTCAAAAAGTAGGTCATATTCGCGGTTTTGCCGTGTTTGCAGCGGTTATGACAGCCGTATCGTTGACGCATGGTCTTTACATGTCGGCCTGGTTATGGGGCCTGTTGCGGATTTTCAATGGCCTGTGTGTCACCGGCCTTTTTATGGTGCTCGAAAGCTGGTTAAATGAAAAAGTAGAACCGGTCTTTCGCGGTCGCCTGCTATCCATCTATATGGTTTTAGTCTATTTCGGGATAGGCAGCGGCCAGTTTTTATTAAACGTCAGCGATGTGCAGGGTCACGCCATATTCATGATTGCCGCGATCTTATTTGCCCTGTGTCTGATTCCTATTTCCATTACCGGGGCGGTTAAACCCCAGCCGTTGGAAGTCCCCCGGTATAACTTCGTCAAATTGTTCCAACTGGCCCCATTGAGCATGGTGGCCGTGTTTATTGGTGGACTGATCAACAGTTCCTTCTATGCCATGGCACCCATGGTAACATTGGACATGGGCCTGAACGTTCCGCAGGTATCGCTTTACATGAGCCTCACCATCTGGGCCGGACTGTTGTTTCAATTCCCGGTGGGGTTTATTTCTGACCGGCTGGATCGACTATTGGTTCTTTATACCCTGGGATTCCTTGTCTGCCTGGTAAGTGTGGCTATGATCGTTTTGGGAAGGTTAAACCTGGGTTGGCTTTATTCCCTGACCATCTGTTTTGGTATCGTTTTTTCCATTTATACGGTGGCCATGGCGCGCGCCCAGGACAATATTGATAAAAACGAGATCGTACCGGTCAGTGCGGCCTTGATACTTTTTTTTGGTATTGGGGCCTGTTTCGGCCCCATCACTTCCTCGTTGGTCGTCTCGAAGCTCGGTCCTTTTGGCCTATACTATTTTACGGCCTTTTGTGGCGGCGGCTTGGGTTTGATTGTCTGGAGCTTACGCAAGCGATTATCCCGAACCTTGGCGGATCAGGTTCCGACCATACCGATACCGAGAACGTCTCCGGTGGTGGGTGCCATCGATCCCCGCGGGGAAGATATCGAATATCGCGATGATGCCGTCCCCGACGCGTCTCCCGGCATTCTGACTGATAATGATGGGTTGAGCAAGCCATAAAGCAAAGGAGCATACATGGCTAAAAAGGGATTGTTTGTCATTTTCGTTTTATTGGTGGGCCTGGTGATCGTATACCGTTTCCCTGTGCCACGACCTACCTTTGAGAAGACTTATAAGCAGGTGGACCGGGATACCCGCCAATCTTTGCTGAATTTTCGGAACAAGTATCCGACCCGACAACTTGAGGTGGAGGGAAATATCTGGCGTTATGTATCCATGGGACAAGGCAGCAAGGCAATACTGTTCTTGCATGGCATGACGGGCGCATACGACATATGGTGGCAACAGCTCATGGACCTTGAAAATGATATTCGGGTGGTATCCTTAACCTATCCGCCTGTAAAAAGTCTCTCGGCACTGGCCCAGGGGGTGAGGGCCATTTTAAAAGCGGAGGAGATCACATCCGTGTATTTGGTGGGCAGCTCGTTGGGAGGATATTTTGGTCAGTACCTGGTGGCCAAGCATGCCGATTTGGTCAAAAAGGCCATTTTCGCTAACACATTCCCGCCCAATGACTACATTGCCGAGAAAAATAGGTTTCTGGGTAAATTACTGCCGGGTTTGCCGGAATGGACTGTCCTGATGTTTCTGCGCAAGAACACCGAAAACCGAATCTATCCGGCCTCAGGGAATTCGGAGTTGGTCAAAGCCTATATGTTCGAACAGTCGTATGGCATGATGAGCAAAGCCCAGTTTCTGGCGCGCTATAATTGTGTGATTGATTACTTTAAAGCACCGGAACTCATTCAAGCTCAGACTCCGGTCTTGATTGTGGAGGCGGACAATGACCCCCTGGTGGCCAAGGTGTTAAGAGACTTGCTCAAAACGACCTATCCGGCCGCCCCGGTGAAATCCCTGGGCAAGGCCGGTCATTTCCCCTACCTGAACGCGCCTGAGGAGTATGTTCGCATAATTAGAGATTTTTTTGACCTAAATTAAATTTTGGGGCGTTGGCTATAAACTCTCACTGGAAAGTGCGATCAAACCAATTTTGGATATTGAAAAAAAATGCCAGAAAGGCTATATACATAGAGTCGTTCGGATTGAATTAGGCAGGTGATCACAATGGAACAGATGTTTTCAAACGATAACGGCGGTCGGCGATCCGGATTGGAGCGGCGTGATTTTGCAGCCAATACGGCATGGGAATCAGAGCGAAGATCAGGTCAAGATCGAAGGGTCGGGATCGAACGGCGGCTCCATTTGAGACTTGCATCGCGTACTTTGCGGGATCTTAACAACGTTAAATTTGAGAGCCCCGCGAAGATTAAAAAAATAAAATCATAAATACATCTTTTGAAACGCGATTTCGGCCCCAAACTTTTTGATTCGTTGCGTAAATCCCGTCAATAGCGGCATAATGTCCATGCCCGCCACCTGCTTCAAAGCCCCCTTGGCCAGCGGCAATCCAGCCGCCATTTATAGTAATTGTCAGCAACGTTCCGATTCGAGCGAAAAGCGACCCACCTATTTTTCAGAACGACATATCAACCCGGTGTTTATTTGTGCCCACCGAATTCGACATAAATAAATTAATTTGTTAGTCACCAGGGGCGTCGGGAAATGCTGCTTTAGCTATGGTTTTCTGCATCGGGCCAAGAGGTCAACCCCATCCCAGGGCTTATTCGGTATCAACCTATCTCAAAATAAATATTGAGCCCTCTGGCATGGGACTGGACAAATACAATGGGAACGTTCTGGTCATTAATGAGCTTTTTGACCCTTTTGCCAGGCCTCGGCGGAGTTAGATTGTTTTGAGATAGCTTGGAGTTATTTCATCATTTCCAGAAACTTTTCTTCTTCGCCTTCAATCATATGATAACAGTACGTGTCTTCATCCGGAAAGGTCACCGCCTTTACATCGGCAACATAGGTTTTCATGGCCTGTGTGATAACCTCGGCCACATTGCAGTATTTTTTGACAAACTTGGGGGTGAAGGCCTGAAACTGGCCGATCAGATCGCTTACGATCAGTAATTGGCCGTCGCAATGAGGACCGGCACCAATGCTCAATACGGGGATGTCCAGGGTTTCCCAGATATAGCGCGTGACTTCCGGGGGGACCGCTTCCACCAAAAGCATTTTGGCTCCGGCATCTTGAACCGCCAGGGCATCCGCGACAACCAGCTTGGCTGTATCGGCTGTTCGCCCCTGGGCCTTATGCCCACCTAATTGGCCGGAAGATTGCGGGGTCAATCCAATGTGCCCCACAACAACCACACCGGCCTCGTCAATGGCTTTGATGCGATTGGCAATGCGAACACCGCCCTCCAACTTGATGGCATCCGCGCCGGCTTCCTTGAGAAAGCGGATGGCGTTGACAACGGCATCTTGATCGGAGGTTTGATAACTTCCAAGGGGCATGTCGCCGATGACAAAGGTATTGGGCGCACCGCGGCGGACCGCTTCGCAATGCCAAATACACTGATCCATGGTGACCGGAATGGTGCTGCTGTAGCCATAGACGCACATGCCCAGAGAGTCACCGACCAGTAGCATTTCAAGTCCGGCCGCTTCGGCAAATTGGGCTGTGGGATAGTCATATGCCGTCAGCCAGGACAGCTTTTGGCCATTTTTTTTCATTTCGTATAAATCAATCAAACTAAGCTTTTTACCCATGGCCGTCTCCTTTTTAGGGGATTAGTTTTTTAATGTAATATCAGAAATTATGTGTCCTTTAAAACAGGATTTGCCGGGTGTCAAAAACTTTATGGGAATTTGCTTAAACTTGTATGGGGCCGTATATTTAAGGCAAAATTTCAAAATGGTGATTAATGTCATTCAGATGAAATATTAAGGGGTTCTCGATCGGAACGGATGTCTGACAAAAGCAATTGAGCATCCGCGGGATCCAGGTTCCACTTGCTCGTTTTCGTCCAGGCGGCACACCTTTGAATATGATATGGCATTACAAGATATTCCTGCTTTGAATTTGATGACGGTTTCTGTATATAGGAGCAGAAATCGCCATATTTACGTGATCGCATTCACTTTCACTGACGATGTCGGTGAGGTATGATGGGTGTCATTACGGTACTGAACCGCAGCGATTTCTTGGAGATTTTCCAGGCCAAGGGAGTAAAGTAAAGCTGGGCGCAGATGGAAGACTGGCAAGTAACCCTCTGGTCAGACGTTCTGGAAAGTCAAATTAACTCAAAAACCTTGGTTAAACTGGTGAGCGATACCGATGCTGAGAAAGAAAGCGAATATTGAACGAGTCGGCCATGACGACTATTTTTCGGGTCTCAATACCTTGATGCGGGAGAAGGGGCCGGGGCATCCGGTGCTGGTCCTGGATCTCGACATCCTGGATAAAAACCTGGAGGCACTGCGAACTAGCATGGGAGCATTGGAGCGCTTCCGCTTGGTGGTCAAATCTCTGCCAAGTCTGAAACTGATAAGCTATATCCTGGAACGTACACGAACCAGAAAACTCATGGTGTTTCATCGTCCTTTTCTTAACTTGGTTCTATCGTCTTTTCCAGATGTGGATATATTGTTGGGAAAACCGTTTCCGATCCAGGCGCTCAACACGTTTTACCGTGAATTGGCTACGGCATCCCGTTCAAACAACGACACCAAAATTCAATGGCTGATTGATTCCCAGGAAAGGCTGGAGCAATATCGCGATGCCGCCCATCGAATGAGAAGAGAGATGCATGTCAACATTGAGATTGATGTGGGGCTTCATCGGGGAGGTGTATCCGAACCAAAGCAGCTGGGGCCATTACTAAAAATAATTGCCGATGATCCGCGGCATCTACACCTGGCCGGTTTCATGGGTTACGATCCGCATGTGGCCAAATCAGGCAAGCTGCTGATCCCAACCAGAGTCGCCTTGTTACAGGTTGCCCGGCGATATAAAAAGTTTATAAATTATCTGAAAGCTGACTTTCCGGCACTTTACAGTGAAAGACTGACCTTTAACGGTGCCGGCAGTCCAACATTCAGCATGTATCGTAAAAAAAGCCTGCTCAATGATATCTCGGTGGGTTCGGCCCTGGTCAAGCCGTCTAATTTTGATTTAAAAAGTTTACGCGCTTATGAGCAGGCCCTGTTTATTGCGACGCCTGTATTAAAAAAAATTGAAGGCATAAGAATTCCATATTTAGAATCCGTCGGTTTTATCTTGCATAAACTCAAGCCGCGTTGGCGTACGACCCTTTTTATCTATGGAGGCTATTGGAAGGCCGTACCCCACTCGCCTGCAGGTTTGATCATCAATTCGCTATATGGCCGCAGCACCAATCAGGAAATGTTAAATGGGCCGGCAAATATCGATATTGGGGTTGATGACTATGTGTTTCTACGACCCTCCCAGAGTGAGAGCGTCATGCTGCAATTCGGTGACTTGTTCGTTGTCCGGGGCAGCGAGTATGTGGGGCGCTGGCCGGTTTTCTCGCAAGCATAACGGGGTGCGGGTGCTGAGTTGCGGGATTCGGGATTCAAGCAGCGTTAGCCGCATCGTGAATTATACCAGCCAAAGCTCGTTCTTAAAGCACTGTAACGGCCGCCGCTGCTCGCTGTATTAAGATGAATCTTTACAAAAACTAAGTTACACAACTGTTTATACAAAATTCATTGCGGCGGCCTAACAGTGATCAAAGAACTCAAACAGTTGCCTGGATTAAAACTGAACACAAGCGAGCCTCTCTGGCGTATCACTTGAGCTTTATAAATAAGTACAATACTCTAAGTATTTTTACCTATCGCCTTTGAGTAGCTATACGGATTGACACTTTTTTAGATTTGGGAAATACTCTACTACTTTTCCCACAAACCGTAAGGAAGAAGGCTAAGAATCATATTAAATTACACCTTATTCATTACTACCTTAAAAAGGGTCATTCCGTTTTTTCGTTCGTGACCAGAAAATCCTTCCACTGAAGATTTGAGAATAACCCAAATAATGGTGACAGCCATGTCTCGAAATCCCAGCTATACGGAATTGGAAAATCGCCTGGCAGCCTTGCAAGATGAAAACAGTTATTATCGCATGATAGCTGAAAACGCCACCGACTTGTTGAGCAAGCATGATCCAAATGGCGTTTGTCAATATGCATCGCCCACCTTCAGGCATTTATTGGGTTACAAACCTGAAGAGATGATCGGTCGAAAAGCAGTTGATTTTTTTCATCCGGATGACCTTGAAAAAATTCAAAAGAAGTACCGCGACATCCTTGATAAGGAAATGAATGCGAGCGTTTCTCATCGGATCAAACATAAACAGGGCCATTTCATCTGGGTAAAATCAACCGGTAGAGCCATTCGGAACCCAAACACGAATGAGATTGAAGAAATCATAGCCACCACCTACGACCTTACCGAGCGTACCCGCACGGAAAGAGAGCTCGAATCTCAAAGTCGATTTATGAGTGCCTTGATGGACAACCTGCAAGTGGGTGTCTTTATGGTGAAGGCACCTTCCGGCAAGCCGATTCTGGCCAATAAGCAGGCCATAAGACTGCTGGGTCGTGGCCTTATGAATCGTACTGAAAAAGACACGCTGGCGGAAATGTATCAGGCTTTTCGCTTCGGAACCCAGGATTTGTATCCACCCGAGCAGATGCCGATCGTGCGGGCGCTTCAGGGGGAAAGCAGCTCTATTGACGATATGGTTGTGGTCCATCCCGACGGCACTGAAGTGCTTTTGGAGGTCTTTGGCAGTCCCATCAGGGACAGTCAGGGAGAGATTGTCGCGGGTCTGGTCAGCTTTTCAGATATTACCAAGCGGAAACGAACGGAAGAATCACTCCGAACAATGGCTACGCAATGGCAGGCGACTTTTGATGCCGTAAACGATTCAATCTGTGTCTTGGATGCGGAATGGACCATCACCCAGGCCAATAAAGCCACCATGGATATTCTGGATCTGCCGGCAGACCAAATTATCGGTAAAAAGTGTTTTGAATTGGTTCATGGCACATCGGAGCCAATAGTCGATTGCCCGGTACATCGTATCGAACAAACACGCAGTCGTGAGTCCGAATCAGTACAAGTCGGTGAGCGCTGGATCGAGGTCATTGCCGACCCGCTTTTTGGAATCGATAACAAGCTGCAAGGTGTCGTTCATATTATGTCGGATGTCACCGATCGCAAGAATCAAAACGAGGCCCTACACCAAAGTGAAGAAACTTTAAGCAGCATTTTCAAGGCGGCACCAATCGGTATTGGGATGGTTTGCGATCGCATAATTACGCAAGCCAATGAACGTCTATGTGAGATGGTGGGAAGAGCGCGGGAAGAACTGCTACAAAAAGAAGCCAGAATTTTATACCCCAGCGATGCGGAGCATGAATACGTCGGTAAAATGAAATACGAACAAATTCGAGAGAAAGGCACCGGTACCGTAGAAACACGCTGGCAGCACAAATCCGGTGCCATCCGTGACATTCTATTGAGTTCGACTCCCATCAACCCGGATGACTGGTCGGAGGGTGTCACCTTTACGGCCCTTGATATAACGGATCGAAAACAAACCGAAAAGCGGCTGAATATGGCCCACAATATGTTTTTGACCGTTCTGGACGGTATTGACGCCACTATTTACGTGGCCGACATGCAAACGTATGAGATCCTGTTTATGAACAAGCACATAATTGAGTCCTTTGGCAGGGATATGACCGGTGAAATCTGCTGGGAGGTTTTTCGAAATGAATCCGGCCCCTGTCAAATCTGCAGTAATGATAAATTGATCGACGAAAATGGCAACCCCACCGGCTTATATACCTGGCAAGGTCAAAATCCGATTACCAAAAAATGGTATATAAATAATGACCGCGCCATCCAATGGATTGACGGCCGCCTGGTAAGGATTCAAATCGCCACCGATATTACGGACGTAAAAAATATGGAGGAGGGACTGCGACAAGCTCAAAAAATGGAATCCATCGGCAATCTTGCCGGAGGGATCGCCCATGATTTTAACAATATTCTATTCCCAATTATCGGCATGTCCGAATTGCTGCTTCAAGACTTGACGCCAGGGAGCCTGCAGCATCAAAATGTTCAACAAATTCTGCAGGCCGGCAAGCGCGGCCGTGATCTGATCCAACAGATTCTGGCATTCAGCCGCCAATCGGAACAGAGCATGATTCCCATACGGATCCAGCAGATAATGAAAGAGGTGCTTACGTTGAGCCGGTCTTCCATTCCGGCCGATATTGATATTGTGCAGGATATCCAGTCGGATTGCGGTCTGGTGATGGCAGATCCGACCCAAATTCATCAACTGGCCATGAACTTGATAACCAATGCTTATCATGCTGTCGAGCCTAGCGGTGGGAACATTATGGTTCAGTTGAAGGAAGTCAAATTGGAGCAAAATTCGATCGAGGGCAGCAGTTTGGAATCGGGGTCATACGCCAGACTCACAGTCTCGGATACCGGCTGCGGTATGGATGCGCACATTCGAAAAAAGATTTTTGAACCGTATTTCACCACCAAAAGAAAGACCAAAGGTACGGGGTTGGGTCTATCCGTGGTCTATGGAATCGCCAAGGAACATGGCGGCGATATCATCGTGCAAAGCGAACTAAATCAATACACGACATTTGATGTATACTTCCCGCTTTTGGCGGATGGTGTGGATCAGTCCCAAATATTTGAAAAAGCTGAAATCATCGAAAAAGGAAATGAGCGTATCTTGCTGGTCGACGATGAGGAACCGATCGCTCAATTCGAAAAACAGATGTTGGAACGTTATGGATACCAGGTTGAGGCTCGTTATAGCAGTCTAGATGCGCTTGAGGCCTTTAAAGCCAAACCTCATAGCTTTGATCTGATCATCACCGATATGACCATGCCCAACATGACCGGGGATAGGTTAGCCAAAGAAGTCTTATCGATCAGGCCTGACGTTCCCATCATCATCTGCACTGGTTTTAGCGCCCGGATCAATGAAGAAAAATCACGCGCTCTCGGCATCAAAGGCTTTCTGCTCAAACCCGTGGCCGGCGCCCAGATGGCAAAGATGGTGCGCAGTGTGCTGGATGAGGCCAAATAATTGAGCCCCCAGGGTGCTTTTAATGTCCGACTTGAAAACGCTCTCAGGGCTACCGCGCCCAAACTTATGGTTAAAGTATCCTACGAAACACATTCAGACAGTATCCGCTTTTACCGCTGATAACATTTCCAAGCCGAACAAGAAAATGATTGTAAAACATCCCAGCCCCTGAAATAACTCCGTAATATAGCTGCTGTCATACAAACATTCCGATGCCTATAAGACAGCTTTCAATCGGAACAAATTTTTAACAGCTGAACTGGTATAAAGAATGTAAGACCTATGCAAGCAAAACAAAATCCAACCGGAAAGAATCAGCACAAACAGTTAGTAGACCAGATTGCTTTGGCCCAGATCCGACTTTACGATAAATTAATCAATCTTGACCTGCAAGCTTTGAAGATCTCTGAATATATCCGGCGACACCTTGGAAAATATACTGCGAATCTTCAGGGTGCCTTGCAACTGTATGGCAGACTTCTCTATCTTTCCCTACACAACTGTCGGGTCTCACCCCAAAACGCAGTTCTGGTTGATTACGGTGGGGGGTGCGGCATCATTTCATTCCTGGCAGCTGAGATGGGCATCGGAGTTGTTTACAATGACATCTATGAAGTTAGCTGTACGGATGTCAGAACCGTTTCCGATGTCTTGGGCTTAAAGCTGGACCATATTGTGCGTGGGGATGTGGATGCACTGGTTTCACACCTACACGAGAATTCAATTTCCATTAACGCGATTACTTCCTACGATGTACTTGAGCATATTTATGATGTTGAATCCCATTTCAGAAAGTTGAGTTCGTTGACAGACCATGAATTCCGAATTGTGTATGCATCCGGTGCCAATATTGAAAATCCGAAACACGTACGCTCGCTGAAGAAACAGCAGATCGCGGTTGAGTACAAGTCCAGAAATAAAATAAGGGGACATAAAGAGAGAGACACGCTTCAAGCCTTTTTGGAGGTTAGAAAGAAAATGATCTCCACCTATGCTCCGGAATTGAGTCAGGAGGTAGTTGAACAACTGGCGCGCTCAACCAGAGGTCTCATTCAACGAGACATAGAGAAATGTGTTGATGAATTCCGGCAGCGAGGAAGTATTACGTATCATATCGATCATCCCACCAACACATGTGATCCATATACCGGAAACTGGTGTGAGCATTTGATGGAATTTGACTGGCTTGAAAGCACTATCAGGAATACAGGCTTTTCGGTCGAGATAACGGCTGGCTATTACAATAGCGATGGGCCGTTGCCAAAGAAGATTGTCAAAATGCTCCTTAATGCCATGATTAAAGTTCTAGGACGACAAGGCATGTTTCTGGCGCCATACTATGTGGTGTGCGCAACGTTGGCCGAAAAAGGCGCGGTTCCGGAGGACTAATTCGCAATACCCCTTAGCCGCCGATGTGCTTTATACTGGACTTGTATTTCGGAACTTTAGCCTAGCGGCCAGGATCCTCAGGATAACGCCCAGGGCCGTTAAAACAATACCAAGGTAAAGGAGATAAATCGGAATTTCAGTCGGAATGTCCAAATGTGTGGTGATGCCCATTATTCTGGATAGTCCTCCGGGCAGCACCAGAAGCTCGTCGTTGATGACGGTCAGAGATTTTTCTAGAGTCGCTAGGTGGCTGACGGCGCCCAGCAGGATGAATTGGATCCCTTGGATCAGCAAGATTATGGACAGCGCAGCCGCGCGAGTGAATTTAAAACTTTTGCGGATGACAGCGTAAAAAACCACGTAACTCCAGCAGAGCAAAAAGGCAGTAATCCCTACGAGTATCTGACAGAAGCTTTCACTGGTCCAGAAATGATACCATAAAAGTGCCGGGCCTCTCACCCCTGAAATCACCAAATAAACAAGCCAAAGCAGGATCGCCGGTGAAAGAATGGACAACACGGCCGCCGGGTTGTCTTTGCCAAGCAAGAGAAACAACATGGCGATATAAGTCAATGTGAATGCATATACGGCTATACAGGTCACCGGTGCCGCAAATCCGGTAATGCATAGCAGGCCGGCACCGATGGTCAATAAGATCAAAATTATAAGCATGATGGCGGATGGGCGCCCGGAATCAAAAGAGGCCGATGACCGGAAGGGCGAACCCAGAGCCGTGAAAATCAAGCGCAATCCGGCCGCCAACCGGTTGCCGGGATATATGATGCTTGCGGCGATAAGGAGGAATATCACCACCGCCAATATCGCGGAGATATTGCGCGCGAGCCCTGTGTTTTGGGCCAGTCGTACGCCGGCCAGGGCTTCGCCGAAATTGTAGGCCGGGAAATCAAGATTGCGGCCATATGTTTCGATGTGCCGGGTTCCCCGGGTTTTAAATTCCTGCAGGTTTTGACGCCAGGACTTGGCAGAGACTTTATCACCTGTATCGATCCAGCGATAATAATTCAGAATAAAGGCGCGATAGCTGGCTAAAACTTCAAAGAGATCAATCTGATAATCCACTGAATCCATCAATACGGCAAAATGCTGATGGTTATGGGTAATGTCGGCTTGAATAGCCGTCAGCCGCCTTTTCATATTTTTAGCTTCACGTATGGCTTCGCGGCCCTCGGCAATCATCTGATCGATCTTTTCTTTAGAGATGTAATAAAGGTTGCTCAAGACGGAATTACCCGCACTGACGATGTCCCATTCAAAAATCCACAACATGGGCGGCGGCAGTAATCCCAGCGCCTTGACTTCTTTGGATGCAAATTCGCTGACGTACAGTCCCTTTTTCATGGTTTCAAAAGAGGCAAAAAATATTTCTTTCAGCTCGGTTACAACTTGGGGATGGCTGCCAAAGTTAGCGACGATCCAAGCCTCCGTTAATGCATTAATATCAGCGCTTGGATCTTTGGCCAGTTGGGCGGTTGCGTAGACATTCAGATCGGTAATCAGGTTGAATCCGTGGAAAGGATACAAGGATAGCGGACCAGCCCGCAAGGGACCGCCATATTGAGTCCAGAGCCAGACCCCTACAATGTGTTTATTTTCTTTCATGAAAGTCTCAAGCGCCAGCCGGTGCAATGGGGCCATGTAAAGCGGAAAGGCATTGAAACCTTCAAACTCTCTACGTGCCTGAAATTCTATGACGCGGCGGTGCCGCCCTGAATAAAGGGTTTGGTTTAAAGGGGTATAACTATAGAAATCACCATTGCAATATTTCGTGGAAACAACCAGGTGGTTTGAATCGATATTTTCCAGGATCATTTTATAGGTATCCGGGTTGGTGTGCATGTCACCAATTTTACCCACACCTACTGACCATGTTCTGAATATGACCAGCTTGTTGAATTGCTCGGCAACCTCCAGGAAAGCCTCCAGCATAGTCTGAACGGCCTCTTTGGTTTTTACCAACAGCTCGCTGGCATAATCCCAGCCTTCGGTATTATAGATCGTTCCGGCTTCACCGATACGGATATAGATGCCTTTGATCTCGGGAAATTCTTTAAAAATTTCTTGTAGTCCAGATTTGTATACGTCCCAAAAGACGGACTTGGTTGGGTCGAGGCTGCCCAATTTTTGCTGTAGGTACGATTTCAGAGGTGGTGTTAGGATTACCATATCTGAATAAAGCAGGATGTCGACGCCTTTGCTATTGGCATAGGCAAACAACTCTTTGAAGCGCACTCTCAAGGCATTGTGCCGTTGGCGAAAAAGGTCATCCCGAGGATAAACGGCAAAGCCATCTTCAACCAGATCAAAATTCATGAATTCGAGTAAAAATGGAATCGTGATGGCGTTGAGGCCATAACTTGCAATCAAGTCGACATATTGCTTGAACTGTTCGGCGGCTTGGGTGAATTCAGCCTCGTCAATATAAGGTGGATCCGGCAGGATGGCCTTTTCAAAATGACGAAGATTGTGAGAGTAATCTTGACCCCATTGATGGGCATCCGGTATCACGCCCACCGAACCGAAATCGGCTATGCGAAGACTTAGGGTGGGAGGCACATCCGCGATAGTCGTCTGGTCCGATTCAAGCAGTTGCTTTGATGACGGTACCCGGGGCAGTTCCTTATCTAATGCTGAAATACCTATAAAGCCATTGATTTGAACTGCAACAAAATAGGCAATAAAGGCGCACATGATACAAGCGATTACACCAAAGATAGCATTCCGATTCATCGTTCCTCCCTGATATCACCAGCGCAAATGATGGCGCCATATTTCATTGCAGAAACACGTGCATATCCGCTGTCCGCATAACTTACATGAATGTCACATATTCCGCAAGCATAATTTTTGCAAACACTGTTGTTTTTGCCTAAAGTTTCGCCCACAGCAGTCGATTAATATTAAAGAGGAGAAATCGCCACAATATTTTAGCAATGTTAAAATACATCGGCATTTTTTAACCGGAAACAGTTACGAATTTCTCGAAAGGGGCCCGCACTTGAGCTTTGTTAGTATGCCGAATCTGAATCTAAAAGCTGTGGTGATAGCCTTCTGGATGCTTTTGACGCTTTTCGGATGTTCACCGGGTGATACCCACACGACGGCGCCGGTAGCCCAAAAAGGGGTTCTGGACCTGAGCCACTGGGAGTTTCCTGTAGATGGGAGTATCGCCTTAAATGGGGAATATGGCTTTTTGTGGAAATGTCTGGCATCGCCATCCGAAATCGCGAATCTTACAGAAGTCGGTGATACCGAATTTATTCAAGTCCCCAAGTCCTGGAACGGACATAAGACCCAAGACGGTCACCCAAGCGGACACGGCTATGCCACCTTTTATCTTCGAATTAAAACTTCTAAAACCGCTTCGGACCTGGCTCTAAAAATATTGGATTTTGCAACTGCCGCCAGAATATTTGTGAATGGAAACGAAGTTTACAATGTGGGCAAGGTGGGCACATCTCCCGAATCGGCTGCACCCCAGTTCCATCCTGCCGTCGTAACGCTGGGCCACCTGGAAGGTGATATCGAATTGGTATTGCAAATTTCGAATTATGCCCATCGCAAGGGCGGTATGTGGGAGCAAATAAGGTTAGGCACCGCAGCCCAACTTCAAGAGAGGCGCAATACTCAAATCTCCTATGACCTGTTTTTATTCGGCAGCATTTTAATGATCGGTCTCTATCATTTGGGTATTTATATTTTACGCAGAAATGAGCGGTCGCCCTTGTATTTCGGTGCATTCTGCCTGCTGATTGCCGTACGTTTAATTACAACCGGTGAACGCTATCTCCTGGAGGCATTCGACAACGTGCCCTGGGAGCTATTGATTAAGCTGGAGTACCTGTCATATTACCTGGCCGTACCCGTCTTTGTCCAGTTCGTCTATTCCTTGTTTTCAGAGCGTTTTTCGCGGGATTTATGCCGAATTTTCGTTCTTGCCGGTTTTGTCTTTACGGCAACGGTAATTCTGTTACCCGCAAGGATATTTTCGTATACACTGGTAGCCTATCAGATATTTACCCTAGCTATCTTTGTCTATGCCATTGTTGTTTTAGCACTGGCATCCATTAATAAAGACAGGGTGGCCCTGGTATTTATGGTTGGGTTCTGCATTCTTTTTCTAACCGCACTGAACGATATTCTACATTCCAACAATGTGGTCAACACGGCATACTTTGTACCTGCGGGCCTATTTGCCTTTATCTTTTCGCAGGCATTTTTGTTATCCCTGCGTTATGCCAAAGCATTTGAAACCATAGAAAGGCAACAAGTTTCGTTGACGCAGACCAACACCGTCATAAAGCAGGCCGAAGAGAAATTAAAAAGGGTGAATGAGGAACTGGAACAAAGGGTTGCAGAAAGAACTGCCGATATTCTCAAGGCGAATGAGGCACTGCACCAGGAAGTCAAGGAGCGCAAGCGTGCTGAGGCGGCTGCCCGAATGGCCAAAAAGGCAGCTGAAATCGCCAATCGAGCCAAGAGCGAATTTCTGGCCAACATGAGTCATGAACTGCGTACGCCCTTGAATCATATTATCGGATTTTCCGAGCTGATCTTGGATCGGCATTTTGGCAAACTGAACGATGATCAGGATGAATATTTACGCGACGTTTACAGCAGCAGCAAGCATCTACTATCTTTAATCAACGATATCCTCGATCTTTCCAAGGTAGAATCCGGTAAGCTGGAGCTGAAACGAAAACAGTTCAATCTCAAAGATGTGCTAAACGCCAGCATCATTATGTTCAAAGAAAAGTCGCTGAATCATGGGATCGAGCTATCCGTCAATCTGGATGATATCCCGGAAATGCTCAACGGCGATGAACGTAAAATCAAACAAATAATGTATAATCTGCTTTCCAATGCCGTCAAATTCACACCCGATGGTGGCACCGTATCGTTGGAAGCGCATAAATGCCGGTTAAAGGATGAGACCGGTTCTGGGGTTCAGATCAGCGTCAACGACAGCGGTATTGGTATTAACCCTGACGATCTGGTACGCATATTTACACCGTTTGAACAAGTGGAGCAGTCTAAATGCAGGCGGTTCCAGGGTACCGGTTTGGGACTCTCTCTGACAAGGCAGCTTGTAGAACTGCATGGCGGTGAAATCTGGGCGGAAAGTCGCGGTGAGAATAATGGTTCATCCTTTCATGTGGTCATTCCGCAGTGAAGATTTGTCTCAGAATGGTGGGGGAGGGTAAAGGTGAATCTGCATCCCTGGTGCTGCCCTTCGCTTTCAACCCAGATTTTGCCACCATGTAACTCCACTAAACTTTTGGTCAAAGACAATCCCAGACCGGTACCCTGAAATTTACGACTGAGGGAATGTTCAACTTGCTCAAAGGGACTGAATATCCGATTCATATCTGTTTGACTCAATCCGATGCCGGTGTCGGCGACTTCAATTTTTAAATCTGAGTTGACGGATTCCGGCGTGGCGCTGTCTTTATCGGCGTTATTTCCAGTGGGTCGAGCGGTGATGGTAATGCTGCCCCCGTCGGGAGTGAACTTGACGGCATTGGAAAGCAGATTATACATTATCTGCTTTAATTTGCGCTGATCGGCGGTGATGAAATCAGGGATGTCGTCAAAGTGCAGGTTCACCTCCAATCCATGTTTCATGGCTTTCTCCTTGATCATGGTCAGGCTGTTGTCCAGTAGCGACTTAAGATTGAAATGGGCACGATCCAGTTCCAATTTACCGGCCTCGATTTTGGAGATATCCAGGATATCGTTGATCAGGGAGAGCAGGTGCCGGCTGCTATCCAACACATCGTTGAGGTACTCGGATTGGATCGGATTGAGCGCCCCGAAACTATTGTCGACTATTAGTTCAGTAAAGCCGATGATGTGGTTCAGGGGCGTACGCAGTTCATGACTCATGTTGGCCAGAAATTCACTTTTGGCACGGTTGGCTTCTTCGGCATCCAGCATGGCGGCCCGAACTTTCTGCTCGGTGTCCTTAAGATCGGTGATGTCCACAAAGCTTTCTATCAGGAGTTTGTGGCCTTTTTTGGTGAGCGGGACCACGGTCTTTAAAATATCAATTTGGCTCCCATCTGCGCCCACCAGTTTGCGATATTGGCCGTCAACAGTTTTTCCAAGATCCGTAATCGGGCATCTACCCAGTTCTGCCGGGCAGATATAGGAATGGCAGATATGTCCTTTGACCTGATCCAGATTTCGGCCCATAAGTCTTAGAGCAAATGGATTGGCATCGATAATTTGGTGCGTTTCAGCATCAATTACCATTATCCCTGAGGGGGTGGAATCCCAGATGGCTTTGAGATGCCGTTCGCTTTCGGCCAGCGCTCCTTTTTCCCTTTGCAACTGGGCAGTCCGGCGAGCCACGGTATGTTCAAGCCCGGTCATTTGTTCTCTAATCTTGTTATCCGATTTTTCCAGATCGTCCAGCATGGCATTGAATGTCATTGCCAGTTGACCGATTTCATCTTTTGAGGCTACCTCAACCCGTTGGGTTAAGTTTGAGGTTTCGTCACGAATATCGTTGATGACCTTTACCAGATCGGACAAGGGCGAGGACATGGAACGATATAAACGAATGCTGAGCAGGAACACGCAAATGGTGCCCACACCGAATATGAGCAAGGTTGTTGACCAGGCTGTTTGGGTTTGATTGGAAATATCATCCATGGAGTCAGCAAAACTCTGTAACCCATGGACGCGGACCTGGGCGATGATTGCTTTCAAGTTGTTTTGAAGATCAAAAAATTGCTGGTCCGTCGCTGACGCGGTTTCAGGATCATCATCCAGGATGGCTCTGACCCAGCGTAAACCGATATGATAAGTTTTGCGGTATAGTCCGTCTATTTCATTTATTTTGGCAATTAAAAACGGGGAGTCGCCGGTGAGCTGCCTTATTTTGGCGATATGCTGGTTGACCGGATATTCCATGTTTTTCAAGGGCGTCAGCAATTCGTCGCGACCGGCAGATGCGGCGTTGCCGATGGTGGCCAAAACACGTTCGACATTCAATTCCAGGTGCATGCAATTGAAAGCCAGCGGATAATCGGACTCCCTGATTTGATGGACCCTGTCGGATATTTTGGCTGTACTGTATATGTAGCCAGAACCCAGGAGCAATAAGAGAAGACACATCAGGGACAT
Organism: uncultured Desulfobacterales bacterium; assembly: GCA_964452555.1. Taxonomy (GTDB): domain Bacteria; phylum Desulfobacterota; class Desulfobacteria; order Desulfobacterales; family B30-G6; genus B30-G6. The sequence goes on from CAYVMI010000001.1 coordinate 277,837, forward strand.
GGCCGACAACAGCCGCAATTTTAATGTAGGCCCGCTGAGCTTCATTTTTTTATCCTTTTGGAATGTGTAAAAAAAACCAGGTAGAGGCAGTATATCCAACTATATCGGCCCGTTTTTGAATAGCTTTAGTAAAATTGTTGCATTAGGGGAGTGTCATGGACTTGGGCCGTATTTATTCATAATAATATTAAGTTGTTATAAATTGAGTCTAAAGTTTGGCAGAAAGCGGACGATATAAACTATATGAACAGCCGGAACGATTGTTCAGATGACTGGTATCTGGCCATGTTTTGATACCGGAGCGAATTAAAAAATGGAGTGCACACATGTCGAAGCATACTGTTCTGGTTATAGAAGATAATGACATCAATATGAAGCTGGTCAAAACCCTGCTTGGGCTGGCTGACTATGACGTTCTTGCGGCCATGGATGCCGAGACCGGGATCAGCCTGGCACGCGAAAATGTGCCTGACCTGATTCTCATGGATATTCAGCTGCCGGGAATGGACGGGCTCAAAGCTACCCAAATTATCAAACAGGATAAAAGGCTAAAATCCATACCGGTGATTGCCCTGACTTCCTATGCCATGCAGGGGGATGAGGAAAGGGCTCGTGAGGCTGGTTGTACCGGTTACATATCCAAACCTATCGATACCCGCAAGTTCGCAGAAAATCTAAAAGGATTTTTAAATCAGGCAGAGGAGCCTGAGCTTCAGCCTGAGGCGGGACCTTCCCCGTACCAGGCCCGGATCCTGATCGTGGATGACGAACCCATGAATGTCAAACTGTTGACCGCCCAGCTCGAAGGAAATAATTACGAAATAATTCAGGCTTTTGGCGGTAAAGAAGCGGTAGACAAGGCTTTTTCTCAGAAACCGGACTTGGTTCTCCTGGATATCATGATGCCGGATTTGGATGGTTATGCCGTCACGCGCATATTGAAAAACGATCCGCAAACCGCGTCGATACCCATCATTTTAATAACGGCGCTTAGTGGCGCCGATGACAAAATCCAGGGTTTGGAGATGGGGGCCGAAGAATTCCTGAACAAACCCGTCAGCAAGACGGAACTGATCGCGCGGGTCAAGTCGATGCTGCGTTTACGCCAATACCAGGAACAGCTGACTATTCGATCCCAATCCGAGGCTGTTTTCTCAGACAGTGGTGACCGTCCATTTGTATCGGAAAAACAGCGGGTACTTCCCAAGGTGTTATTGGTGGAGGACGACCAAAAGGACGTCAAACTTATCAAGAATTACTTGGCCGATCAGCCCTATGAGGTGATTACAGCCTATGACGGCGAAGAAGCACTCGCCTTGGCGCTTAAAGAAAATATAGACTTGACATTATTGGATATATTGTTGCCGGGGACTGACGGATTCGAAATTTGCAACCGCATGAAGCAAATGGATGAGACCAAAAATATACAGATCGTGCTGGTGACCAGTCTGTCCGATCTGGAGAGCCGTATCAAAGGCGTCGAAATGGGTGCCGATGATTTTTTGGTGAAGCCGATCAACAACCGGGAATTGTTGGTGCGCATAAATGCCCTACTCAAGAAAAAGGCTTATATGGATCAATTGCAGGCCCAATATGAAACCGCTATGGATTCAGCCATCAAAGACGGTTTGACCGGCCTGTACAATCATGCCTATTTCAAACGTTTTCTCGAAATAGAAGTCAAACGCGCCATACGCCAAACATATTCCACAGCCTTGATTATGATGGATCTGGATGATTTCAAGGAGCTCAATGACAGATTGGGTCATTTGGCCGGTGACATCATTTTACGGGAGAGCGCCAAAATAATTAAAGACTCCACTCGTGAGATCGATTTAGCTGTTCGCTATGGCGGGGAGGAATTTGCCATCGTGCTGCCGTATGCCGGTAAAAACAATGCCCTGTCAGTTGCCGAGCGCATTCGATCCTCCCTCGAGGCCCATGTCTTCACGCTGGCCGGGGTACCCCACCCGGAGCACATGACCATCAGTATCGGCATCGCCACCTGTCCCGAAGACGCGCTCAGTGTCGAGGCCCTGATTCAGAAATCCGATGCCATGCTGTATAAGGCCAAAAAGAACGGAAAAAATCAAATCTGTGTTCAGGAGAGTAAAATCGGGATGAGTCAACCCGGAAACGTACAGGTTGCACCGCCTGAGTTAACGCCTGCTGATTGTTCGAGTCGCCTAATTTGATCTTCCCGCCATCTTGTTAAATGCAGTCCCCTGGCCGGTTCTGCCAAACGAGGCCTGGTTTGTGTCTGACGAATTCCTTTTGACAGAATAGCTAGTTATGGTGTAGTCCAGGTGCACTAATTGTTCCGACAAAAAGGGATGACCGTGCTTAAGTTTGAAGCCTGATTAAATTGGAGCCAAAGTGAAATCACGCTATTTTTACGGATATAACATCGTGGCCGCGAGCTTTCTGATTCAGAGCCTTTGCATCGGTGCCATGTTCACCTACGGTGTCTTTTTCAAGAGTTTTCAAGAGGATTTTGGGTGGTCCCGCGCCATGATTTCAGGTGCCTCCTCGCTGGCCTTCCTGATGATGGGAGGCGTCGGGATGTTGTCGGGCGCGCTCAACGATCGCATTGGGCCGCGGATTATCATGACGGTCTCGGGCACCTGCATGGGACTGGGATATTTGCTGTTGTCTCAATTGACGACACCATGGCAGCTATACCTGTTTTACGGTATCCTGGTTGGGATTGGCTTGAGCACCCATGATGTGATTACATTGTCCACCATCGCCCGGTGGTTTGACAAACGGCGCGGCATGATGACGGGGCTGGTCAAGGTGGGCACCGGGGCCGGCCAACTCCTGTTTCCTTTACTGGCCACCATCATTATCAGCATGGTTGGATGGCGCCATGCCTATCTTGTCATCGGCAGCAGCTGTTTGGTGATCCTGGTGGTGTTGGCCCAACCCATGAAACGGGATCTCCAGATATTGGGTTTGTGCCCTGATGGAGAGCAAACCATAGATGCCGATTGTGCAACCAACATTCAAAAAGAGAGTTTTTCCTTGGGCGAAGCTCTGCGTACACCGCAATTATGGTTTATTTGCATGGCCGAATTCGCCGTCTTTTTCTGTCTATTTACCACCATCGTCCACATTATACCGCACGCGCGTGACTTGGGGTTACAAGCCCAAACAGCCGCTGCCGTGCTGTCGACCATCGGCGGCATCAGCATGCTGGGACGCTTGGTGATGGGCTGGGCCAACGACCGGATTGGGGGTAAACGATCTTTAGTTGTCTGCCTCATTTTGCTGAATACGAGCCTGGTCTTGCTTTTGGCGGCCGGAAATATGGGGATGCTGTTTGTATTTGCCGTTCTCTATGGGTTTGCGCATGGCGGTCTTTTTACGGTGATATCACCCACCGTTGCAGAGCTTTTTGGAACCGGAGCGCATGGCGCCCTTTTCGGACTGATCTGGTTTTGCGGGACGCTGGGTGGATCCATCGGACCCTGGCTGACCGGGTATCTGTTTGATACAACCGGAAGTTACCAGGTGGCATTTATGATATTAATCGCCTTTGGATTAATGGGCCTGGTGCTCATTGGCATTTTACGACCGCTGAGTCGGGCGGACAACTGACGTATATGGCAATAGTCAAAAATATGTTCAGGAATGAAAGCCGGAGTTAAAGGGGTACAGATATTTTTGCAGCGCGACATATCATGTTGAGTCTGTACTCCTTTTTTCACGAACGGAGCATTACTCAGACAACCAGTACAACACGATGGATTTGCACCTTTCCAGGAGGTCTTGGAAGTTAATAGAATGTTGGCAGAGCGGAGCCGAAAAAGGGACTGACCTGCCTAAACGGGTTCTTCGCTATGCCGGATTTTTTGATGGAGGCTTTCGAAGTCAGCGGGGATCTCAGCTGACTCCTTTCTTTTTACGATCCTGATGGCATCAAAATCACAGCGATTGACGCACACGCCGCAACCAATACACCACTGATTATCCACTAGGGCCTGCTCCGATTCGATGGTAATGGCATCCACCGGACAAATATCAAGGCATTGTCCACATCCAACGCACGCGTCCCTGTCCGTTTGGCGGGTGTAATAGACAGCCATGAGTTCGTCGCGGGGTATTTTGCGCCGGCGGATACTGCCGACATTCCAGCAGGCGCAGCCGCAGCAATTACAATTGTGCTGCACCTTGCCGGCGGCATTGTCCACAAAGTGAACCAAGCCGATTTGGGCGGCATGGTTAACGACCTGATGCGCTTCCTCGCGTGATATCTCTCGGCCTAAACCCTGTTCAATCAGATAATCGGCCATTTGATCGAATTTGAGGCAGACTTCCAGGGGGTGATTGCATGCGCGGCCCATCAATCCGGCCTCAACCCGGCAAGGGCAGTGCGCCAGGGCAAAACGCTGGGCATTGTTTAGGACCGTGTCCATGCGGTCATGTGGCAGGACAGCCTGGATTTCGGGGTTCAAGCTTTGCTGGATGGGAATATAGCGGTAGGGTTTGAGCTTTTTGGCGCCAAAGGCCTCGCGGGTTACCTGGCGGCTGAAATACTTTAATATCAGGCGGGTCATTTTGCGTGCCTGAGGCGTGTCCTTGCCTTCCCAGAAAAATGCCTGGGGAAAGCCGAATCCGGCCTGATGCAGTGCATAGCCCATCTCACCGTTTTCGGTTTTGCCGGCGAAAATCAATTTTTCCCCTGCCAGTTTTTCCAAGGTATCGGCCACTAGTTGGGGATCCAGATCAGACGAATGGGCCAAGTCGGCAACCGGTGTGGGTTTAAGGGGTATATGGGTTGTGGGCAACAGAAGGGCGACTTGCGCCTCTGTCCGGCTAAAAACGGATTTTAGTATGTCCACCAATGCGTCTGTGTGGGGCAGACCCATGCCCAGGGTGGAGAGATGCTTGGCCAGGCGTTCGTGAATATCGTTATCCATTGATGCTTCCCCTGTCAGTTCTTTTATGATTGGTAGCCGTTATTCCGGAAAATTAATCTAAAGTTTCAAGTGATCTAAAGTTGATGATTCGCTTCGCTCTGTCGATTATATAAAAGTTAGAACCCCTTAACTTTTGTCACTTTAGCTCACTTTAGTCACCTTGGGCATGAAATGAAAACTCCTTATTTAAGGAATTTTGTATGTGTTCTTTAAAAAATATATCTACTGATGAGGCGTTTCGCAGTTTTTGGGGTCCTGACGACATTTTTTTTCATTGGATTTTTCCGTCAGGCGAACTGTCCGGCGGTCCTTGGCTTCCCGATTGCGGCGTATCTCTTCATCATTGATGAGCATCAATCCGGGTACATGGGTGGGTTTGCCGTCAGCATCAAGGGCCACAAAGGTGAGATAGGCCGAGGCCGTGTGGCGGATTTGCCCAGTGGTAATATCCTCGGCCTCAACCCGTACGCCGATTTCCATGGAAGTTTGGCCCACCAGATTGATACTGGCTTTGATGGTGAGCAGGTTGCCGATATATACCGGATTGTGAAAATCAAGTCGATCGATGGAGGCAGTTACCACGGAACAGCCGGTATGTTTAATTGCCACTACGCCGGCAGCATCATCGATATGTTTCATAACCACGCCGCCATGCGTAATGCCGGCAAGATTGGCATCCTGAGGCTGCACCATGTGACGCATGATTACACTGCTATGCTGTACGGTTTTTTTGTCCATAAATAAATTTTTGTTCCAAAAATTTATGCCATAAAAGATAGGGTCCGCTTCCAGCGGACCCTATCTTTTATTTCCAGTAAGGATTGATCAAATCCTCAAATATCACAATGGCTGCCTCAGCACCATGCCCGGCTGCAGTTACTATTTGTTTGTACCCACCGGCGACATCGCCGGCAGTATAGATTCCGGGGATATTGGTGCGATAATTATCATGTTGGATGAAGCCATCCTGGGTGAGTTCCAGCCCGAATTTCTGCGCGAGATCATTGGTTGGATCATAGCCGATGGCCATGAAAACACCGTCCACCGCCAACTCCGAGGTTTCATCTTTGGCGTTGTTGTACAAAACCACCTGTTCCACAAAGTGTTTGCCGCGGATTTCACGGACTTCCGTATTGAACAGGATGGGTATATTGTTCTGGATAAGATTTTGAACCAGAACATCCTGTGATTTGAGCGTATCTCTGCGATGGACGATGGTCACATCGACACCGACGTTCTTTAGATAGAGCGCTTCGGTGGCCGCACTGTTGCCACCGCCAACGATGATGACCTTACGGCCTTTGAACAGAGCGCCATCGCACGTGGCGCAGTAGCTGACCCCATGACCACCCAAGCGTTGTTCGCCCGGCACACCTAAATGGCGATGGGAAGCACCGGTGGCCATCAAAACGGTTTTGGTGTTGAATTGGCGCCGGCTGGTTTGGATCTTAATCGAATCTCCCGGTTCAATGCCGACCACTTCCTCGCCCGGGAATATCTGCACATACTCAAGGGCATGGGTCACCATTATATCGACCAGAGTTTTGCCCCCCACCTGTTTTAGTCCGGGATAGTTCTCTACCACGGGCGTTAAAGCTACCTGACCGCCTAAAACGCCCTTTTCCACCACAACTGTTTTGAGACCGCTGCGGGCCGCATATATTCCGGCGCTTAAACCGGCCGGACCACCGCCGATAATAACCAGGTCGGTTTGGACCTCTTTTTCTTGGCTATCGGGTATAAATACGGTTTGCTGCTCCAGTTTATCCAGAGATGATACAAACAATTCCTCGGATTGAGCACCCTGGGCAATCATAATATCGTTGGCATAGGTTTGGGGCACGGATTGGGCTGCATAGGTTTCCGCCAGTTCGGGATTGGCTTGAATATCAATAATTTCCAGAGAAACTAGATCGGGTCGTTCAATGGCGGCCTTGAGTGTGTTTTGAGCCTGTTGGGGGCAGTAGGGGCAGGAAGCGCTTACAAATATTTTTACCTGACGGGGTGAATCCAAGCGTTCCAGAACCTGTCTGGATGGTTCCGAAAGTTGACTCTGTCCCATCCCAATCAGCAGCATGGCCTCCAGAAATATGCGGCCCTCCTCTCCCAGGGGCGCACCCAGCCAATGAATGTTGTAGGTGTCCGGAGCCAAAACCAGTGTGGGTGAACTGTGAACGCCCAATTTCTGCGCCAATTCATGACCCAGATTATATTCCTTGAGGGTGATTTTGTCGGTCAGTTGACGGAAAAATCGCAATCCCTGTCTAGCGGCATCGCTAAAAACATCATTGATACCAGGCTGTGCAAACAGGAATATGGGAATTTCATGCTTTATGTTCTGAAATAGTTTTTCGATTTCCCTTTGGGCCTGGGCCATCTGGGCTTCTTGTTCGTCTACCATGGCTGCGTTTCCCTCCCGGTTATTAATTTGAAACAGGATGTTGCCGTTCAGTTTCAAATTAATTATAAGCAATTCAAAGAGATTGGCAAGTGCAAAAAGAAACGCGTATCGCCGGAGGCGATACGCGCTGGGTTTACTAAGTTATTGAAATTTCATCTAACGTTCGTCAATGGGTACAAAGGCACACTCATCCGGGCCGCAATAATCACCCACATAATCGGATTCGGGACGATACAAGGCCGGTTTTGGTGCGGCGCCTGCAAACTGCTCCTCTAGAACATGTGCAGCCCAGCCGGCAACGCGGGATATGGCAAAAACCGGCGTGAATAAATCAACCGCGATTCCCATGTAATAGTATAGGGAGGCACTGTAAAAGTCGACATTGACATAAATATCGCTGCCTTTTTTCTCTTTAAATGCTTTTTTACCCACCTGTTCCAATTCTTTGGACATCTGATACCAAAGGGGTTGACCCACGCGTTCTCCCAGGGCTTCTGACATGGGTGCCAGTATATGCGCACGGGGATCATCTGTTTGGTAAACCGCATGACCGAGACCCATAATGACACCGCCGGTTTCCAGAATATTGCGGACATAATTTTCGATGTTATCCAAAGATCCGATATCCAGGAGCATCTGCATTACGCGCGTATTGGCACCACCATGCAGCGCACCCGAAAGGGATCCAACACCGGCGGCAACGGCGGCATACATATGGGCACGGGTTGAAGCAACTTCGCGGGCTGCAAAGGTGGAGGCATTAAAAGAATGCTCTGCGTGCAGTACCAGACAGACATCGAAATACTTGGCCAATTCCTGGTCGGGGACTTCTCCGTTTAACATGTAAAGAAAGTTGGCGGCATGGCCCAAATCCGAATTTGGTGCGATAATGGGTTTGTTGTTACGAATTCGATCCCAATAAGCCATAATGGTGGCAAATTTGGCGATTAGGCGAATGGCCATACGGTCGGCCGCTTCAAGGCTGGTATCTCGAATATCCGGATCGTATTGGGCCAGCACCGAAACCGCAGATTGGAGTACGTCCATGGGTAGCGCATCCTTTGGGCTGTTTTCCAATATCGCAACCAGTTGGTCCGGTATATATCTTTCTTTGGCAAGTTTGGGAATGAAGTCTTTGAGTTCGTTTTGATCCGGAAGGTTTTCGTAGAGCAGCAGATAAATCACTTCTTCGAAGGAGACTTTGCCGGCAAGATCTTTGGCAAGATAGCCCCTATAAACGAGCTTTCCCGCGGCACCATCCACATCACTGATTTTTGTGCTGGCAATGGTGACTCCTCTCAAGCCGGTATTCAGGATATTTGTGCTTTCTGGCATGGCATACCTCATGGGTTGTCTAATTGAATTGTCAGATTGGCAATGTCGACTGTACATCGAAGAACGCTAGACAAGCGCCATAGATGGCAACTGAATAGCAAGTTTCTTATTCATTATTCAGTGTCTACGCTGGGTCTTTACCGGAATTAAGACTGCGCGCTAGGGTTGGGTTTGGCGATCCTTGCGGGTGCAATCAGGGCATAAACCGGTGAATTCGAGATTGTGACCGATGATTTCAAAAACAGTGGTTTCGTATAAATCATCTTCAATCTGATTCAGGGGGGCGATGGGGGCATCATCGACCCGATCACAGTTTATGCAGCGGATATGGTAATGCTTGCTCGGATTCCAATCATAACGTTTCAAAGATCCGCTGAGTTTAAGTTCCTGGATCTCACCCAGCTGGGTAAGAATCTCAAGATTCCGGTAAACTGTTCCCAGACTGATCCGCGGAAGTCTTTTTTTCACCCGGCTATACAGCTCATCCGCACTGGGATGGTTTTTCGAGGAACGTACCTCATCGAGAATGATGGTACGCTGCTGGGTCGTTCTTAAATTCTTAAGTTTCGGCAACGGTTTTTGTTCTATTTGGCGTGATTCTAGCATCTTATCCTAATGGGTTAAGCTGTGATCCAGTCAATAGCTAAGCTAAAGAACCTTTCCTGTCAAGAGTTGATTGAATCGGACTTTTGGCAAGGCACCGTCAAGCGCTGCCGATTTTATAGCTTCACGTTCCACTAGGCCAGATCAACCCACATGTCGGCTTCATTGCCACAATGGCTGCAGGTGGCAGCTCCTTTGACCCGGTGTGTGTGGGTGCTGCCGGCATTTTCCAGTTTTTGTTCGGGGGTCGCATCTACTTCCGGCAAGGAGCAGGTGATCTCCATTTCAGCTTCATTGCCACAATTTTTGCATTCACAGACTTGTTTGATTGTTTTGGTTTGTTGGGTCATTATTTTCTCCTTTCTGCACAATGCCATAGGACATATTAGATTATCAAAAAATAATCCATTTGAAAATAAAGATCGACAGAAAGTGCCCCTTGGGTTATTAAAGAGACTATGACGTACATGCCCTAACGCGGTGAAAAACAGATGAAAACCATACGATCTCGCAAAGGATATGATCTGCCGATTTCAGGATCGCCGTCACCCAATGTCGACACATCCGCGCGGCCTGAACGGGTGGCATTGCTGCCGGAGAAAATTCCTTTTATCAAACCGCGATTACAGGTGAAAGAAGGTCATGCCGTTCAAATCGGATCGACCCTTTTTGAGGATAAACGTAATCCTGCCGTGAAATTTCTTTCGCCCGGTGGCGGTAAAATTGCCAAAATCCGGTTTGGCAAACGGCGTGTGGTTAAAGAAATCATTATTGATCTAGATCCCCAAGAAAAGCAGGCAGCTTTCAATCCCGTATCTGCTTCCGAGATCGGCGCGATGAAACGGTCTGATCTGGTAGCAGCCATATTACAAGGGGGCTTATGGAGCCTGTTTCGCGGGTTGCCATTTTATGACTACCCGGATCCGGATTCGGTTCCGCCCGCTATTATCGTAGCATTGGATTCAAAAGAACCATTTCAACCCAGCCCGGAAGCCTATCTCGACGCCCAGGATGATTTATTAAAATTCGGCATTCGTATCCTTAAACAATTGTGTGATACGGTATATGTGACAACTACAGACAACTATGAGGCATCAAAACCGTGGCAGGGTTTGGCAACACACCAGGTCTCCGGTCCTTATCCGGCAGGGGACCCAGGCGTTCTACTGTATTACATAAGAAAGAACTCCGCGGAAAATCGAGCCTGGACCATCAGTGGCCAGAATTTGCTGCTTTTGGCTGAATTAATAAAAAATGGTCATTATCCGATTGAGCGAACCGTGTTGGTGGCCGGATATGGTGCTCCGACCGCGCGGCATTTAAAGTCGCGCATCGGCGTTCCTTTGCAGCATATTGCCGGCCTTAGCAATCTGCAAGCAACCGAATTCCGATATATAACCGGCGGGATTTTCAACGGGTACCATTCGGATAAAGATGGGTATATGGGGTTTCTGGAAACCTCTTTGACCATTCTGCCGGAAGGAGACTCCCGTGAAATGTTTGGCTTTGCGCGTCCCGGCCTAGAAAAACCCAGCCATTCAAGGGCTTTTCTATCGGCACTCAGCAAAATCCAGCAGCCCATGGACTGCGGCATGCACGGCGAGTTGCGGGCCTGTGTCAACTGTGGATATTGTGCGGATGTTTGCGCCGTGGAAATTTTACCGCAGTTTACTTTAAAAAGTGTTTTAGCCGGTGAGGTGGAGGAGGCTTTAACCCACGGTCTTTTGGACTGCGTGTCCTGCGGTTTGTGCACCTATGTCTGTCCTTCAAAAATCGATATCCAGGCACAACTGCGGGCGGCCAGGGAGGCGTATTATAAGGAGATCTCGTAATCTGTGATGTTCCAACAACGGCTAAAGCGAAGCAATTGGTCAGGCATTCCATTACAAAAAGTAGGGTAGAGGGTTTCCAGGGTTAAGGGGAACTAAAAGGTGTAAGGTATAAGCGATAAGCTGCTTAAAGCTTAAAGCTTGGTGCTTACAGCTAAAACCCTTATAAAGCTATCAGGTTATGCTCTTCATACAGAAACAATTCGACAAATATCGCAAGCATTTTGAAACCGGGGGCCGGCTTTCATTTTTATATCCCTTTTTTGATGCCACCGAGACGTTTTTTTTCATCCCGGGCCACAGTACCCGACGGGATGCCCACGTGCGCGATAGCTTGGATTTGAAGCGCTACATGAGTTTTGTTTTGGTGGCCTTGGCCGCACCACTGCTATTTGGAATTTACAATGCGGGCTTCCAGTCCAATTTATACTCAGGTGAAAGTACGGCTTTTTTTCCGGTCATGCTGCGGGGACTGCGCCTGGTAGTGCCTATAATTCTGGTGACCTATGCTGTTGGTTTTTTTTGGGAGACCACATTTGCGAGCATACGCAAGCATCCCATCAGCGAGGGTTTGCTGGTGACGGGCATGCTGTTTCCACTGACGCTGCCGCCGACCATTCCACTTTGGCAGGTGGCCGTTGGCATTTCCTTTGGGGTTGTCATTGGCAAGGAGATTTTTGGCGGAACCGGGCGGAATATCCTCAACCCGGCCCTGACCGGCCGCGCCTTTTTATTTTTTGCCTATCCCGGGAACATGTCCGGAGACCCGGTATGGGTGGCCGTCCACCAGGCCAAAGAGGCAGCGGTGGATATTGTGAGTATGGCTACCCCCCTGGCCATGGCCAAACTAACCGTCCCGGGTGACAACATTGAAGCCATATTGATGCAGGCAGATTATTCCTTTATGCGGTTGCTGTTGGGGCTATATCCAGGCAGCATTGGTGCGACTTCCGCTATACTCTGCTTTCTGGGAGCCGGCCTTCTCATTCTGGTGGGGGTTGCCAGTTTCCGGATTGTGCTGGGCGGCGTGATCGGAATGCTGGCTGGGGGACTCGTGTTAAACTTATTGGCCGGAGATTCGACACCGGCCTGGTTTGGGTTGAATCCCGTCTATCATCTGGTAATGGGTGGCGCGGCCTTTGGCATCGCATATATGGCCACCGATCCGGTTTCGGCGCCGGGGATGAATGCCTCCCGCTGGATTTATGGCTTTTGTATCGGTGTTCTGACCATCCTGATTCGGGTATTTAATCCTGCCTTTCCAGAGGGCATCATGCTGGCCATTTTATTCATGAACCTGTTTTCGGCCTTGCTGGATTATATCGTAATTAAATTTAGACTTAACAAAAGAATCCCCAATGTCTGACGAATCTGTAAAAAGTCCGACTCCTGCATTGTTCCGCAGGTTGCAAATATTCAAGGTACGACCCGTACGCCTCGCGATTGCAACCTTTGAAGGCCTTGGATTTGAACTTTTTACCAAATCGTTTTTTCCGGTGTTTTAAGAGTTCATTATGTCTAGTTATGCCAAGTCCATTCTGTTTGCATTGTTAACCGCTGTAATATGCAGTCTGCTGCTTACCGCCGGTGCGGCCGGATTGAAGCAGCGACAGCTGGAAAACATCGAGGTGGACAAAAAGAGAAATATCCTGAGAGCAGTGGGTTTATTAAAAAGCGGCACCCAGGTTTCTAAACAAAAAATTCAAGAGCTGTATAAACAGCATATTCGAAGTCTATGGGTTTCGCCCGATGGGCAGGTTATGGATGCCGTCTCGATACCCGCAGAATCAATGCCCATATATCTATTCCTACAAGACCAGCAGGTGGGCGCCTACATATTACCGATTAACACCAAAGGGCTGTGGGGCAAGATTTTCGGATATCTGGCCATAGAAAGTGACGGCTCGACGGTGGCAGGATTTACGGTGTACAAACATTCTGAAACACCCGGCCTGGGTGGCGAGATCGAGAAGGAATGGTTTCAAAAAAATTTTAAAGGAAAACAGATACTGGACAGACTGGGCAATCTCGTATCGATTTCAATTGCCAAAGGATATTTGCCGGATTCATTTCCCCAGGAAAAGCTGCCCAACTATGTGGATGGAATCAGTGGGGCTACACTCACCGGCAAGTTTTTGAGCGCGGGTCTCAAGGAAGTATTGCGGGAATACGAGAGTGTATCGATCCAGTTTCGATCACAACAGACCATCCAAATCGAGGAGCCATGAAACTGACCAAAACCGCCCATTTCAGGGCGTTTTCAGTGCCTTTGCTGCAAGAAAATCCCATTTCCATGCAGATGTTGGGGATCTGTTCGGCCTTGGCGGTGACAGTTCAATTGAAAACCGCCATAGTCATGGGTTTGTCTTTGACCTTTGTCTTGTCTTTTTCGAACCTGATTATTTCGCTGCTGCGGCATGTTATACCCCGAAATATTCGCATGATCGTGGAATTGAGTGTCATCGCCTCTTTGGTGATTATTGCCGATGAGGTCTTGCGGGCTTATTTTTACGATATCAGCAAACAGTTATCGGTATTTGTGGGATTGATTATTACCAACTGCATCGTCATGGGAAGGGCCGAGACCTATGCCCTGGGAAACCCACCGGGCTTATCGTTTTTAGACGGTTTGGGCAATGGTGCCGGTTATGGAAGTGTTTTAATCAGCGTAGCTTTTATCCGGGAATTATTGGGATCCGGCAAGTTGTTAGGGTATCAGGTCATTCCACACCTGGCTTACGAATGGGGTTATGAGAATATGGGCTTTATGTTGCTGGCTCCAGCCGCTTTTATCATAATCGGATTGTTGGTTTGGCTTCAAAACTCACTTACGCGTGCTAAGTAAAATGGAAAACCTGATCAGCATATTCTTAAATTCGGTATTTGTGGGCAATATCTTGCTGGCCTATTTTTTGGGGATGTGTTCGTTTGTGGCCATCTCCAAAAACATGGAAACATCCATTGGCCTGGGCTTTGCGGTTGTTTTTGTACTTTCCATCACCGCGCCCATGAACTGGTTAATCTATCATTACCTGCTGTCACCAGGTGCTCTGGCCTGGGCGGGACTGCCCCAGGCCGATTTGAGCTATCTGAAATTTATTACCTTTATCGCCGTTATTGCCGCCATGGTGCAAGCCGTGGAAATGGTGATCGACCGATTTTCCCCGGCGCTTTATAATGCCCTGGGGGTTTTTTTGCCTTTGATCACGGTAAACTGTGCCATCCTGGGGACTTCCCTTTTCATGGTGGAGCGTGAATATACCTTTATGGAGTCACTTGTTTTTGGTATCGGCTCCGGTTTTGGTTGGCTACTGGCGATTGTTTCCATGGCAGCCATCCGCATCAAACTGAGATATGCCGATGTGCCCGAAGGTCTGCAAGGCTTCGGTATTACCATGATCGTAACCGGCTTGATGGCCATGGGCTTTATGTTGTTTTCGGGAATTACACTTTAGGGTTCAAGGGGCCAAGGATACAAGGGTTCAAGGGTGGCTCGGAGCTATCGGCTTATGGCGGCTAACAGTCTTCAGCCTAAAAAGCTAATATATCGTATGTGAATTTATGGATCGGACCGCAATCCAAAACATTATAATAAAACAGTCATAATATGATTTATATCATCAGTACTCTTGTTTTTACATCCGTAATCATG
>CAYVMI010000002.1:0-229151 GCA_964452555.1 uncultured Desulfobacterales bacterium
TAGCTATTTAGGCTGAAGACTGTTTGACTATCGGGTGTCTATTAGACACCAAAAGATGAAAGATGATTAACTAAGATGAACGGTATAAAGAGATCGGAAATAAAACCCGGAACACGAGTTCGGGTGGTGCAGAAGAAAGATCAGCGCAGCGGCAGACTCACGGAAGGGGTTGTTAAAGACCTCCTGACTAAATCGGCTACGCATCCCCACGGTATTAAAGTGCGTCTGACAAATGGTGTTGTCGGACGAGTAAAGGAAATCCTGGAAACACCATGATCTTGTTCGCTATCTATACTTTATGCCGATAGCCTATTGGCTCCTAACAGCCTAACAGTCTTCAGCCTAATAGCCTTTTTATGGTACTAATATTGAAAATATGGATGTGATAACCAGTATAGAGAAAAATCTGAATTTGCCCCCATCCGACTACACCCAATTGCTCATTTCCGCAAATCAGCCGGCCCTCAAGGATCTTGGGCTCTGGGTATTTCACCCCGGGATGACATTCAATTCCACTGATAAATGGTGGGGCGATTTCCGTACGCGCGAGTTTCCCCATGAGGGTATTGATTTCTGTCTTTACCAGGATCGACCAGGGCAAATGCACAGGGTCAGTCCGGAAGCGCGGATCCCCGCAATGGGCGACGGTATCATCCGGGCTATGTTCAAAGACTATCTGGGCAAGGCCATTATCGTCGAACATGAATCCGATGTTTTGCCGCATGGCAAGTTCTTATCCGTTTATGCCCACACCAAGCCCGTCGATGGATTCCAACCGGGCGAGGAGATCCAAAAAGGCGATATCATCGCCACCATCGCAGACACCCGTCATTCCAAGGCCAGGATACTGCCCCATCTGCACTTTTCTTTAGCCATCCCGGCACCCGATCTGACCTATGATGATTTTTTCTGGAATATCATGCGCGATCCTGCCAGGGTCACCCTCCTGGATCCACTTGAACTATTAAAGCCGGCCCACCATGTTCCTGACAAAGATGGCCTTAATCAGTGGTTGGTTGATTCCGCCGCGTTCGATCTTACCATTTAACTAATAACAGGATTAAAGGAATACTACCTTAGGTGTTTAGGCTATAGACTATTAGGCGCCTACTGCCTAAAAGGGTACCTGCAGCATAAGAGACAATCTATTATGACTTTTATAAGGAGATATCAAATGCCTCAATATATAATCACTTACATCGGTGGCAATCCGCCTGCCACCCCCGAAGAAGGTGAACGGCACAAAGCTGAATATATGCAATGGTTGGATTCGCTGGGCGAGGCGGTGGTCAGCCCTGCCAATCCATTTAAAAATACTCACACAGTGAAGCCGGACGGTACCGTTGCCTCTGAAAGCAAAACGGCCATGTCCGGGTATACGCTTATCCAGGCAGAATCCATGGATGCGGCGCTAACAATCGCCAGGGCGTGTCCGTTTCTCGAGAGCGGTGGATCGTTGGAGGTTTCGGAGCTTATACAGATGCAAGACTGTTAACATTTTTTAGGTGGATAGACTGAAGACTGTTAGGCTATTAGGCGTCAAATGCCTATAGCTCTAATGCACGAAATCCAATTCGAGCGGGTGCGCTTTTAGCTATTCGCAACCTAAAAGCCTAACAGTCTTCAGCCTAACAGCCTATATTATCATTTCCTGCTGCATGGTCTCCCCCGGTTTCAGCACGATAAACTCTCCATCCGCATAGGGTCCGAACAGGATTTTCGAAAAATACCGGGTTGAACCCGTAACTTCTTCGAAGGCCATGTCCAGAAATTCGGCATTTTGCCGGGCGATTTCGCGCAGGGGCTCCATGTCCGTAATTTCAGAATTGATGAGGGTGATGTGGGTGTAGTGTTTGAGTTCTTCCTTGAGGCCCCATTCGGCCATTTCACGGCCCATCCTGGGGACATAGGACTTTTCCATGTAACCGAGCGGATCGCTCCGCTCTGCCAGCCATCCCGGCGTCAAATAATAGGTTCCGGGATTCTGGGAGAACATCTCCTGGTACAGCTCGCCGGATCCCAGGAACAGGGAGATGCAGTCGTGCACGCGGGGGATGATCAAGCCCTGGCTGGGCGCCGTAAGCCCCACGACACCGTTGGAGCAGAGGCCATATCCCAGCACAATCTGGGATGCATAGGATTCTGCCTGATCGATTTTTTCGCGAATAAGGTCCGGCATTTTATCGGGAGTGTCGTGCAGGCTGGACTCCAGATAAATGGCCTGGATGTAATCGACATCCCGGGTCAAAGTCGTGATCTCCGGCTCCATGACCTTGCAGGCAATGATCACACGAGGTGCTTCTTTGGTCGGATTAATTTCAACTTGCATTATTTCTGTCATAATTCACCATTTTTTATATTGTATCCCGGCAAGAAATTCTGAAATCTCAAATAGCAAATTCCAAATAACAAACGGTTCGACCCACTCACCGCCCTGAGCAAAGTCGAAGGGTAAATTCCAAAACACAATTTCGAAATAGGTTGTAGTTACTATTTGATGATTGATATTTGATCATTGGGAATTTGGCTCAATAACGGTTCCTAAATGTTTATTTTTAGTTATCTTCATATTTGCATTCCGTGCTGCTCACAGTCCCACATTTGGGGCACTCATAAAAAAATTGCTTTTCAGAAGACCGCTTTAAATACGCTTTTCCCCCGCATTCCGGACACCTGGCTGGGACCGTCTTCATAAATAGCCATAAAGCCAACACAGCCAAAGGTATCGGTACCAACACAGCCAGAATCAATAGTCCCGTTATAAATAAAATAACAGATCCACCCAGCAGAATGCTGACAAGGATCAGGGCTGCTATTAGAATATGAAACCAAATGGGCATGGTTTGTGACCTGGATTCCTTCGATTTTTTAATAAAATAATCATTTAATTGAGCATGTGAACATGACATAGATTGTACGTATTGTCAGAGTATCGGCATTGTGCGGTTTTGATTGGTAATATCGCGGTATTAAAACTTTTAATTTAACGGATCATTCGGTATGAATATCGCCGGAAATGCATAGAAGTAGTTTCAAAACCCCCCTAAGGCCCAATCTCGGTGTTGGGCGAAAAATTTAATGCTCAAAATACCTAATGTATTCATGTGCTTAAATATTTCGCCCCGCCTTGACCTTGAACCTGATTGAAGGATTTGAAACCACTTCTAATGTAAAAAATAGCAGCATTTAGGCGCTACGTTCCCCATGCTATCCCTCCGGGTGGTTTCCTCAGAATGACACCGGCCGATGGGGCTATATTGTTTTTGAAAGGCTAGATCGATGATTTTTGCAGAGACAGGCAAATTTACGGATTTTTTTTACGTTCTCGGCAGTAAATATTTTCCCATGCACATGCTTTTGGGGCCAAAGCCGGTGCTTTTCGAAGCCGGGCTTTCCTGCCTGGGACCGGTATATGTGAAAGACATCGGGAAAATATTGAAAAAACGTCCACCCCAGCTTCTTTTTCTCACGCATGTACATTTCGATCACTGCGGTGCTGCCGGGTTTCTGCGGCAAACCTGGCCGCAGTTAAAAATCGCGGCTTCCCGACAGGCGGCGGAAATCATGGGGCGTCCCAATGCCCTGGAGACCATCTCAGGCCTCAATGCAGCGGCGGTGGATTGGGTCGAAAAGGCCGCCCCCGGGCTTCCCGCAAATGTGCCATTTCAGTCGTTTAGCGTGGACGTTATCCTTGCGGATGGCGATTGTATCGAACTGCCGGGCGGATTGACCGTGCAGGTTCTGGAAACGCCGGGACACACCTGGGATTCCCTCAGTTTTTATATTCCTGAAAAAAAGTTGCTGCTGGCCGGCGAAGCAGCGGGCTGCATGTCCCCCACGGGTGTTCTTTCCACGGAATTTCTAGTGGACTTCGATGTTTACATTGAATCCATCGAACGCCTCGCCAGGCTGGATGTGGATATTCTGTGCCAGAGCCACCACCAGGTCTTCACCGGGGAAGACGCCCGGACGGTTCTCAAGCGTTCCATTCCAGCAGCTCTGGCGTTCAAGAAGCGGGTGGAACAGCTTTTACATGAAGAAAACGGTCGGGTGGAAAATGTGGTGGCCCGCATCAAGTCGGAAGATTACGATCTTCAACCGGATCCGAAGCAACCGGAGCCGGCCTACCTGCTCAATATGCATGCCCGGGTGAAATCTCTGGCCAAGAAACTGGCCGCGTGAAACCGTAGACTGTAGCTTTTTAGACTATTCGGCTGTAGGCAGCTGAATGCTTGCAGCTAATGGCTTATGGCAGCCTTATAGCATCCCAGCATCCTGGCCTTCCAGCATCGTTACATGGATTTATGGGTGGTTGCAGCCTATTCGTAAAAACCTAAATTTTTAAACAGGACGGGTAAAGGTTTCGGCTTTTGCAAACATTCTATTCATGGTCGATCGGACGTAAAGCATGGTGAAGATAGTGGCCGACCAGGTTACCAAAAAAATTCCCCACCAAATTCCCGTAAGACCCATTCCCAGCAAATAGGCCAGTGCGTAAAAAACAATTGCCGGCGCAATTATCTGGCGATAAAGGCCGATCCAAATGGCATACATGGGCCGTTTCAATCCCTGCAGCGCGGATACGGCCACAAACAAGATGACATAGGCCCAATATATAAAGGCCGATATTCTCAAATAGAAGGCGCCGATATCCAATACTGTCGCGTCTCCGGTGAATATCCGCATGATGGGCCTGGGGAAAACGAAAACAATGATTGCCGTTATCGTGGTGATGAAGACCCCGTAGACGAGTGCTTTTTGGTACACCTCTCTGCAACGTTGGTAGCGGGCGGCACCGTTGTTCTGACCTATCAGGGTTAAGGTGGCGGTGGTAAGCCCCATGATGGGCAATAAGGCGATCTGGTCTACCCGGGTGGCGATGCCATAGGCGGCAACGGCCGCTTGCCCGAATTTACTGATGAACCAGGTGATGATGAAGATGCCGACAGCGATGCTCATGGTATTCAGGCTGGCGGGAAATCCCTGCTTGGCAATATCCAGAAAATAAGCATAACGGGGCCTGAACATGCCCCAGCACTCCCGGCAGATCAATCCGGATTGGATGACGCGCATGCCCATGAACAGCGTGCTGAATAATTGAATCAAAATTGTTGCCCAGGCCACACCGGGAAGCCCCAGGGCCGGAAGTCCAAAACCGCCATAAATAAACCACGGGTCGAAGACTAAATTAAGGAAAAAACCGATAATCAGTATATTGCGAAATGACTTGGTGTCCCCCTGGGCAGTCAGAATAGCATTCAGTACAAAGGTCAACGAAAAAAAAATGAGACCTAAAAAAATGATATTGATATAGGACACGGAAATGGCCAGATAGGATCCTTCGGCACCCAGAAATCCAAACATATACGGTGCGGAATAGAGGCCCAGCAGGCTGAGTATGATGGATAATATAATGGTGAAAGATACGGATTGAATGGCATAAAGCTGGGCCTTGTTTTCATCTCCCGCGCCCAATGCATTGGCTATAAGCGCGGTTGTGCCGGTGCTGATACCGAAACCAACGGCCAATATTACGAAAAACACCGGAAATGATAAGGAGAGCGCCGCAATGGCTTCAGTGGATATAAGGCCGCTGAAATAGGTGTCCACCACATTAAACATGGTATTAAAGAACATTCCGATACTGGCGGGAACGGCCAATTGGGCTATCAATCCTGGAATCGGTTTGGTGATAAGTTTATTTTCTATTTCCATGAAGCAAATTTATACATTCGGTAATCATGTGTCAATTTCCCCGTGACGAGGAAACGCCTAATATGACGTGGGCGGTAGGTCTCAATAGCCTAAAGCCCGCTTAATTAAGGGCTATTCTTATTGTTTGCGGGTGTTCCGGGTTTTGCGGGGCTGGCGGCGGGGCGGGTGTTTGGGCCTGGAATGCAATCCCTTTTTAGCCTGCAACCGGATACCGTCCTTTTCGAGAATAATCCATCTTTTTTTATATAGATTGCCGATGGCTTTCTTGAATGATTTTTTGCTGACACCAAACAGATCGGCGATAATTTTAGGCTGGGTTTTGTCGGTGACCGCCATAAAACCGCCCTGTTTCTGCAAGGCGTCCAGAATCTTCTTGGACAAGGTATCAACGGATCGATAGCCGCCTTTGTAAAGCGAAACGTCAATTTTATTATCCGGCCGAATTTTCTTGATGAACCCGTCAATTTCCTGGCCTATTTTCAACGGCTGGAAGATTTCGTTATTGTAAAGCAGGCCTTTGTGATTCCCGTTGATAACCGCCACGAATCCCGCTTTGGTTCGCGAAGAAATGACCAGGGTGACCTTCTGACCTTCACGTAGTTTCAATGGTTCTTTTTCAGACCCTGTATAATCGTGCCTTGCATTTGGCATGTATTTTCCCCGCTGTGGCAATTTAACTGCGCGTTGACTCTAATCACAAGCCACCGTTAAGGTTGGTGGCCGTTGATTATCATCATAAGCATCCGTTACTGCCTTCGCAACAACCCAGGTTTTTAGACTGCTAGACGATCCGTAAGCACTGAGCGATAAGTCGTAAGCTTTAAATAGCGGATGGTCTCTGACCTAAGATAGATGGCGCCATGATTAAAGGGAATCCAACAAGGAGATACAGGATCCGGCTTGATCGGCAGCCTGCTTATGACCGTTAGATGTCCCGGGTATTGTTTTGCTTTTCGGGAAACCGGGGTGACACCAGGCCGGCTAGGGACCGATCTGCAGGGGTCTTGATTGCCCGGATAGCGTTGACCATTTCCAAGCCCGATCGGGTGCAGGGCGTGAGGTCGAGGTCCGTTGTGCCCAGTGGTGTGACGCGTTGCCCCCAGCGCACCAGGTGGGAACATACCGTCAGCCCCCCGCCAAAGGCCGGCATAAGGATCAGGGCCCCGGGCTTGACCCGGCCTTGTTCCAGGGCCTCAACCAAGGCAACGGGAACGGTTGCGGCCGACATGTTGCCATAACGCTGGACGGTGAGCATCACCTTTTCGTCTGGCACGCCAAGCCGCTGGGACAGGGCTGAAATGATGCGCAGGTTCGCCTGATGGGGTACAACCAGATCAATATCATCCACCCCTAGATTACATTTCGCCATGACCTCTTTCGAGGCGCCAACCATGCCTTTGACAGCGCGCTTGAAAATTTCCTGACCGTCAAAATCCCATGATGTGTCGCCCATCACCACGCCGGCATTGACATAAGCGCCGCCAATGCCGCGCACCCGCAATGTATGGCGGGCTTCGGCAATACACCCTAAAGTCTCGCCGATCACCCCTTCCCGGGCCTGGCTTCTCTGAATAACAACGGCGGCAGCGCCGTCACCAAACAATACGGCAACGTTGCGGTTGCGCCAATCCATATATGGGGATATTGCCTCGACACCGATTACCAGCGCATTGGCTACCACACCGGTACGAATCATGGCAGTAGCTGTTGAAAGGCCGTATAAAAAGCTTGTGCAGGCCGTGTCCACATCCATGGAGGCGGCATTGAGTGCCCCCAGTCGGTACTGGACTCCGGAAGCCGAATTAGGCACCTGCTCATCATTGGTGCAGCTGCCGTAAACGATTAACTCAAGCTTGTCCGCGGATAAGCCGGCACAAGCCAGTGCGCGTGCTCCAGCCACATGGGCCATTTCACTCGGTTGCACATGGGTCACGCGACGTTCGGCGATGCCGGTGCGGCTGGTGATCCATTCGTCGTTGGTTTCCAGAAATGTGGCCAAATCATCGTTCGTCAAAACGGCCGGGGGCATGCATTTGCCCCAGCCAGTGATGGATGTATTGAACATGAATCAAGGCTCCTTTTCAAATGCAAGATTGTCGAAGCATTCCCATATATTAGAATGAAGGATAAATGTCGACACTTTTTTTAGTTATACTAGGGACGACCAATAGCTACGGACTGTTAGGTTGAAGCCTTTTAGGTATATCAGGCTGTGCTTTTTTGGCCGGTCGGCAGTAGCGGCTGATGGTTATTGTTTTAACTCTAGCAAAGTGCATAAAAAGCGATCATACTTGAAAAGTTTTTAAATCAATTTATAATATTACTTTGTCTTGAAATTTTTAAACATTACTGGAATGAAAATTACTATGAACCCTCCACGCACAGCCTCATCCTTTCGATTCGGCTCGAATTTTACACAGCTGGGCAAGCGAATGCTCATCATTTATGGCGTCATCTATGTTGTTGAATTGTTGTTTGAACACTGGTTGAAGTTCCCGGTTGTCAACTATCTTATGATCTATCCGTTTTCATCCGACGGCTTTTATATCTGGCAGATAGTAACCCACCCCTTTATTCATAATCCAACGGCACCCATCGGTTTCCTGATCAACTGCCTGGTTTTTTATTTTTTTGCCGCACCGGTGGAATATGCTTTTGGCACGCGCCGGTTTCTGACCCTGTTTTATGTGGCTGCAGCCGGGGGGGCAGTCTGCGGCCTGTTATTCAGCAGTGTTTCCGGTTTTAATGCCCCATTCATGGGAATGCTGCCAAGCCTTTTAGCCCTCGTTGTTATTTTCGGACTTCTGAATCCCGAAGCCACCATACTGCTAATGTTTATCCTGCCGGTAAAAGCTAAATATCTCAGTTATGGGACCATTGTTATCACCCTGTTGACATTTTTGGCCAAGGCCAATCCCCATGGGGCCTATCATCTAGGTGGTATTCTTCTCGGCTATATTTATTTCAAGGGACCGAAAAATGCATTCGATCTTAAGATTATTGTTGCCAAATATTATGAATGGCAGTTCAATCGCAAAAAATCTCGCTTCACGGTGATCGATGGCAAGAAGAATAGCAAGGATGATGATAAGCCGACCCTTCACTAATAACTTCAGTAGTGTTTAAATACTATAGGCGGTTCCTTTATTAGTTTAAGATCATGATTGTTCATTCGGGTGGTTAGGCTGAGGACTGTTAGGCTGTTAGGTAGATCTTGAAGACTGAGCCATAAGCTTTTAGCCGGAGACGGCTTGTACCTTAAAGCTGATGGCTTAATAAGGTTCTAATGAGAATTGTACTGGCCACATTCGGTTCGCGCGGTGACGTGCAGCCTATGATTGCGCTCACGCTGGCTTTGCAGTCGGCGGGCCATGACGTCCTATTGGCAGGTCCCCCTGAAAAGGCTTCCTGGATAAGAGCCATGGGATGCCGGTTCCATCCACTTGGAAAGGATGTAACCTTCTTTATAGACAGCATGGAAAATGCCCACTCCATTGGGGCTGCCGCCCGGTTTATAAAGTTTGTGCGGGCTGAAATAGATTCCCAATTCGATTCATTGCCGAATATCATAACCGGGGCCGATCTGGTCCTGAGTGCTTCATTGGTATTTTCCTTGTCTTCCCTGACCGAAGCCATGGGCATTAAGTACCGATTTATAGCCTTTACCCCGCAACTATTACCGTCTGCTCATCACCCGTTTATGGCCTTTAAACATCAGGGATTTCCAGGATGGATTAACCGTTTGGGATGGAACCTGGCCGCTTTTCTGGACAAACTGAATATAACCAGGCTGATCAACACCCATCGTCATAAGTTAGGTCTTGCCCCTGTAAAGTCGGTCTGGGAGCATATCCTGGGGCAGGATATCATCATCGCTTCAGACGAAGAGATTGCGGCGGCACCGCCTGATGCGGCAATCTCATGTGCTCAGACGGGCTATCTGCACCTTGCCCAGCCGTCCCGGCAATTGCCTGAGTTGGAAGCATTTCTGAGCGCAGGTCCGGCGCCTGTTTTTTCGGGATTTGGCAGCATGCCGAAATTGGACCAAGCCAAGACCGTTTCAATGATAGTAGCGGCTGCCAGAAATAATGGATTGCGATCGGTGATTGCAAAGTTTTGGGATGAACCTTCCGAATTCTCAGAATCTGACGATGTGTTCTTTATACAAAAATATCCCCACCTGGATTTGTTCCCCCGTATGGCAGCGGTTATACATCATGGTGGGGCGGGAACAACCGCAACAACGGCCAGAAGCGGGATTCCCCAAATAATCATTCCGCATATCCTGGACCAATTTTACTGGGGCAAGCAGATTCATCAAGCGGGTCTGGGCCCGAAACCCATATGGCGGTCCAGGCTGAGTTCTAAAAAGCTTGCGCTGGCTATTAAGGAATCTGTCTCAAGCCAGGGATTGATCGGTAATGCCGGGGAAGTTGGGAAAACTTTGCGCCGCAAGAATTCTCTTGGGAATGCTGTCAGGGAGATAGAACGGGGTGCGGGGGCGTGACCGAATGCCTCGGACTATTAATTTAGGTTTTTAGACTGAAGACTATTCGGCTGTTAGGAGGATCTTCAGGCTGTAGGTGCTAATAGCCGAACGGTCTTAAGGCCTGAAAATCGGTAAGCACTAGAGGGGTGTTTATTGAGTTTCTATAAAGTAGGGGACGCCCATGCAATTATGCGTTTCTCATTCCACCTTATTGGCAGGCATCGTCTCAACCCACTGTTTAACATCTAAAAACGGGTGCTCGCAAAGAAGGCCGAATGATGGCAGTTGTTTGAGTTTGAGCTTTGAAAAAAGTGGCGTATGAATTCCGCACAGGAATTTTGTCAAATTGGTGGTGCTATATAACTTCCCAACGGCTGCCACGTAGGCTTCAGAAACAGAGTTTAAATCATAATCCAAAAGGGGCTTCACGGCGGTTGTATGCTCAATGTTGGCTTTACCACTTTTACAATGCGAACAATTTTCACATCGCCGGATATCTAATCGCTCACCAAAATAACCGGCCAAATTTTTGCTGATACAGTTATCGCTTTCGAAAAATTCCACCATGTGATGTATGCGCTTGATTTCAATCTTTTCCTTTTTTTTGAACAAGCGGAACATTTTTTCGGATAGATCATCTAAATCAAAGGACTGGTTCAGAATGTTGAAAACGTCCACCGATTGGCGGGTCTG
This sequence comes from uncultured Desulfobacterales bacterium, assembly GCA_964452555.1. Classification (GTDB taxonomy): domain Bacteria; phylum Desulfobacterota; class Desulfobacteria; order Desulfobacterales; family B30-G6; genus B30-G6. The sequence goes on from CAYVMI010000002.1 coordinate 10,898, forward strand.
TAACTCGATCCATTGCTGGTCCTCAAAATACTCCAGTGCCATAACGATGCGCTGGCGATCGGTGGCGTAGCTGTTTAATATGCCGGGGATGTCCACTGTGGTCCAAACTTTTTTGGTGTGGCAGTGTGCCATGAGGGCCTCTACAAACCGCCTCCGCTCCCCTTGGAACTGGTTCCGGATTTTCTGCGGTTCTTGAAGGTATTTAATTGTGTAATCCTCGAAATAGGTCAGCTTGGGGCGAATTATTTTTTCCATCGCCAGATAGACCAGCAATGTTTTCAAGGGAAGCAGCCTGACATTGCTTTCATTGGACAAGCGCACAATTTTTATTTCCCATACAAATCCATTATTTCCCTTTATTAGCTCAAGCACCTGTTGGATGGCGGCTTTTTCGGGCGTATCTCCATAGATAAAATTTTCCAGAACATGAATATTGTCGCGGTTTGCCAGTACTTCACACAATGATTCTTGGCCATCTCGACCGGAACGGCCAATCTCCTGACTATAGTTTTCAATCGATTTGGGTAAGTCGTAGTGAATCACCCGACGGATATTCCTTTTATCAATGCCCATGCCAAAGGCGATGGTGGCTACTATGCAGCTCAGTGAATCTTGCATGAATGCGTTTTGAATCAGTTCACGTATTTCGCTTTTCATCCCGGCATGATAGGCTTTGGCATTGATATGCTTGTCGCAAAGCATTCGGGCTACCGATTCGGCTGTTTTTTGCTGCGTCACATAAACAATCGTCGGAGCAAGCGGCGCTTCACCGATCCTTTGCAGCAGGCGCTTATCCTTTTCAGACGACGCCGTCGGTGAGACTTGCAGATATAGATTTTTTCTGTAAAATCCAGTGATAAAAACATTTTCTTTATCGAGATTGAATTTGGCACACATATCATCGATAACGCGGTCGGTGGCCGTGGCTGTAAGCAGCAAGATTTGAGGGATGCTGAATTCTTGTCGATAGTCCGGCAGGTTGAGATATTCGGGCCTGAAATTATGCCCCCATTCCGATATACAATGGGCTTCATCGATTACCAAAAGAGAAATCTGCATTTTTCCCAAATGAAAACGAAAAGTTTCATTCCGGAATCGTTCCACGGAAATCATCAATATTTTCAAAGATCCCTTGCGCGCATCCTCAAGAACGGCATGATATTCATTTTTATCCAGGCTTGAATCGAGTCTGGCGGAGGGAATGCCTTTGGCTTTCAGAAAATCCAATTGATCTTTCATCAGTGATAATAAGGGTGAAACCACCAGCGTCATACCAGGCAGCAGCATTGCCGGCAGTTGATAGCATAAAGATTTCCCGGCGCCGGTGGGAAAGATGGCCGCAGCGGACTGGCGGTCGACAATTTTCCGGATTACACTTTTCTGTCCTTTCAAAAAGGATTCGAAACCAAAATAGGTTTTGAGATGGCGTTTGAGCATGGATTGCACCCCTCATGGAACTTAACGCTTTTGGTTGTTGTCAGAATAACGTTCTGTATTGTGTGAAAAGCGGTTCTGATAACTTTTCAGAGGCGAATCCATCCGTCAAGGCTGATTCAGCACGTGATAAATACGGAGATAAAATGGGCAGTATATATAGGCACTGGGTTGAGATCCCGCATTTTTAAATTGTTGACCGCAGGGGGCACAAGGGAGTGACTGGATACCACAGACGATCAGGTGGACATCCAGACTGTAGCTTTTTAGACTGTAGGCAATAGGTGCTAATGGTCTATTGCGAACATCTGTCTTAGGCCTGGAATTTGTTTGCAAACTAAAAAGTCAAAAGCCGCCCCCTGTGGGGACGGCTTTTCTATTTGGGTTTTGGTTGACGTACGCTGATTACATCTCGCATGATATTGAACAATCATCGAACTGAACCAGACATTCTGATTGCGATCTTTCCACACATTCGATAAATTTTTCGTCACAGGACGCCACGCAGTCCTGATGGGTTTCGTTTTGGTTTTCATTTGCCATGGCATTTACCTCCAAGACCTCTCGTTTGAGATCTAAAAATAGGTTATATATAAAAGCCAACGAGGGCTATGATAACGACTCATATTGGTGCTTAAGCACCATATATGGATAAAATTAATTCTTTTCCCGGCTATTTCAACTGGAATATTTAAGGGGATACAAGGCGGGAGGCGTCAATGGATCACGTGATTGAGCCAGAAGCCGCAGGCGCTGACTGCTTGCAACCTTGAATATAAATAAAAATATTTAAAACACAAGCTACTGAGGATAGAGTAGCAAAGTTTTAAGGGTGTGGCAGATATATCAGGGTATTTCGGTATATATCGCACATGGGGGTAAACGCATGACAATGAATAGATACCTGGGGATCGACGGCTGCAGGGCAGGTTGGTTTTTTGTATCCATCGGTCCGGGGAATGCATCGGAATTCGGTGTGTTTGAAAATATTGAGAAACTTTATGGGGCCTACTCTGATGCCAAATGGATATTGATCGACATACCCATTGGTTTACCATATGAAGATATACCCAGCCGAGCTTGCGACAGCCAGGCCCGCAAAAGATTGAGTCCGAAGCGGCATCATAGCATCTTCTCGCCGCCCTGCCGGGAAGCGTTGCCAACATCTACTTACAAAGAAGCCTGCAGCATCAACCAGAAGATAACAGGGCGAAAAATCAGCCGTCAGGCCTATTACATCCGCAGTAAGATTCTCCAAGTCGACCTGCTGCTGCAAAAAGATACCGGAGCTCACCACATCATACGCGAGTCCCACCCCGAGATTTGCTTTTGGGCCCTGGCCGGCGGCAAACCCAGGGATCATCAGAAAAAGACAAAGGAGGGTCTGGCGGATCGATTAGACATCCTCAAGCAGCATTTCCCTTCATCCAGCGCCATTTACAAGGCCGCCCTGGATCGCTACAGACGTAAAGATGTTGCCAATGACGATATTCTGGACGCTCTGGCCCTGGTTGTATCTGCATCCAAACTCACAGACGGGGAACTAAGGCTTCCGGAGGTGGCCGAAAAGGACCGGCTGGGGCTACCCATGGAAATGGTCTGTGCGATTCCCGAAAAGCCTGAACTAAATTTTGAGCCCTCCAAGCAAAACATAATAATCATCAATGATCTGGAACCGGCCGGGTTCGATACTGATTCAAGAAAAGTATCCCAAAACGGCTCGTATTCTACCGTTGAGGACGCGGGTCTTACCCACCTGCAAATCAAAACCGTCAACCTTTCAGCGGGAAATAGCTCCGACAAATTGATCCATACCGTCAGATTCGGTCCGGCGGCCATTCAAAAACTCAAAACCATCCTTAAAAAATTATAATTCAGGGGATGCCCATGAGATGTTGCGTTTTATACTGGTTTGAGTAATGGGGGAGGCGCTTGTTGTCATCGTTCAGGACGAATATTCATATAAAACATCCAGCAGCCTCACTTCCGCGAGCGTATCGAGGGCGCAATATTCCCTGAGATTTTTATAGATCGTCTCTTTTTCCACATCCGGCACAGATTCCTTGATACAATTCAGGTACATGGCAGAGGCCGTTTCGCCGTCGGTGATGGTCAGTTCATTATAACTCAAATCCGGTACAAAAGCCGGCAGTACACTTTTTAGGGAGGCAGACCCAATCATTTGAGGATGATACAGGTGCCGGGACCGAAAAGGTACCAGCAGGTCGACCATGCGGGAGTTGATGTTTTCCAGTTCCAATTGATAACGGGGAAATGATTGACCGAGCTCGCGATTGATGCGGGATTCAAAACCCATATTGTAGACCAGCACGGTTCCATTTTTGCCGCAGCTTTCGATAAGGGCCCGGATGAAATCGGGACGCGGATCGCCGGGTTCTGTGTGCAGAAACTCATGGTGCTCTAAGTCGGCACCTTTTCTTTCCTGGATGTGCAGCGAAAACTGAAAGGGAATTTGTTGATACGGGGAGGCGTTGTCATACAGTGGAATTGCCGGGAATATGGTTTCGTAATCGAGATAGTAAATGGGGTAGGTCAGGGTGTTCAAAAAATCCTTGATATGTGTTTTGTCGGCATAAACCGCCTGCCGGCGATAAGCATCCACATCGATGGTTTTTCGGCCGGGTAGGTTGGCGTTTTCGGGGATATGGGCGACATCCAGGATACCCTTTGCCAACATCTCCTGCAGTTGGGATCCCTTGAAAATATTATAAACCGAGTATTCGGGCACATGCTTCCAGCAGTGGTGTACATAGTCGCATTCAAATGGTATTTGGCAATGCTCTCCGATTTCAATGTCGGGTTCCACGTCTGAATTCAATATTTTCAATAATTCGGCAACATCGTCCGGAACAAAGGGGAGTCTGTCTTCAACCCAGGCTGTGCAATCCTGAAGTATGAAAAGGCCTTTGGGATCGAGATCACCCCTACGGATATATCGATTGTTCACATGCATCAGGAAGGAAGCGTTGATTCGATAGCCCGCCCCCTGGAAGGCATAGCGCTGTAAGGCCATATCATCCAGATGATAATCCTTGACACCGGTGGACTGTTTGACTTCAATCAGGTCCCATGTCTCCTGGCTGTCCGCCTTATTCAGAATGTCGATTCGGGAATAGGCACCATCACGGGAGCAGGCCGTGGCTTCAAAGACGGCTTCATAACCATGGGCTATGGCTCGTAAAGTGGATGCGATGGCGCTGTCGATTTGATAGTATTTTTCGGTAATTTCAATTCCATTTTGAAAATAAGCCTGAGCCAGGTGACCGACTTCATACCCGCTGTCAAACAGGCGTTGCTTCGCTTCCGGAATTTCAGGGTATAAGTCGCGCCGATGCCGATAGAACCAGAGGGCTTTGGGGCATTGCAGGCCTTTCAGGTATTGTGATTTTGAAATTCTGGTAATGGGTTTTGGCATCTATTTCTCCAGCTCATGGATTGATCGGGCTTTTTTTACAAGAATTTCTTTTCTTGACACAGGGTGTGGCCCTTTTATACGTAATTAACTATATTAATTATTCAATATTCTATCTGAATTGATTTGGCAAACCGCTTCCGCCCTCATTAGCAAAAGCTGCTCCTGTCTGCCCAAACTGCATTCCGAATCGTTGATCGCTTTTCAAATTATTAACGTAAAATCAGTAGATTCGAAAGGAGTACGGCATGGAAGGCTTAACCGCAAAACACGTGATGAGTTCAAAGGTCATGGTGGCCGATCCCGGCTGGTCCATCAACCGACTGGCAGAATTTTTTATGCAAAACTGCATCTCCGGGGCCCCGGTCCAAACCCGTGACGGCCCGTTAATGGGTGTGGTATCCTTGACAGACATTGTCCACAATCGAACCCAATCCGAAAAAGATCGTGACTGGCCCCATGATTATTACCTGCATGCCCTTGAACGGAAATACGCAAGAGAAGAGGCCGCCGGTTTTCAGGTGGAATCAGAGCCTTCCACCACCGTTCGGGATATCATGACGACCACGATCTTCAAGGTGACTGAAAATACGCCGGTGCAGGCAGTGGCCGAGATGATGATTCGCAATCATATCCACCGGGTGGTGGTGATTCGAAACGAGAAAGTATCAGGGATCATTTCGACGCCGGATATGCTCAAAATCATACGCGATATGTAAAAACCGTTAAAAAACGTCTTTTTGTCCAATATCTGTGTTGACCTCATATTTTAACTCCTCGATAATGTCGTATTTCTGTGGTTTGAAACACTCAGCCGCCTTGACCTTATCCTCGACCCCGAGTATGTCGAGGGGAACCTTTATTCTAGGTTTGATTTAGATTCCGATTCATCTTAACCTAGGATATTCAATTCAGTTTTGTCTTCAATCCAGTTGTCGAAATGACATTCTAATAAACGCTACAAATCAGATTTTGAAACAATGCCAATATATCTGCAGATATTAAATATGAGTCCGCCTTTATGATATATTTCGAAGACATAATGAGTCCGCCAGATTTTGATCAGGCATTAAGCGCGATCATACCAGAATTTGCCGATCAGTTCGGCCTGCCGAGGATTCACCAGCTCGGCCTGGCGGTAAGGGATGTAGAGGCGGCGGCACTGATCCTAGAAGCTCAAGGTGTGCCGCCATTTTTTATCGCTTCGGGTGCGCCGGCATCGTGGGTTGAACGCGGCGAGGCGCGCAAATACCAGGGAAAGATGGGTGTCTCCCACTATCAGGGCGTGGAGCTGGAGCTCTTGGAGCCCGGCCGGGGATCGCGTGTTTTTCTGGATAGCCTGGATCCGGAAGGCCGCATGGTTGTACATCATCTGGCTTATCGTGTCGCGGATGTGCAACCGTGGGTGCAAAGATTCATTGCCGCCGGTTATTCAATCTGGATTGAAGGCACCAATCAAATCGGTCCGGCCCGATCACAGTTTACTTACATGGATACCCAAAAGGAAATGGGGGTCGTTATCGAATTTTTTTCACGATCCTGTTGGGGGTTGAATTGGTGGCCGCTGAGCATGCTATACCGGATAATTGCCAGGGTGCAAAAAATTACCGGCAAGCGTACCTTGAAGGTTTAAATATCGTGTTACAGCTTTTCCTCTACAATGGAAGTTATTGAAAATAGGATTTTGGCACAAGAACAGGGCGGCTGAGTGTTTTAACCCGCAGGAATACGACATTATTGAGGAGTTGAAACGCTAAACCAATACAGTTATTGGATCAAAAGACATCCTTAAAGTGACTTCTATGAAAAAAAGTGGAAAACTAAAGTCAAGACAAATCGGCTGAACAACAGCACGATAATCAATACAACAATCCAGGTAGGCAGCCGACGTAGGTAATTAAGACTCTTTTGAGGTAATTTCATTATGATATTAAAGGGATAAAACACAGGCGTTCTACACTATAATTGCCATGTTTAATCTATTAAACCATTCCTGCCTATAATAATCTGCTTTTTGGTAATTCCGTTCCGCCAATTTTATAAAATCCGGTAATTAATAGTGTAAGGTTTAGTCAATACTAACGACAGATGTAAGTATACTTTAGTTGGACGTTCCAAGTTTCAAGAATTATCAGTATATTATCGATTCAAATAGCAGTATGGCTACAAGCCGTCTCAAAATAATTTAGCTTCTTTGGGGCGATATGGCAAAGCAGCTCATTATGTTCATGTATGACGTGGACGCTCGGCTTTTTACCTGTCCGTTCCAAGCTAGAACCAGTTTTTATTTTAAGATCAGGTTGTAAAGAGAAAGATGCTCATAAAAAAATGAACAATTCACTTTCGATTAAGGCAAAAAACGATAAGGCACCAGTCTGGCCGATATGGGCTTATGCCATGGGTCTGATGGTAATGCCCGACAATTTCGCCATGGCAGGAAAGTTTGCGGGTCAGTTCGGTGTTTTTGCACCCCTGATTCTGGCAGCCGGGGTGCTGATCTATTTCAGCTACGCCCGCAGCTATACGGATCTATATCTTTTTTCTCACAAGGCTGACGATAAAAATAATAATGGTCGGACTTATCTTGGAACGTGGCTGGCATATTATCCGATGGTGATTCGGGTTGTAACCGCTATACTTTTAGCCACTGGGTTGACGGTTTCCAGCGGATACGTTTTTAACGAAGTATTTGTATACTGGTTCCCCAATTTTGCATTTGCGTTTATTATACTCGGTGCTCTTGTGGGGCTACAGCTTCTGGGTAAATCTCATCGCCAGAAAGCTCAGATACTTTTTGTGGGTATGGTATTACTGGGTATGGCAATTCTGATTGCCATAGGAATGATAACCGGCCTTTTTCAGGATAGTACCCAAGTACAGGTGGAGCAATTGACGGGGATGTCCGGGTTATTTTTGCCGCTGTTGCTTTGGTTGGGTTTTGATATGGCAATTTCTCCCAATGGCGGTTCTTCAAACCGATATTCGGCAACCGCCATAACACTTAAAAGTGCCATCGCCGTCTTTGCGGGATTTGTAATTTTCTGGGTAATAACAGCATTGTTGCATGTTGACGGGCAACGCCTTGCAACCACCAGCATTGCGCATATGATTGCCGCCCGGGAAATCGCCGGACAAACCGGTCGGATAATTATGGGGGTGATGATCATCGCAGGCACCTGCGCCGCAGTTAATGCGTTGTTTGAGAGTGTTGCGCGGCAAACAGCTAATTTTAGCCGGCAGCGGATGCTGCCGCGAAACCAATTTTTGCCGAAAGTGGTGGTGCTGGGCATGGCTTCCGTTGCTGCTTTGTTAATGGCCGGTGGTCTGGCCGGTGAGGAACTGCTGGAAACCCTAATCAGGGCCGCATTGCTGATGTGGCTGGGGAATTATGGTCTAATCGCAATACGGTTAATGATTCGAAATCGTCAATTGGGTGGTTCACCTAAAGGTAGGGTACATGGGCAAAGCAGATTGCAGCTGACGATATCAGCCGCCATTACCTTTGCTGCTGTTTCAGTGCTGACTTTGACCGACGACCAGCCAATGCTTATGCTTTCAGTTATGATTTTATCAATCGGCGCCGTACTTATTTTTGGTGGTATCTATAAAATAGGTATGAACCGGCACGGTTAATTTGGTATGGAATCTATCAGAAGAGGAGGTAATTATGCTGAAAAAACATATGAAATCTATCTTGACCATACTCATCCTGGGTGGCGTGGTAGGGTTTGCAGCCGCATCCACGCTTGCAGCGGGTGATGTGGGTTATATGAATAAAGACGAATTAAAGGCCCTGTTGGGAAATGATGATGTGGTTGTTCTGGATGTGCGTACCGGGCGTGACTGGAGTTCGTCCGAATTCAAAATCCAGGGGGCTCAGCGTGCCGCCGCAAATAAAATTGACAACTGGAGTGCCGGTCTATCCAAGGATAAGAAATTGGTACTTTACTGCGCCTGACCCAGCGAGTACACCAGTGCCAGTGTGGCACGGAAATTGTTGGCCAAAGGTTTCAGTGATGTTCATGCACTCAAGGGTGGGTGGCGTGAGTGGTTTCGGGCTAAATACCCTGTCGAACCCAAATAATCCATGTTGCATAAATAATTTGGCAAAGAAAAATACAAATATTATCGTATCAATGCTAGATGATAGTTATTCTATATCTGATTGTTGTCAACGGTACAGCGGGAGGATTAGATCTATTTTGCTAAATTATTTACCTTGCAGGAAAGCCGGAGAACATCAGATCCAGTGTTGTCAAGGATTTGCGGTAGGCTGACTACAGCTTCACCCTTGACGCCTTGGATCTGAAGCCCTCCGGCTTTTGCATTTTGGGTTATTACAAAAACAGGCCAAAAGGGATTTAGACTGCTGGCAGATGTCAGTTCGCCGCCTACAGCCTACAGTCTAATAGCCTACAGCCTGAATAATCAGCCCCTGGTCCCTCAAGGGCTGATGCCCAGCTCTTTCTCCGTCTCCCTTATAATCTCATCAATTTCGCGTTGGGCTTGTGAGCTGATGGGTGGTGGCCGGTGATTGGCAACCAGCTCCCTGGCTTGTTGCAACGCCCGCTGGTGCAGATCGGTGGCGCCGCCGGCGGTCCAATTTTCATAGCTCTCGCGATTCATCAATTTGGGGGCCGACAACTCCTTGTATAGACTCAAGGTGCTGGGATGAATCAGGTAGTCCCCGGTGAGCCCCACCTCCTTGATGAGTTCCACTGACAGGCTCGTGTCATCCACAGGCAAGCCTTTGACAATACGTTTGATTTGGCGATTGATCTCGTCATCCATGATCATTTTGCCGTAATCCAGTACCATGCCGCTATCGAGCATCCCGGTTCCGTACACCAGATTGGCACCTGCCAATGCGGGAATCAGACCCGTGAGCAAAGACTCGTAGCCGGCCTGGGCGTCGCACAGTTTGCTATCCACCTACCCGCCGGATATGCGCACAGGGATATGGTAATAGCGGCCCATCCGCACTAGGGCTGCATTCAAAAGGGCACCTTCTACGGAGCCGACAGCAGCTGTACCGAACATCATATCCATGGAAGTAGTTGAGCTGCTATAGATCATGGGCGCGCCGGGTTTAAGCAGTTGTCCCAAGATCAATCCGCTCAACACTTCCGCGTTGTGCTGAACCACGGTTCCCGCCAAATGAATAGGTGATGTTCCGCCGGCCAAACACATGGAAAGCACACTGGTTACAAAATCGTGCTCCACGGCCGCCATTAATACCTCGCTGCATTCGTCCACCAGCTGCAGCGGACTGACCACACACACCCCGGTGAAAAAGAAGGGATATTGCCTGAAATTTTCTTTGCCAACAGCGGCTTCACCCATGCGGGCCATTCTGGGAATCAAATTGGCCGTGGGGGGTACGGCCTCCACTGGTTTGGTTGTATTGGCCAGCATTGCGGCTGTGGCGTGCATGGTTTCAGTTACGGGTGATTTTTCGGTACAACTCAATACCGTGATCAAAATTTCAATGCTGTTCAAAGCGTCAAGAACACGGGTTGCCGCGGCCACATCTTCTACGGTAGATTCGCGACGTTCTCCCGTGGCCAAATCGTTCACAAACACGGTCGTGCCGAAATTGATAAAGCCCAGACTGTCGCCACCCATAAATACATCCCGTTCCCGAATACGTCCGGGGATGCGGATACTTTCAGGAATGGTGGCCAGGGCTTTTTCGACCAACTCAGCCGGAATAAAAACGCGCTGGCGCTGCTTGTCCACCCGGGCACCGTGGTCGGCGAAGATGTTTGTGGCCCGTAGGCTGGGTACAGAGATGCCGGTTTGATCCAGAATCTCCAGGGTCGCTTCGTGAATTCTACGGCATTCTTCGTCGGTCAGGCACTCAAGCCGAAATTGTGCGGCCGGCTGGATGGCAACGCCATGTTTTTGAGCAGCATGGGATGCAGGTTCGATTGACATTGTTTTCTCCTTATTTATTCTCCCATTCGGGTTTTGGACGCTCGCAGGGAATTCAGCTCAAGGCCAAGTAATTTGGCAATATTGTGTTTGGCTTCGAGGCCTTTGGGCTGGCCCGGCAAAGATTGCAGTAAACCGATACGCAGGTCTTCGCGCGTCTCGCGCATGACCACGGCATCGTGGATATCCGCTAAGGACACACCCAATTTGTCGGCTACATACTGTTTGGCCGTGTCGATTTTCATGCCCCGCGAGATTTGCATTCGGGCGACAAGATCTCCTGTCGTCCGTAATCCGCCCATTCCCGAGGTCATGGCATGTGAAATGGCCACTCCGGCCGGATCGCCCGTGCCAACCTACAATCCATCCAAGCGCGCTATTTCAACCATAGCCTTGGAGGCCTTGGAGACTGCTTCTGCCGGTTGAGTTTCGCACACCGGCAGGGCACCCACGCCCATACCCATATTGCCGTGCACGGCGATTTCAGCGGCGGCGGTGCAAGCTTTGCTAAATGTCACCGCCCGGGCCAGGTTCCAGGGAAAGGACTTGTTGGTCTGGGTGTTGACCACGGCTCCGAATATGTGCCCACCAACGGATTCGACCAATTTAACCTGTTGATGGGGGTATAAGCCGGCCAACAATTGACCATTGTGGGTCAGTTCACCATGCATGCCCAATACAAATTCACCGGCCATCCCGATTTCGATGTTAATATCCGGGTATTTTCGCTTGAGCTTTTCCGTGGCCACAAGCGCGGCTTTGAAATCCGGATCACCGGCCGCTCCGACAGTATCAATGTTGATGCCGTCACAGCCGGCTTCATAAAATTGCGAGGCGACATACACGATATCGTTGACGGACATTTCGATGGCTTCCTCATAGGCTTCCTGGGCCTCCTGGATTTTACCCAAGGGCAGCAATTCACTGGGATTGGCAACCGGTCCGTCCGGCCGGGTGTAAAGACCTAGATTGGGCATGGCGCCGTAAAATAAGGGCGCGACGGTCAAAGATTGCAGCTGCTCGAAAAGCGGTAATTCCTCATGAACGATTGGTTTTACCTGTTTATAGCTGTAATCGATGTGCGAGAATTCCAGGGTGTCAGCCCCGAAACACCGTTCATAAATTTGTAGAGCAGTTTGGCGATTGGCCAAGATTCCCAGGCGTCGGATCTCAAAGGAAGGACCATCGTAGGAAAGGACCACTTCACGGCCGGATTGAACACCGGACATTTTATCGCCGGAACGACAGATTTCGCTAAGGTAATCCAGTTCTTCTTGGGTTAATGGATCAATGCCGCCCTTTTCAGCTGCGTCCTGGGTGCCTTCTTCCAGGTCCTTTTTCAGGATGGATTCATCGATTTCGATGATCCAGCCGTCGCCCATGCGGGTTGTTATTTTCCCCAACGTCCCCTCCTATTCTTTGGTGGTGATTTTGTAAAAATCCCAACTTCTGCGTTATGCTGCATTTTGCAAACATTCGACGTACTATAAGTACGCCTCATGATTCCAAAATTTGCATGCCTTGAATTTGAAACTTTTTTTATACTGATAATGATGCACAAGGACTAGGTCGCATTAGAAATTCGTATATAAATTCAAAAAATAGCGTTGCTTAACACTACCACATGCGTTTTAACAAATCCTATGCTTTGCTAAGTCTTAGTATAACGGGTAAAAAAGCATGACAGTCGTTGTGGTCATGATTACATTCATATTTCAGGCTGGTCAACGGGATTTCGTATGGGAATCTCCGAATTTGGAATTCATCAACCGGCCTAAAATGGATGGATGAAAGAAGGAGGCATGGCATGGAAGGTTTGATCACACGCAGGTTGGGGCGAACCGAGAGACAGGTCACCACACTCGGACTTGGCGGACAGGCATCGATTCAATGGACAGGACCCGGGATTGATCCCGTAGCAATTGTTCAAAAGGCCTGTGATCTTGGCATTACCTATATGGATACCTCCAATCTTTATGGGCCCAGCCAACAAAACTTTGGTGAGGCCTTTCGTCGCCTGGGCCTAACGCCCGGCGCTGGTAATTACGATGCGTCTGCCCGTGAAAAGGTGTTTGTGGCCAGTAAAACCCATTTTCGTACCGCCCGCAGTCCTGACGGTCAGGGTTTTCGATCCGATTTCAGTCAGGGTACGCAGGATGGCTTCAATGTAACTTCAGCCGTTGGCGATGTACGTCGTTCGCTGAGTCAGATGTTTGGTGATGGCCGCGGTGCCTATCCGGAAGGTGCCTATCTGGACAGTATCCAGTTTCACAACATCAATACCATGGAAGAAGTCGACATGTTGTTTGAAGACTTGGAGGACCCCAGGCCGGATTCGGATTGGGTGGGAGCATTGGCCGCCATGCTCGATTTGCGCGAGGGGACTAATCGCACCGGATGTAATCCCCAAAATGAAAAACTGGTCAAGCACATCGGGATTACCGGCCACTGGAATACGGCGGCACATATGTATGCCATCCAGCGGGATACACGACGCATTCTGGACACGCTGCTGGTTAGCATTAATGCCAGCGACAACCTGTACATGTCCCATCGTCACAACGCCATCGCAGCAGCCATTGCGGCTGATATGGGCATCATTGGTATGAAGGCCTTTGCCGATGCTGCCTACTACCATAAAGATGTTCGTTTCTCCAACAACCCCGAGGATGTCTACCATGACGTCGGATCGCCGCAATTGCCCAGTGGTGATTTGATCCAATATGCCCTTTCGGTGGCGGGTATTCACACACTTATTGTCGGGATCGGTCATATTGACGACGCGCCCGAAAAATGCCAACTTTCCCAAAATTTGGATGCTGCCCAACTTCCAACGCCGCTATCGGAAGAAGCCATGCGGCAAATTGAAGAACGGGTCATATCGGCAGGCAAGGATTCAGCCAATGCCTATTTTCAACGCAGATCCAAGGGATTGACGCCACCCCGTAATGTGGGCGTTGAAATAGATTCGGCCATGCCGGGATATTCCCGGAATGCTGTGAGGGTAAGTTGGGACAGTGCCTATGCCGGCGCCCGGGCCATAGCGCGCTACGAGGTCTTGCGTGATGGCGCAGTCATCGGCAGCATCCCCCATGCACCCCAGATTACACCCAGGCGGTTTTGTTTTGACGATGTTTTCGGACCAGAGCCGGTGGGTAATCATCAATATGCCGTGCGGGCAGTGGATACTGGCGGTCATAGCGTGGATAGCATTGCATTGACACCCACTTAATGAAAAAATCCCAAGAATTTAAAAAAAATCACCCATAATCCGGCATTTCATGATATTTGAAATGGTGTAGAGATTGCCATATCAACACGGCTTGCATAAAATCTATTTCTCAAGAAAACACATTTTTAAATCGGTATAGCCTGCCTTCCCATATTTTTTTGGAGTCCATAGATGGAACAGTTAAAGGGTTATCTGGAAATAACGGATAGGGGTTTTGGTTTTTTACGATCGATCGATAAAAACTACGCCCCAGATAGATCGGATGCATACGTACCGGCGGCATTGATACAGCAACTTAATCTACCGGAGGGTGGATTTATAGAAGGCGTTGGCGAAAAGCAGGATTCCCAAAGCACCAATGAAACCCTGAGGTTTGTTGAAACCATCAACAAGATGCCCCTAAAGGAGTTTTCCAATTTCAAACCGCTGCATGAACAGACCAGCATCAACCCCACTGAGCCATTTACCTTGACCCAGGGTTCCGAGGATTATACCGGTCGGGTTCTGGACATGTTCATTCCGGTGGGCCGAGGTCAGCGGGGGCTGATCATCGCACCTCCCAAATCCGGCAAAACAACGATCCTTAGAAACATGGCCGCTGCCATCAGCGCGAATCATCCCGATGTGGATTTGTTCGTGCTGCTGGTTGATGAGCGGCCCGAGGAAGTGACCGATTTCAAAAGAGGCTTAAAAGGGGCCAAGGTGCTCTATTCATCTGCGGATCAAAGTATCGATACCCACATGCGTATGGTGCGGCTGGCATTACACACAGCGATTTTGTGCGCCCAAACCGGACGGGACAGTGTGGTCCTGATCGACTCCCTTACGCGGATGTCGCGGGCATTCAATGTGAAGACGGACAGCCGGGGCCGTACCATGACCGGTGGCCTGGGCGCAGGCGCACTGGCAATCCCAAGAAAGATATTTGGCGCGGCTCGCAACGTGGAAAACGGGGGATCGCTAACCATTATGGCAACGATCCTGGTGGAGACCGGCTCTCGAATGGATGATATCATCTACCAGGAGTTCAAAGGCACCGGCAACACCGATATTGTTTTAAGCCGGGCTTGTGCGGAAAAACGTATTTGGCCGGCGGTGAACATCAATGCTTCAGGTACCCGGCGAGAGGAATTGCTATTGGGCAAAGAATCTCTTAAGGAGGCAACCCGAATCCGTGGTGCTTTGGCTTCGCTTGAAGAAACAGTCGCCATGGAAACGATTCTAGAGCATTTTCAGAAAGGATGAGTTCAAGCTGTAAGCCATCAGTCAGCAGCTTACAGCTTATACCTGGCCGCTGTAGCTGGGTCTCACAGTCCCAAACGTCGGGCAATAAGTTCCTTCATAATCTCATTAGTGCCGCCGTAAATACTCTGTACGCGAGCGTCCACGAAGTAGCGCGAAATGGGATATTCCTTCATATAGCCATACCCACCGAAAAATTGCAGACAACGGTGGGCCACTTCGAATTGCAAATCCGTAATCCAGTATTTGGCCATGCTGACCTCGCTGACGATATCCTCTCCGGCCATGTGCCGCGGGATCAAATCATCCAAGAAAGATCGCGCCAACTGGATCTGGGTCATCATTTCAGCCATGTTAAACCGGGTGTTTTGAAAAGTCCCGATTGTTTGGCCAAATGCCTTGCGCTGCTTGACGTACTTGAGCGCGATATCGAAAGCACCGCGGGCAGCAGCGCAGGCACCGATTGCCAGCAGCAAACGTTCTTGCTGCAGGTTTTCCATCAGGTATTTGAAACCGTGGCCTTCTAAACCTAAAAGATTTGCCCGGGGCACCCGGCAGTCGTTGAAAAACAATTCGGATGTGTCCTGGGCATGCAGGCCGATCTTATCAAGGTTGGAACCTTTCTCAAAGCCTTTGGTGCCGGTTTCAACCAGCAAAAGGCTGATACCATCATGGGGCCGGTCGCCTTCATTCGTGCGGGCGGCCACAATCGTAGCATCCGCCAATTGCCCGTTGCTGATAAAGGTCTTGCTGCCGTTGACCACATAATTATCGCCGTCTCGCAGAGCCGTGGTTTCCAGCCGCGCAATGTCCGATCCCACCTGGGGTTCGGTCATGGCCAACGCCAGGATGATTTCCCCTGTTATGCATTTTGGTATCCATTTTTGTTTTTGATCCTCACTGGCATAATTTTCCAGATAAGGATAAAATATATCGCTGTGCACCCACCAGAACAACCCGCACAAGCCATGATAATAGATTTCTTCAGTGATGATGACGGCATACAGAAAATCCCCGCCCGGTCCTCCGAATCTTTCTTCGGCGGTGGGGCACAGCCATCCGTTTTTACCGGCTTCCAGCCACACCTCCCGCGGTATGATGCCGGCATCTTCCCAGTCGGAATAATAAGGGATGATTTTGTCTTTGAGATACTTGCGGAAGGACTTGCGGAACATTTCGTGTTCGGGTTTGAAAATGCGTGGTTTCATGCAACCTCGTGATCTTTTGATTTGTGCTGCATATTTATTGCGCCAGCAGATGTTTGGCCAGCCGTTTTCCAAGTGACAAAAGTGTTAAGGTAGGCGGAAGTCCCAGTTCTTCGGGAATCACCGAGCAGTCGCAAACATACAGATTGTTGACACGTGTTTGTAAGTGCGCGTTCAGATGCTCGCCGATTTTGACGCTGCCGCCGGGATGGGAGGCCATTAACCAGCTGGTATAGACATTTTGAGCGCCCATATTACCAAGAATCCGTCGCGCATGTTTCCTGCCAAAATAAAGTTTGCGTTTGTCAGATGCCTTAAGCGATTTCCATACCCATCCCGAATCGGCAATTCGCCCCCCTAGTCCGTCGCGGACTTTGATCATGATGGGTACCACGTTGGCAAAATTGTTAAGCTGATCAAACCGAAAAACCTGGCTATCAAGAATAGCTTTGACCTTGGGATCCAGATTGAAATCGGTCATGATGATGCCTTCATCCTCAAAATGGACACCGGCACACATCTGCACGCCTTTGCCGCTGCCGCTGTCTTTGACGGTACCGTAGACTAACCAGAGCGGATCAAAGAAAAAGTCGCGCCCAACATCGTTGAAACCGGATTTTCTGAGGATCAGTGGTGATCCGATGCCGCCGGCGGCGATAACCACAGTCGGTGCATATACATCGAAGGAACGGCCTTTGTGGGTGTATCGCAGGCCGATGGCACGCTGGTTTTCGATAATGACGCGATTTACCTTGGCAAAGTTGATCACTTCGGCACCATTAGCCAGGGCTTCTTCAACAAAATTTCGAGCCGACCACTTGGCGCCGTGGGGACATCCGAACATACAACGATTGCAATCTTTCGGACACCTGTCCTGAAAAATGAATTTATTGAGCTTGCGAGCATCATATCCCAAATCCAGAGCGCTGTTTAAAAAAAGAGTGCCGGCGGGGCTCATGAGTTCATCTGAAAGCGGTGCTATGGGGATTTCATCTCTGACTTCTTCTACTTCCGAACTGATATCTACACCGTAGGATTTCAGCATTTCAAGGGGCGGATCAAAAGCGGTGGCACAGTAAAACAGGGAGCTGCCGCCGGTGGTGATACCGCGTACCATGCCAAGCAATTGGCCGGTGATGAAAAGCGACTTGCCCGGCATAAAGAGTTGCGGGAAGGCTTGCAGAAAGGTTCCTCTTACCGGTTCATGGTCACCCCATTCCAGGATCAAGACCTTTTTGCCGTTTTTAGCCAATTCCCGGGCCACAGACGCACCGCCGGGACCGCTGCCGGCAATAACTGCGTCAAACATCTGGTTGACTGAATTCATGTATTCTCCGTTTGAATGCCAGTTTCTGTTTGACCCTAGACCCAGACAAATAGAACCTAATCTCTTTCAGTATATACAAATTGTCGGTTATAAGTGTAAAGAATGCTTGATCATGTTAAAAAAATCATTTTTGTTTATCACGACCACGATAATAAGGCCAGATGAATCACATTGGGATTTCAGCAACTGATTATACATTTCAATTGAAGGTTAAATTTGTTAGTCTTGAGCTTGCAAAAGGGGCGGTTGAAATCATCTTTTTTAGCACTAGCTTGCCTATTCGCATGGGCGTTCCCCACTAAGCATGCGTATCGGAACAGTCATGCAAATACTGAACAACAAAATAAAACAACAAGCTCAAGAAAAGAATATCGCGCCACTTTTACGTGATGATATCCGCACGGCGATTGATCATATCCCAGGCATACTCGATGCGCTCTACGCCAATATTCCCCATAAAAAGCGTATATCCTATGGTCGCGTCCACACCATTAAGGTGTTGGCCAACCACCTCCACAGCCAATTGATAGAAGAGAAGGCATTTGGTTTCAGCGTTGCATCCAAATTGTTTGAGCGTGCCGCCGAGCACAGAACAATTGGGGTAGCTTTGTGCTTACTGTCTTTATACGCTGATGAAGCATATCCAAAAGCAATTACCATTTTTGAGACGGCGGCCATGTCAGAGGACTGGGAAATAAGGGAATTCTCCCAAATGTTTTTCCGCAAGATTATCCAGCATCACCCCGAAGAGATCCATAGCTATCTTCTGAAAACAGCGCATTCAAATGAACCCAATCTCCGGCGCTTTGTGGCAGAAACTATGCGTCCCTGTGTTGAAAACAAATGGTTCTATCAGCAACCCGAGTATCCCCTGGCGGTGCTGCGACAGTTGTTTCGGGAAAAAGCGCCTTACCCACGAACCGCCGTGGGAAACAACCTGAGTGACCTGGCCCGAAGATTACCAGAGCTGGTGTATGATCTAATCGCCGAACTGGTAGAAACCGGTGATAAGAATGCTTACTGGATTGCCTATCGTGCCTGTCGCAATCTGGTAAAAAAAGAACCCATAAGGGTGATGGATTTGCTTAAGATAGATGAGTATAAGTATAAAAAGCGGGTTTATCAGAGAGAATAGGAGCGATCTTAAAAATGCCTTTTGGTTCAATCTCCATGTTGGGCTGACATTTTCACTCCTCAAAATACTACCAGTATTCCTGCGGATAAAAACGCCAGACCGCCTTGACCTTGAACCAAAATTCTATTTTTCAGATCGCTCCAATATATATTTTAAGATATTTAATTAGATAGTAATTCAAATGGATTATACTATATTAAAGTCGTAAACAGAATTAAGTTTCGTTTTCTCTTGTAGTATAAACAGTTTTAAAATGAAAATAAAAGAAATAGAGGCCAAGTCGATCCTGCGCAGGCACAAAAAAATAGATTCTTGGTTCATCTCGCATTATGGCATGAATCTGTACCGGGGCTGTGCCCATGACTGCATCTATTGCGATGGACGTGCAGAGAAATATCAGGTGGCAGGGGAGTTCGGGAAAGACGTGGCCGTGAAAGTCAATGCCATCGAGATCCTGAGTCGGGAGCTTGATCCCAAGCGCAAACGCAAGCCATTCAAACCCAGCTTCATGATGGTGGGTGGCGGTGTCGGTGACAGCTATCAGGCCGTGGAAAAGCGTTATACCTTGACGCGCCAGGCGCTTGCGCTAATTCATAGGTATGATTTCCCCGTCCACATTTTGACAAAGTCAACCCTGATTGAAAGGGACCTAGATATCCTCCAACAGATCAATACCAGCAGCCGCGTTTTGGTCAGTTTCAGTTTTTCCTCTGTGGACGACGAGATCAGCCGATTTGTGGAGCCCGGGGTGCCGCCGCCCTCTGAGAGATTAAAGACACTCAAACGGTTTAAAGCCGGGGGTATTACCTGCGGCATGTTCCTCATGCCGGTGATTCCCTTTCTAACGGATAGTCCTCAATTGATTGAGAATGCAGTAAAAAGGGCCAAAGCAGTCGGACTCGATTATATCATTTTCAGCGGCATGACGCTTAAAGAAGGTAAACAGAAAGACCATTTTATTCAACATTTGCGGAGCCGATATCCCGAACTGGAAGCGGCGTACGAATCGATTTATAAAGAGGATCAATGGGGGATGGCCACAAAGGACTACTACGATTCCATTAATCACAGTTTTCACCAAATGGCCAAACACTATCGGATGCCTTCGCGCATTCCCGCCCATTTATATAACGATATCCTCAACGAGGACGATCGGGTGATTGTAATCCTGGAGCAGCTTGATTACCTGGCCAAGCTTGAAGGCCGGCGATCCCCCTATGGATATGCAGCCTATTCCCTTTCCCGGCAACATAAGCCATTGCGTGAGATGCGCGAACGTTTGCAAGGTATAAAGGGCATCGGTCGCGTTACGGAAAGAATCATCCAGGAAATTATAGATACCGGTACTTCACAGTATTATGAGAAACTACTATTTGGTTAGCATGGAAGAATATTGTTGATCCTAAAGCAAATGGTTTATGGGCGCCTCAGAGACAGGTTATTAGGCGTTTAGACTATTAGACTGACAGGCGCGCTAAATGTCTAACAGTCTAAAGCTTAAATTGCTATCCTGACGTTAAGGTCTACAATTGATGCAGTGCAATAACAGACTTGTATATTTTACTGTTTCGCAAAGATAAAAGGGGGTAATATGGCACTCTATCTTGTCCAACACGGGCTCAGTCTGCCCAAGGATGTTGATCCTGAAAAGGGCCTCTCAACCGAAGGCATGGAATCCGTGCAGCGTATCGCCGAGGTCGGCCGCAGCTATGGCATTCCCGTAACCCGCATCGTTCACAGCGGTAAAAAGCGCGCCCGGCAAACCGCCGATATTCTGGCGGCCGTCCTATCACCTGATACCGGGGTGGCAACAGTGACCGGCATTAACCCGCTGGATGATGTGGCCGTTTTTGCCCAGCAGGTTGACTTTGCCGCAAACACGATGGTGGTTGGACATTTGCCTTTTCTGGAACGGCTGACTTCATTTCTGATAACCGGCCGTCAGGAACCGGTGGTTTTCAAAATCCAAAACGGAGGGATCCTGTGTCTGGATCAGTTTGAAAATTTGGAGCGACCGGCGATAAAGTGGGCCTTGATGCCCCAGGTTGATTAAAAGTGGTTTCAAAACCCCATCTAACACCCAATAGCTGTGTTGGGCTCGAAATTCAACTCCTCGATAATAATGTATGTCTGCGGGTTGAAACATGCGTCCGCCTTGAATTCGAAACGGAGGCTTACACATCAACTAATTTGACACGCACGCAACTGGTTGCGAGAATACGTGCAACTGATACGGGATCATCGTGATCCTCTGATTTGAGGCATAAGCAACAACAGGAGAACCACATGTCGGAACTTACAGTGGCTGGATATCAGCAGGCTGTGGACAAATGGGTGCAAACTTATGGCGTACGCTACTTTTCGGAATTAACCAATCTCGGCGTCCTCATGGAGGAGGTGGGTGAGGCTGCCAGGCTGATGACCCGACTTTATGGCGATCAGAGTTTCAAGTCTAAAGAGAGTGATGCCGATCTGGCCGATGAATTGGCTGACATACTCTTTGTGGTGACGTGCATTGCCAACCAAACCAATATCGACTTGACCGCGGCCATGGAAAAGAATTTAGAAAAAAAGAGCCTTCGGGATGCCAAGCGTCACTGGCATAATCCCAAATTGACCCAACCAAATCCAGAATGAAGAAAGGATCTATATATGCCGCCGGACTACCCTGATAACGAGATCATGCGTCTCAAGGCCCTAATGGATTATCAGATTCTGGACACCCTGCCGGAAGATTCTTACGACGATATTACGCTGCTGGCGTCAAAGATTTGCGGCACCTCAATGGCAGCCTTGTCCTTGATAGACAGCTCGCGTCAATGGTTTAAATCAAAGGTGGGCATTTCGATGCCGGAGACAGCCAGGGAACATGCATTTTGTGCTCATGCCATCCTGCAGCCGGATGTCATGGTCATCAACAATGCCCACAAGGATCACCGCTTTGCTGATAATCCTTTGGTTACCGGTGATCCTTGGATACGGTTTTATGCCGGTGCGCCCCTGGTTACACCCAAAGGCGAGGCTTTGGGGACACTGTGTGTCATCGATAAGGACCAGCGGAGCCTCACTGATTCTCAGATCGAGGCACTACGGGCTTTATCGCGACAAGTCATGGCTCAATTGGAATTGCGTAAGCATATACGATTGCAGAAACAGAATCAGCACGCATTAAAAGACTACCAGACCGAACTTGAGGGTTTGAACGCGCGTTTACATAAACAGAGCCTAACGGACGATGTCACCGGATTCGGTAACACGCGCTTTTTACATCAATTTTTAGACCGGTATCTTAATATTCCGCCGGACGATGCCAAACAATTGACCCTGGTTTTTTTTGATTTGGACAACTTCAAAACGATCGTGGACAAATATGGCCACCTGTCCGGCTCCAAAATTTTAAAGGAGGTGGCCGAAGTGGTCCATGATAAACTGGATGCCGGCGACCATATCGTGCGTTATGGCGGGGACGAATTCATCGTGATTCTGCCGGATCAAGGCAATGATCCGGTGCTATCAAAAGTGAATTCAATTAAAGATGCTATCAAAACGGCTTCCTTTCTAAAGTCTGAAAATGCCCGAATCGGGCTTACCGCTTCTTTTGGTATGGCCACCTACCCAGATGATGCCCGCAACAAGGAGCAACTGCTTGCAGCCGCAGATCACTGCCTGTTTAAGAGTAAGAAAGAAGGCAAGGATCGTATATCTACGGCAGAACATCTGCCGGAATAAAATCGTGCTCCACGATTTTATAATACGCGTACGTTTCGCCTGGGGCGAAACGTAACTTTCGCCGCAGAGCGAAAGGCCGTCGCTACTAAGCGGTCAACGCCACCAACTCAGTCGGTAGTTTATGATAGCACTTTCGAAATCAAGAGGATATTTCCACCCTCGAACCAATATTTATGCCATATCCGGATTATAATGAATCACGCTAGCCGCTTGGGTTGAAGCCAGCAAATCCAGCGCCGTCTTAAGGACACCCCGCTGGAGTCGATAATTCCCCACCGGCCCGATGGGGCGGCCCATCAGAAAAGGTGTTAGCAAAACCCGGGGCAGCATCATTTTCCTTAGGGGCGCTTCAAAGGCGGCCACGGCCACCACAACGGTAGGAATGCCGGCTGTTTCCATCAGGCGGGCAATATGTCCCACGGACACATGGCACACCGGTCAGACCGGCACCAGCAGGGCCGCATCCATCTGATGATCCTTGAAACGCCGGACCCATTCAGGACCGACCCTTTTATTGAGACGCGTCTGAGAACAGGCGCCCACAAAAGAATATGCCGGATCAACAAGTTCCGCAAAAATTCCATCCTGCTGAAGCACACGCAATTGATCCAGTGGAAAACTTACACCCGGATCCTTCTTTGCGCCGTGCACGTCATACCCGCCGTGGCGCACAACAAGTTTCTCACCGGGTGTGTCGGCCGGAATGACGCTCAAGGCGGGGGCCTCCTTCAGAAATGATTGGATCTGTTTTTCGGCCTGCTCCTGGGTCATGTTTTCTTGGCCTAAGGGTTTGGGATCATCTCCCCGGACAAAATGGCCGCTGGAAGTCAGCAGCATGAGGCGCGCAGCCGACAAAGGCCTTTCCAGGCGACAAAAGGGGCCGGTATCATAAACAGCCTGTTCTCGTTGGGCATAGGAGAGAATTTGGCCCTGGCGGATGTGTTCGTACACCGGTGCCACGTCGCCGTTGTCATAGGTCTCAACAAGCTTAATCAACAGATCTTGAATAAAATCAGATGCCTGCTTTTCCGACAAATGGGATAGAAATTTAAAATTGGTATTGGATCGGCTGCCGTAGAAAAACGAATTTTTGAATGCCTCGAAGGTCTCCGGGGAACTTGTATTTTCGTTCATGGTTTCACCTCTCAAAATTCTTCGGACCGGACCGCATTTAATATGGATAATATTTCCGCTTCTGATTCAGGCAGCGCATATAATTCGCCCCAGCCTTTTTGGACCTGAAACAATCCATCATAGGCTGTATCGTGAAAGGACCGGATCCGATGCGGTAATTGTTGTTCTTTTAAAATCGATTCCACCAACTGGGCCTCGGTGGCGTTTTCAAACACAGCAACCTTGATATAGTTTTCCATAGCTTCTCCTCTATGATGTATTCAATTTAACATGATGCTTCTAATTAAAGGGCCATAGTTTTTTCCCCTCCCGCTTAGCTTCGGCTGCTCCTGCCAACAGATTTGCCACAGTTTGCGGCCGGTTGTAAGCCTTAACGGGCATAAAATCGCTCATGAGAAAACCGTTTGAGTGGCTGGCCAGCAGGGCTCCATGAGTACCGGCCCTTTGGCTGACAATGGCCTGATCAAAAATGGCCGGGCCAAAGGCATAGCCATCCTTTAGACTTATTAACATCGTGGCCGGATGTTGAACCAGGTCATCCAGGCCTTCCCAAATACGGTGCAAGGGATCCGGGTAGATATGACCCCGTGTAGCTTGCCACCAGCCGGTCGCAGGGAAATAGCTCCCGGCGCTGTCGGGGTATGCTCGCTGCAGGCGGTCTTGGATATTAGCCAAGAGCAACGGATCACCTTGAATGGCTTCATAGCGGTAGTGATTGTCTCGTTTTGATATGCGGGCATACCCTGCGGCACCCTGAACCATCACAGATTGATCCTGCCGAAAGACTGAAAAATCAACCCCCTCAACCCGGGATAGGATCGCAGCGATACCACCGGCATTCTTCGGATGGGAATAGAGCGCGGCGACACTCACAAAGCCATTGCGAGGCAGTATATAATCAGTCGGTGTTTTCAACTCGGAGGCATCCCGAAATCCATTGTTTTCGAGGGCGGTGACGAGATCGACCCGCTGGTTGTCGGCATAATTGTTGCCGTGGTCGGAAAACATGATGACATCCAGTAAAATGCCCAGTTCGTTGCGGGTCATATCCATCAGCGCGCTGATCTGTTTCATGAAGTCTTTTTGGGCTTGCCTGCCGCGTACGTGGGCAATGGCATCCGAAAGCCCCATGTAGGCAATAAATTCATCCCCTTTGAAATTCAATATTTTGTTTTTAAACCCTTCAATGGCGGCCTTGGTGAATTTGTCCGGAAAAACATAGGCAATATAGCCGGGAAAACCAAGAAAATGCAATTTGGGGTGATAATCCAGGTGTTCCTTTTCAGTGCTAAAAAGCTTTTTTACCAGATTGAAGCCTTTGATTTGGTTAGCAGCGCTGTCGAAATAGAGTCGCTCATACCCAAAGGGTTTGCCGCCAATCAGCATTTTGGAAAAGGCTGCACGCGTCAAGGAAGGAAACGTACTCACCAGCCGGCCTGGTTTGTAAAAGCCCTTGAAATAGCCTTCGGCGTAAAGTTCGTCCATGATGTCAAAGGGGACACCATCTACGGCAAAAATAAGACATAGCCGGTTTGGAAGTCTTGAGAATTCCGCAAGATCCATACCGGATTCGGGGACATTCCAATTTTTGGAAAGATGTCGTTGAAACCAAAGGCCAGGGATGAAATATATGATCAGAATACCCAGACAGAATAAGCTGACGATTAATAAGATTATGTTTCGTGAACGGGGTTTCATGGTTAGCTTATTTCCATTGGCCGGTAACAGACCGGGGAAAAAGGCCCAAGATGGCCTACACTATAGATCGCCGACAAATCCGGCGGGCGTTGACACCACCGTCTAGACTATAATAGGATTATCCATACCAGGTCAAGCCGACGCATGCAAAGGATCCAAAGCAGAAACCGCATTATTAACGCGCCAGATTGTCAACGGCCCCAATATCTTTATTTTCGTCCTTTAACCCGTAGCTCATAGTCCATCTTTATAAAAAGGGAGGAAAGCTATGAAGAAAAGTCAGATCATTTTCGGTCAGTACAGTCCTTTGATGGCTGTCGATACCCCTCTGGTGGGCAGCGATGGTGAAATTATCGATACGCCACGCGTATGCTCTCTGTGCCGGTGCGGAGAATCCAAATACAAACCATTGTGCGATGGCAGCCATGCCCAGGCAGGTTTCGATGGCAAGCGCGAGGATTCGGACAAAAAGGAGTTGGAATACTACAAGGGCAAAGAGATCACCATCGTATATGATCGTTATCTATGCATGGGGGCCGGTTACTGCGGCGAGTTGGAAGCCGTCTTCGGGACGCATGACGCCCCCAAATATGAACCGGATGAGGCACCGGCAGACGAAATCATTGCGACTATCAAGAAATGTCCCTCGGGTGCTTTGTCATATCAGATTGAAGATGAATATAAGGGCAATTATTATGATCAAACTCGGATCGTGGTGGAAAAGGATGGGCAACTCAACTGCCAGGGGGAAATCACCGTGATTGATGATCAGGATTCTGACAAACTACTGCCCAGTACCGATCATTTTACATTATGCCGCTGCGGGGATTCGAAGAAGAAGCCATTGTGTGATGGGTCGCATCATGACAATGGGTTTAAAGAATAAAAAGAAACGGTTTCGTAAAAATCTCAACTTCTGTGTTACACTGCATTTCCTAATCATTCGACGTACGATTTGTACGCCTCATGATTCTGAAATTTGTGCGCCTTGAATTTGAACTTTTTACGAAACCGTTTATGTCTTTCAATACTAACTGACTCTCTGAGACATGGTGAGTGCAATAAGCCCCGATTATTGATTAGCGAAGATCAGAGCTTTTTTCCTTGTTCAACAGTTTTTTTATTCTTATCTTTTTAGGGTGTTATGATGTTTGCCCAAAACTAGTGAATTTTGAATCCAAGACTCTGTAAAGTGTACCTCAGGCCGTAACTATTTATTGAAGATTTGAATCCACTTCAAGTTTAAAACGGAATACAGGAGTTCTCCGTATGACTACCACACCTAAAACCATACGTGCAGATCAGATTGCCGATGTAATGGCCGCAGCCTTCAAGGACCATGAGGCCATCACCTGCTATATCGGGTCCAATGCCGCCACTCCGACAACATCCATTGAGGCCCTGACGCGTAACATCGAGGCCGAAAGTCCGCGCTTGCCATTTATTCGCATGGTACACCTGCTGACCCAGGGGAATGTGCCTTATGTTGCCGAAGGGCTGCAGGACCGCATTATGACCTATTCCATTTTTTCAAGTGGTGAGGTTCGCCAGGCCGCCAACGCGGGGCATGCTTTTTATTTGCCCTGCACTTTGGCGAATCTGGATGGTTTGATCGGCAAAGGCCAAAAATACGAGCCCGAAATGGTGATCATGAAGGTCAGCCAACATCCCCACACGGGAGAATTCAGCCTGGGGCTCACGGTGGAGGCCCTGCATACGGCCATCGACCATGCCTCGGTGGTGGTGGCTGAACTGGACAACAGCATGCCGTTCACACTGGGCCAGAGTTTGGTGGATGCCGGGTCCATTGATTATCTCATTGAGGCTGATGTGCAGCCGGTGTATGAGTTCGAAGCTCCGGATTTTGACGACTTGTCACCGGAAGAGGGTCGTATCGGAGAATTGATTACATCCCAATTCATACATGACGGTGTGACCCTGCAGGTGGGAATCGGCAAAATACCGGATGCCGTGGTGGGTGTGGTGAAGGATGCCGGCCTTAAAGATTTGGGCATCCAAACCGAATTGTATGGCGACGGTCTGATGACGCTGCAGCAGGCCGGCATTATAACCAATCGTAAAAAAAAGACCAATATGGGCTACAGTACCACCAGTTTAATCATGGGTTCGCGGGAACTTTACGACTATGTGCATATGCGCTCCGGGGTACAGATGCGGCCGTCATCCTACACCAATGCCGCTGAAACCATACAGGCGAACAAACCGTTTATTTCCATCAACACGGCCATCGGGGTGGATCTGTTTGGCAATGTCTGGGCCGATTTTATTGATCCGCGCCGATATTATAGCGGTGTGGGCGGGCAACCTGATTTTATCCGGGCTATCAAAAACACAGACATCGGTGTGCCCATCATTGCCATGAAGAGTCTTACCAACAAAGGCGATTCCAAGATCGTGCGCATGCATCCGCCGGGCATCAGCCTGACGGCTTCCGCCTACGATGGTATTGTACTAGTTACTGAATACGGTATCGCCGATCTCAGAGGGCTGACCATTGGTAACAAGGCCCTGGCCATTGCCAGCATTGCCCATCCCAAATACAGGGATGAGTTGCTCAAACAGTTTTATGATGATCCCTTGTTTACCAAGCCCCATGATTGCGTGCCCGGTAAAACCCCCTACGGTGTGACAGAATATACGGGCGCCATCAGATTGCCGACTGAATGACAATTTCCAAATTTCTGAAAATGATACGATACATGCGCTTATATTTGCTGATTTTCACGTTTTTGCTGATGCTGTTTATGTCCGCCAAACCACTGGCGGCATTTGAACGCTACAACCAGGTCAAAAAGTTCGACAGCTATTTCTCCAAATACAGCAAACGCTTTTTCGGCCCCAATTTTGACTGGCGCTTTTTCAAGGCCCAGGCCGTGGCCGAATCCCGGTTGAAACCGGATGCCCGGTCGCATGTGGGCGCCCAGGGCATCATGCAGATTATGCCCCGCACCTTTGATGAGATCGTGCGTAAATACCCGCAAATCAAAGGCAGCCGCAAGCAGCCGCGGTGGAATATCGCCGCCGGCATTTTTTATGACCGGCAGATATGGAATACATGGACGGCCAAACGCCCATTTATGGATCGGATCAATTTTATGTTTGGTTCCTATAACGCCGGTAAAGGCAATATTTTAAAAACCCAAAAGATCGCCCGCAACAAGGGACTCGACCCTAATTTATGGGATTCCATTTCGGCCAACCTGGAAGCAGTGACCGGCAGGCATAGCCGTGAAACCATCGGCTATGTCAACAAAATTGATCAGATCAAAGGAGTATTATACTGATGGAAATTTCGATTGCATTGATCAACATGGGGTATGCGATTTTCGGTGCAATATTAACCCTGGTATTCATGGTAATCGGTTATATCATTTTTGATAAGCTGACGCCTTTTGACACGGCCCGGCAACTGGCGGAAAAGAATATCGCCGTAGGGATTGTCGTGGCGGCCATTTTTATCGGACTGGGTATTGCCGTGGGATTGACCATCGGTATGGGGCTGAACTGATCCGGCCATATTCAATATCGTGGTTATCCGTTAATCTCAAGTTAATTGGATCAGGCCCACCGGTATTCAGATTTACCCGCCAAAACTTAAGCAGTTGCCTGGGATTAACTGAATACCAGCGAGCCGGCTTTGGGCGCCACGAGTTATGGATAAGTGCATTCAATATTAAGGTTGAACGGACCGATCTTGAGAATTTCTTTCCGCCGGAGCTGTTTGGGATGATGATTGCTCGGGCCTGACCTCCCAGATCATGGCCAACCGGCCGATCATAACGGCGCTGAGACCCCAGGCCATGGTTAAAGAGAGCGGTAATCCCACTGATTTAAAATAGGGGTAATGATACTGCCAAAATCCGAGTTGCATGCAGATAAATTCTCCCAGCGTTCCCAAAAAGCCCCCCACTATAAATATCAAGATGTCGCGTTCCCGGCGCCAAAAAATTGCTGCAATCAGGACGATAACGGCATAGACCACGGCAATCGAGCTAGAAATCGAAACGGCCACCCAGAGAAAGTATGCAATGATACCGGCCTCCAAGGCTCTGAATAAGATTTTTCGGGCCGATGCGCTGGGATCGGGCCAGCAGATATTGATCAAATCCAGCAGCGTCAAAACAATTCTGCGAAACAAACAGAAAAGCGAAGCCCAGATCAAAGGGATCCAAACCGGAATTCCCAACAGCATACCCGGTGCCTGGTAAGTCCAGACGCCTTTATATACACACACCATCTCAGACGGCGTGCCCAGCAGCGCCGCCCACAACATGGCTGCGGCATCGGCCCGGTTGCGATAGTGCCACAGCCACAACCCAATTCCGGCGGATAGTAAGCCGGTGGCTGCAATCGGCTGACGCCAAAAAAAGACCACCGTCAGCACTAAATATACTCCGGCTATTGTCTCTATGGCTATGGTTCGGTTAAGCGTGTTCATACTTATGTTAATCCTTCAGATAGGACGGTAGCCGATATATCGGCTTGACATGTAGCCTTCGGCTTTTTATAAAAAGCTTCACCCTTTCTTTCCGTATTAAAACCATACAAGCAATTATTCGGTGACGAGGCGTATTCAGATGATGAAATGGTTCGGCATTTTTATTATCACTATCTTGGCCGTTTTGGAACCCTGTGGGAATCACCCATACGCAATGCAGACCAATAGTCCTGAATGGACACAGACTAATGACAAGCACACACCCTTGATTTTCAATCTGGCAATGAACGACAACCAACGGCGAAACCTGGAAAAACAGCTCAAGGTGATGTCGTTTGAAAAACGGGTCGCCCTATTGATTGGCAACTGTGATTATCAAAGCGCCCCCCTCAAGAACCCCATAAACGATGTGCGCCTAATGGAAAGGACTCTCCGGCATCTGGGTTTTGAAACCATTCGGGTTGAAAATGCAACCCAGAACCAAATGAAACGCCAGATCAATACATTTGGTCGTAAAATCCGGGAAGGCGGCGTGGGGCTCTTTTTCTACGCCGGCCATGGTATGCAGGTAAAAGGGCGCAACTATCTAATACCCGTTGGTGCCGTGATCGATTCTGAACACGATGTGGAATATGAATCGGTTGACGTGGGCCGGGTGCTGGCCAAAATGGAGGCAGCCCAAAATCGTTTGAACATCGTTATTTTAGACGCATGCCGTAACAACCCTTTTAAAAGAAGTACCCGCAGCGGGACCCGGGGACTGGCCACCGTGGATGCGCCCCGGGGTACCTTTATCGCCTATGCGACCGGGCCCGGCTCGGTGGCCGTGGATGGTGATTACGCCAACAGTGTATTCACGCAGGCATTGGCGGACACGATTCAGATTGAAGGTCTTAAAATTGAAGAGGTTTTTAAGCGTATTCGGGCAACTGTGCGCGTGTATACCAATGGACAGCAGATCCCGTGGCAATCATCGTCCCTGGAAGGTGACTTCTATTTTTCTCTTCCCAAGCAATCGACCGTCAAGGTACCGAAACACCGGACCCTACCGACTTTTTAACCAAGCTTGCTGCTATGACAAATAAACTGCAAAAAATAGTTTTCTTTTTGATACCGACTTTCATCTTCATTTTGCCGGTCGGCACGGCCATGGCATTGCCGGATGTGACCGTAACCGCCGGTGTGAAAATGTGGCATAATGAGTGGACTTATCGATCGAGTTCCGATGAACGATTCGAAGATTCTTCTATTCTTATTGGTCCGAGTATCAAGTTAAGCATGGAGAGATATTTTGCCGGTATCACCTATATGCGCTCGGTGGAAGATTATGATCTGACCTGGCAGAATTACAGCATGAAAACTCCGCGCACCGATACGGACATTGTAGCTGGCTATTTGTACGGGAACCATGTGGCCTTTTTTGCCGGATATAAAGGCATTCGTTATGCCACCGATAACTACCTAAGGGGGGAGTGGGTCAGCAATGGCTCCAATGCCATCGATGCGGGATTGGTGGGAGTGTCCTTGTACCGGACAGTTAAGCCGAATGGCCTGACCCTGACGGCCAGCCTTGCCGGCGGTATTTATCAAGCTGAATCAAAATATGACTTTGATGATGAAGCCGGAGCGGACGAGAATATATTGCGGGTCGGTGATAAAGGCGAGATATATTCAGTCCAGGCCGGGATTACCATGCCGATTTCCGAAATCACCTTCCTGAATATCAGCTATAAATATCAGCTGCTGGAAAGTGATGTCGATACGAATATGGATTTCAGAGGCGTTTTGTTCAGTCTCGATTTTGTGTTCTAAGCCGGCGTGAACGCGTCATAGCTCGACTTGTCGGCTCAGATGGAGTTCCGTGATGCCAAAGAGAACACAGGGTGATCGCCTGGAAGAGATTGTCTCCGGTCAAACGACGGAGGACGTCATGGTCGCCATCTGGAATACGGCCCCGTATTTGAATGCATTCGGAGGTGTTACCCCCAAAGAATACTATACGAATGCTGAAGTAAAGCTGCGGATTCAGGTGGAATTTCAAAACCGATTTCAGGATTTTTTTTGTCTTCCGGGAATTTGGGCGGATTTTGGTGCTATCTGCGAACCATCCGCTTTTGGCTGTGACATTTTTTGGCCTGATACCGGGATGCCCATGGCCAGGCCGGTCATTCGGTCCATGGCTGATATCCAGTCCATTCGGCCGATTAATCCCGAAAAAAATGGATTAATGCCCCAGGCACTGAATGATTACCGTTATTTTTGGGATCATCTGGATCACAAATACATTGAAACTTATGGCTACCTGGACGGCGTGGCCGCATCTTTCGGTCCGGCTGAATTGGCGGCCGTATTGATGGGTCACCAAAATTTCTATTTGGCTTTGCTTGCGGAACCCGAATCAGTCCACCGACTGTTGGATATCACAACCGAGTCGGTTATCCTTTGGCTTAAGGCACAGGAATCCATAAACGGATCCTTAAGCAGGTTGGCAATTGCCGATCATCTGCCGGGACAAATAAGCCGGGACCTATTCGAGGAATTCTGGCTGCCCTACAGTAATCAGGTTGTGGCCGAGTTTGGAAAGGCAACTGTTCTTTATCACAATGAATTCCCGGTTCCCTACCTGGATGCGCTGGCCGAGTTTAAGATGCATATTTTTCATTTCGGCGGCGATCTGGTGCCGGTGAAGTCTGCCCTGGGAGAGGAGATTACGCTGATGGGCAACATTCCCCCCGTGGAAATACTGGCCCAAGGCACTTCCGATACCGTTTATGATCGAGCCCTGGAGGCATTGGGACAAGGCGCCCATCAGGGCCGGTTTTTGCTATCATCCGGGGGAGGATTGGCTCCCGAGACGCCCATTGACAATCTGGTCGCGATGATGATGGCGCGGGATGATTATATCTCTCAAAAAAACCATTGATCATATACTCCGGCTTAACCTATAACATTTACAAAAGTATTTAATGACTGGTGCGAGTAACAAAATCGGCGACATACAACTACACATCCAGGAAGGAGGCCCCATGTCTAAGCAAAAAAAGATTCGGACAGGAGATGGAATCCATCGGCGTGATTTTATTAAGACCAGCGCCATTGTCGGTACTGGTTTGATTCTACCCTTTGGCGTGCCTAAGCTTTTACGCGCAGCCCCCCGAAAAGTTAAAATAGGCTCCATCCAACCGGTTACCGGCCCACTGGCCGTCATCGGACAAGGGCAACGCAAAGCCAATATTATGGCCGCCAAGCAAATCAATGCCCACGGCGGGATCAAATCCTTGGGCGGCGCTCAAATCGAGCTTCTTTTGGGAGATTCCGAATCCAAGCCTGAGGTGGGCCGGCAAGAAGCCGACCGGTTGATAAAAGAAGGTGCCGTGGCTTTACAAGGCCCCTTTCAATCGGGTGTGGCCATGGCGATTGCGACTTTGGCCGAACAGCGCCAGGTTCCCTTTGTGATGGATGTGGCTGCTTTGGATGCGATCACCCAGAAAGGATATCAATATTCATTCCGGGTTTTCATCACCGCACGCGGTCTGGTGGGCGGCGCCATAAATTTCCTTAAACAAGTTGTTGACATGAAGGGGGTTGCACCCAAAACTGCGGTGGTTACGAATACGGCCGATCCTTTTGGCAAAGGCATGTCCGGCGGCTTTCTAAAGGGCCTCGAGAAATCGGGCATGCCCATCAAGATCCTGGAGCGGATCCAATATCCATTGGGTATTCAGGATCTCTCGGCAGAAGTGGCTAAAATAAAATCGCTTAAGCCGGATCTGATATTTCCGGTCTCACGGCCAGGCGACAGCGTCATCTTGACCCGCGAACTCTACAAACAGCGGGTTCCCCTGATGGGCATCTATTGCCCCGGCTCACCGGGCTGGTATGAACCCCACGTGGTCAAAGACCTGGACAAGCTGATTCTATATGTGCTTGTAAACGTTCCTTGGATAAATCCACTCTCGTCTGCATATCAGATTGCCAATGCCGCGTTTAGAAGGGAATACAATCAGGATCTGGATACCAATTCGGCCTATGCCTACACGGGCACTCTGGTGGTGGCCGATGCTCTTGAGCGGGCCGGTTCCACCAAAGCAGATGACATCGTCGGGGCGTTGAAAAAAACCAACTTCAAGAATCATCCGGTATTAGGCGGGCCGATTCAGTTTGCAGAAAATGGCGACAACAAGGGTGCCTTAACCGGCCTGCTGCAGATCCAACCCGATCCGGTGCCGGAAAAACGTGTGCGGGTTGTTTTACCTAAAAAATTCGCCCAATCAGAGGAAATTGTATTCCCCTGGCCCCAACTCTGGAAACGGTAAACAGAGATTATGGATATTTCGCTGGCGATCCAACTCATGGTGCAGGGTATTCTTTTGGGAGGGATTTACGGTCTCATCGCCGTGGGTCTCTCCCTGATATTCGGGGTCATGGGCGTTATCAATTTTGCACACGGCCAGATGATGGTCCTGGGAATGTACATTTCCTATTGGATCCTCGTGCTCATCGGCTTAGATCCCTATTTGTCCCTGGCACTGGTAGCCGTGGTCACGGCCATTCTCGGTTATATCATCCAGGCGACAGTTGTGAATCGGATCCTCGATTTTCCCGAAGCCATGCAGGTGGTGCCGCTGGTTTCCATCGGGCTCATTATTGAGAACTGTATCCTCTTTATGTGGGGTCCCGACCATCGTAGCCCCAATACTGCGCTGGGTCTCAAATCGATTCATCTCGGAGATGTCATGATCGATGCGTCCCGGTTGACGGCTTTTGTCCTGGCGATCTTGATTACGGGTCTCATTTTTTGGTTTTTGAAAAACAACAGTATCGGAAAATCCATGCGGGCCGCAGCCGATAACCGCATCGGCGCTCTGGTTGTGGGTATCAATGTGGACCGGATCAATAATTACGCGTTTTCTTTGGGTGCCGCCACCACCGGTGCGGCCGGCGCCCTTTTGATTCCGCTGATTCCGGTTTCCCCCCATCTGGGTCATGATTTTACCCTGACGGCGTTTGTTGTTGTTATTCTGGGCGGCATGGGCAACCTGGTGGGTGCACTGGTGGGTGGCCTGATCTTGGGGGTAGCTGAATCCATGTCGACACTATGGCTGCCGCCGACGCTGAAACATGTGGTCAGTTTCAGCCTGCTGGTTCTGATCATGCTCTTTAAGCCCAAAGGACTCTTTGGCGGAAAATAATGAAGCGACTTTACATCTTGTTGGCATTGATTCTATTGATCCTGCTGGCCCTGCCATTATTTCTAGAGAAATATACCCTGGGCATATTCATCATGATATTCTACTATGCCTATCTGGGCCAATCCTGGAATGTCTTAACGGGTTACACCGGGCACATTTCCCTGGGGCATGCCTTATACATCGGCATCGGTGCCTATACCTCTACTTACCTGGCCATAGCATTCGGGTTGACGCCCTGGATCGGCATGTTCGTGGGCGGGGTGATCGCCGTAGCCGTTGCGTTGTTTAAGGGCTATTTGGGCTTCCGTTTCGGCCTCCGTGGCGTTTATTTTGTGATCCTGACCATCTCTTTTGCAGAAATTACGCGTTTGATCGTCTCTCATATCGAAGCCTTGGGTTCCTTCTCGGGTATTTTTCTGGATTTCAATCCATCTTTTTGGAATTTCCAATTCCGGGGAAATAAACCCTATTACTATATCTCTTTGGGTATGATGGTGGCTTCGGTGGGCGTCGTGCGTATGTTGGAACTTTCACGTATCGGGCGTCTAATGGTGGCGGTTCGCGAAGATGAGGAAGCGGCCCAGGCGGTTGGTGTCAATTCCTTCAAATATTCCATGATTGCGCTGTCCATCAGCGCTTTTATGACCGCCCTGGCCGGAACTTTCTATGCCAACTATATTTTCTACCTGCATCCCAATTCCGTTTTTGGCATGGGCTTATCCATCGAACTCATTCTCCGACCCATTATCGGGGGAATGGGGACGGCTTTAGGGCCGATCGTGGGTTCATTTATACTAACACCCTTGTCCGAGATGTCCCGGGCCTATTTCAGCAAAGGCGGCATGGAAGGGCTTCACCTGGTGCTTTATGGGGTGTTGGCTATAATCGTGGTTCTGTTTATGCGGAAGGGAATTTTGACGTATCTGGGTGCGGGACTGAATAAGGTAATACGATTCAAATCATGAGTTTACTTGTTGCAGAAAATATAAAGAAACAGTTCGGTGGATTGACCGCTGTGGACGATCTATCGTTCACATTGGGACAAAACGAGATTCTTGGCCTGATCGGACCCAATGGGGCTGGCAAGACAACTGTTTTCAATTGCCTAACCGGCCTGCTGCCCATGGACGCCGGACGGGTTCTGCTGGAGGACCAGCCGGTTACCGGGCTTAAACCCCACCAGATCTGTCGATTGGGTATGGCCCGGACATTTCAGATCGTTCGCCCTTTCTTAAATATATCCGTTCTCGATAATGTCATGGTCGGTGCTTTGCTACGGGAAAAGAAACCCGCAATTGCCAGGCATTCGGCTCAGGAAATTATCGATTTTGTCGGATTGGGACCATATTCAAACGAGTTGGCAGAGTCATTACCCCTTCCGCTGCGAAAGCGGTTGGAATTGGCTAAAGCCATGGCAACCAAACCAAAAATCCTGCTGCTGGATGAAGTCATGGCTGGTTTGACGCCAACCGAAGTGGATGAGCTGATTCGTCTTGTAAATGAAGTCAGGCACCAGGGGGTGGGCGTTCTTCTAATCGAACACGTTATGAGAGGCGTCATGGCCTTGAGCGATCGGGTGATTGTGATCAATAACGGGGCAGAGATTGCCCAGGGCAAACCTGAGGATATCGTTAACGAACTGTGCGTGATCGAAGCATATCTCGGAAAGGAATATGCCGGTGCTGTCTGTTAAGGATGTGGATGTAAGTTACGGTGATTTGCAAGCATTGCGCGGCATCACTTTTGACGTGATGGAAGGCGAAGTTATCTCCATCGTAGGATCCAACGGCAGTGGAAAGTCCACTACCTTGAGGACGATTTCGGGCATACTCAGGGCAAAACAAGGATCGATTCGGTTTCTGGATAAGGAAATCAGCCGGATGGCGCCGTCAAGAATAGTTGAAATGGGTGTCAGTCATGTGCCCGAAGGACGGCAGCTGTTTCCGAACATGACCGTCCTTGAAAATCTGGAAATGGGTTCCCAGTTTCCCCATACGCACAAGCATAAAGCAGATACGATCGAGATGATATTCGATTTTTTCCCACGCCTCAAAGAACGGCTTAATCAAAAAGGGGGGACCTTAAGCGGTGGCGAACAGCAGATGCTGGCCATCGGCCGGGGTCTGATGTCCCAGCCCAAACTCATGATGCTGGACGAACCCTCCCTGGGCCTGTCTCCGTTGCTGGTCAGCACCATATTTGAAATCATCCGCAGAATAAATGAGCGGGGGACGGCCATACTCCTCATCGAGCAGAATGTTTTCTATGCCCTTGATATGTCGACCCGAGGGTATGTGCTGGAAAACGGCAAAATCGCCTTACAGGATACGGGTGAGGCCCTGCTGAATAATCCCCATATAAAAACAACCTATCTTGGCCTCTAAATAACACCGCCTACGGCAATGTTATGAGACGCGGCTTGGCCACGTATTAGCCATCTGAATTCCGAACTAATCGAAAGGAAAATTATGTCAGAGCAAAGGAAGATTTTTCATACCGACAAGGCAGCCGTAACCGGTGGTCCTTATTCCCAGGCCATAATCCATGAAGGGATTATCTATGTTTCCGGCCAGGGGGCTGTGAATCCGGCAACCAATCAGATCGAACTGGGAAGCATCGAGCATGAAACCAAACTGGCCATGCAGAACCTGTCCATCATTCTTGAGGAAGCCGGCTCATCCCTGGACAAGATCCTCAATATTACCGCCTACCTGCTGGACATGGACGACTATGCCGGGTTCAATGCCGTCTATAAATCTTTTTTTAAAGGAGACCTGCCCACACGAACCTGCATCCAGGCGGCCAAGCTGCCGTTTGAGACGCGGGTGGAAGTCACGGCTGCGGCCTTTATATAATCCCTAGTCATTTTAATGTAAAATGCGTTTTTGCCACCACCCAGTTGTGGTTCCGGTATGGGCGCTCAGCATTCAGCACAGGGGCTTTGAATGATTAATGTATACAAACCCGAGTTGCATGAAGACATATCTGAACTGGACGATTTTTTATGGGAGGTCCTTTGGAAGCCGCTCGGTCTGCCGAAAAATATCCGTGATTCATTCAAACTCGATGGCAAATGTCTTAAGCTGGTTGCACGATCTGAGGATGGACTGGCGGGAGGTCTTGTCGCCAACTGGACAACACCAAGCGAGGTAGAGATTCGACATATCGCCATTAGACCAGAGACCCGGAAGCAAGGTATCGGAATTCTCCTTGTCGCTGTGCTGCTTAAGGAAATCTCAGCTCAAGGGTGTACCAGGGTTTACACCATTGCACGGAATACATCCGTCGATTTTTTCCATAAAATTGGTTTTAGAACATTGCCCGAAAAACCACCAGAGCATCCGACGTTTGCTAAACACGGTATTACATTCGAGTTAATGGAAAAGCAGGTCAAACAAACCTAGTCAAAGAAATGCCGCTGAAGCTTTGGATGTGTATAACCACCCAGAGAGGATTATAAAAAAATAAGGGTTCCAGGATCCACGGGTTCAAGGATTCAAGTGAAGTTGAAAGCCCTGGCCTAGTAGCAACCTTCCTGCATCCAGAGATTCCAGCTTTCCTGCCGTTAATTATCCCTTGATGACAATGATATGCACCTCCCTGGTGCTATGGACCCTATAACCAGGGTGGTTTCGATATCGGTTAATTTGCCGGTGCTGGTGATAAACGTCATGATGTGTAATTCCCTATTCCTGCTAATGAGAATCTTATCTTGGAATCAAAAGGGTAATAGGTCACGAATCGGGCTGTCAATTGGAGGCAATCACACAATCCTGAAAGAAAGATCAAATAGTTGGTCACAAATTATCTTCCGGAATTGTCTAAATGGTATAAACAAAATGATTAGATAGAATAGTGATAAGCCCAGGGAAAAATCATGCAAACAATCAGCAAGGAAATTATAGACGACGCCAGACTAGGAAATAGACAGGCACTTGAAGATATCGTGGCAACTATTCAAGAAAGGATATTTGGTCTGGCTTTAAGGATGCTGTATGATCCCGTTGATGCCGAAGATGCATGCCAGGAAGTGTTGATAAAAGTAATTACGAATCTTGCCACCTTTAAAGGGGAGAGTGCTTTTGAGACATGGGTTTACCGAATAGCATGCAATCATCTGTTGTCCATGAGAAAAAAACAATCGGAGGCGGCGGCTGTATCTTTCCAAGAATATGGTGATGGACTTGATAAAACAAGTGAATATGAATGGAATTCTAAAAATATCGGTCCTTTAGAAAACTTAGTTGTTGAAGAGGCCAGGATAGGCTGCTTGCAGGGAATGCTGTTGTGTTTGAATCGGGATCAACGCATCGTATTTTTACTTCAAGTCGTGTTTCATGTTCCCAGTAAACAAGGTGCTGAAATCCTCGGCATTTCAGCCGGAGCATTTCGAAAAAGGTTGTCGCGTGCCAAAGC
Source organism: uncultured Desulfobacterales bacterium (assembly GCA_964452555.1). GTDB lineage: Bacteria > Desulfobacterota > Desulfobacteria > Desulfobacterales > B30-G6 > B30-G6. The sequence goes on from CAYVMI010000002.1 coordinate 50,468, forward strand.
AGAGATGCATGATTTTCTAATGAACAATTGTGCATTGGTAAATCCGTAGAATGGCTGCAGGTGCAAACGTTATGCTGCCCAGGAGATAAACAGGGGAATTAAACCAGAGGAGCTCATATTTGCCGGAAAAATATGCCAAGCGAAACAGAATCGGCAAATTTTAAAACATTTAAAAGAATTAGACGAACTGAATAAAATGAATGAACTGTTTAATAGTTACTCGGATCACATATTGCCAATGGATTTTGTGGACTATATGAAACAGCTAATTCAGTCCGGTAAATTTGACGTGATATCATCATGAACGAAGGACTTGGAAAATAAATGGATTCAAATTCAATAAAACAAATGGCTTATGATCTGGGTGCTGATTTGTGTGGCATCGCATCTGTGGAGCGGTTTGAACATGCGCCTGTGGGTTTTCATCCTACAGATGTTCTTGACGCATGTAAATCTGTGATTGTGTTGGCGGGTCGTTTCTTACACAGTACTTTATTTGCCAAATCTACGATTCCCTATACGGACGTGAGAAATGAGATGTCAAAAAAAATGGATACGATGTCAATTGAGATGGCCTATCAGTTGGAAAACAGAAACTTAATCGCCGTTCCCATCAATGCTATCGGGCCAAACGAATGGGATTGTGAGGCCAACAAGTCGCGTGGAATAATATCTTTAAAGCATTCGGCCGAATTAGCCGGACTCGGTCGAATTGGCAAAAATACCTTATTGATCAATGAGATGTACGGTAATATGATTTGGCTCGGAGCTGTTTTAATATCGGAAAGACTAGTCGCGGATCCAATGGTCGAAACGCCTTATTGCCCAAAAAAATGCACACTTTGTTTAGATCAATGTCCGGTTAAGGCCTTGGATGGAATATCGATAAATTATAAGAAATGCTGGGAGTATGCATTTGGAACCCATAATGGCGGAGGTTGGCGTATTAAGTGTTACCATTGTCGAAAGATATGCCCCAATTGTAGGGGAATTAAAGACAGGAAAAATGTATATATCGACCAAGCCTTCAATCGCAACTTTACCTTGCTGCAAAATTGACCCAAAAGTTATATAAACATCAAGATAAATTAAGGACAAAGAAGAATATGTATTTTACTACCAAAGACGAACTGACCGCAAAATCTCTGGCCCCGGGTGTGGATATAAAATCCCTTTCCGGTGAAAAAATGACAATGGTTGTCTTTTCCATTGCAGAAGGATCGATTATTCCCGAACACGCCCACCCGAATGAGCAGATCGGAACAGTCCTGAAGGGATCCTTATCCCTGGTCATCGGAGACGAAGAAAAAATCGTCAGATCTGGTGATTTCTGGTGCATCCCCGCCGATGTTCCCCACAAAGGCCAATGCCTGGAAGGGCCGGCCGAGGTTTTGGAGGTGTTTTCGCCGCCGAGAGAAGATTATAAATAAAAATCAATTATTAATAATTAGAATTGCAGTCTATTCAGTGATAACAAATATATACACTTCCCGCGGTCCATGCGCCCCGTGCACCATGGTGGCCTCGATATCGGCGGTCTTGCTGGGGCCGGTGATAAACGTCATGGTATTGGTGATACCCTCTGCCTGCTGGTCAGGATCCCATTTGAGAAGTGTATAAAGCTCCTTGAGGTTGGAAAGAACCTGGTCCAGCCGGATAACGGCTATCTGTATGGACGGCAGCAAGGAGACATAGAGCGGCTGCGCCTTGCGGGTTTTCATGGTCAGGGTGGCGGTTTCAGCCAATCCAAAGTCGGCCGAGGTGACACCGATCATGGCGGTTTCGGCCCGGGTGCGAAATAAGCCGGGACCCGGGTTTTTTGCTGCAGTTTGGGGGGTATGGAAAGGAATGTCGAGTGCTTCCAGGGCGGGCGCTAACGCCAGGCTGTCGACCAGCGGGTGGTTCCAGGCAACCACGCTTTTTTGATCTCCCCATTCGGCCTCACGTTTGGCCGCGATTTCGCAGATTGATTCAGAGACCGAGGCCGCATTTTGGGCCGCTGTGACCGCCAGGTTGAGGCTTTGTCCGATTTCAATCATGCGTTCCAGCAGGCTGAAACGTGCCTGACGATCACGGCTGTGGATATGCGACAATAAGGTTTGATCGGCTTCTTTGATGCTGCTGTGGATGAGGCCCTCCAAGCGGGCCTTGCCATCACCTTCATGCTTGAGCGCGGTCCGAATCTTTTGGATGAAGACGGTTTGCAGGGTGTCAGCCATCAGTCCTCCCGCCTGTTTGGTTCCTGAATCGATGCACAAAACGCTGATGGGCGATATCCTTAAGATCGCGGCTTCGGGTCCATCCACGGGCAAGTGGCAATCGGTTGATCATTTTATTCTGTTTTGGCATCAGTTTTTGCCCCATATGGGCCAGCTTGAAGGCAAAGTCGTAAAGCAAGGGATGCTGAACCACACGTGACCAGGCACTAAACATGAATCGCTCCAAGGGACTTTTTACGTGAACATTCCAAAGAGGATCCCCTTCGGCCAGTTTATTACGCAGCAATAGCAGCATGCGGGGGAGGTCGATGTTGACGGGGCAGGCATCCTTACAGGCACCGCAAAGGGTTTCCCCCTGGCACAAGTCGGCATAGCGATTGATTCCGCGCAGAAGTGGCGTAACGACCGCACCCACGGGCCCCGAATAAGCGGATGCATACGCGTGCCCGCCGATCTCCCCGTATACCGGACAGACATTGAGGCACCCCCCGCAGCGCAAACAATACAGCATTTCCCGAAATTCGGGATCGGCCAGGATTTTACTGCGACCGTTATCGACGATAATCAGGTGGAACTCGCTGGGACCGGCAGACAGTTCATCCTCCCCGGGACCGCCCAGGTAGCTGACATAACCGCCGATCTTCTGAGCGGCGGCACCCAAAGAAAGCAGTCGGAATAGAATCTCGTGGTCACTGAGATCGGCCACAATCCGTTCCATGCCCATAAAAGCAACATAAACCTTGGGCAAGGTTGTGGTCATGCGGATGTTGCCTTCATTGGAAACCGTGGTCACATGCCCGGTTTCGGCACAGGCCAGATTACAGCCCGATATGCCCATATCCGCTTGTAGGAATTTTTTGCGCAGCGCTTTGCGGGCCGCCAAGGTCAGGGTAGGAATATCATCGGTCCGGGGGATACCGAGTTTATCGCTGAAGAGCGAACTGATCTCTTCGCGTGTTTTGTGAATCGCCGGTGCGATAATATGGGATGGATGTTCGTCGGCCAACTGGACAATATATTCACCCAGATCGGTTTCAACGACTTCTACATCAGCCTTCTCAAGTGCATGGTTCAGACCGATTTCTTCGGTCAGCATGGATTTCCCTTTGACCGCCATGCGTACATTGTGCTTGGCGGCAATGTCGACACAGTGTTGAACGGCTGTCTTGGCATCCGGTGCGAAGTGGACCTGGCCGCCATTTCGGCGAACATTGCCGGCCAATGTCTCCAGCAGGACATCGAGATTTTCGATGGTCTGCCGACGCAAGTCATGGGCCAGCAAACGCAGTTCTGGCCCTTCGGGTAATTCCAAATAGCCTCTGGCCGTTCCTTTTCCGAATCGATCCTGAAGTCCGAAAAGAGCTTTGCGGAGTACGGGATTCCGGATGGCGTCAGCGGCGATTTCTTTGTAAGGTATGGACTTCATAGGGTACTGTTCAAAAACTGGCCAATCTTTATAATGAGACATTTGCCTTGCGGGCGTAATTTATTGTGGCTGAATGCGATGAGCTTTAAACTGCGATAAATTACATGAAGTAAATGACCATAAATGACGCGAAGCAAATGACAACTGATTTCTACCAGATCATGTCTGTCCTGCCAACAACTGCGCCAAGTGCAGAACCTTGACCGGCGACCCGATCCGACTCAATCGACCCTGTATATTCATTAGGCAGCTGATATCGCAGCCGGTAACGACATCGGCACCCGAATCAATGATATTTTGGACTTTGACATCGACCATAGCCGTGGAAATATCCGGATATTTAACCGCGAATGTGCCCCCAAATCCGCAACATCGATCCGGATCCTGCATTTCGATGAACTCGGTTTTGGCGACCTGCTGTATCAGTTGACGGGGTTGTTCTCTGATTCCCAAGGCCCGGAGCAGATGGCAGGAGTCGTGATAGGTAACCTTACCCCGATAAACAGCCCCCAAATCTACGACCCCTAGTTTGTCCACCAGAAACTGGCTCAGTTCAAAGGTACGCTCCCCAATTTGGCGTGCCCGCCGGGCGCAGGCAGGATCGTCCTTGAACAGCTCCGGGTAGTGGTGCTTAACCATACTAACGCAGGAGCCGGAAGGACAGACAATCAACTCTGCATCCTGGAACGTATGGATAAAATTCTTGGCCGCAATGCGGGCAGCTTTCCAGTATCCTGAGTTGAAGGCGGGTTGACCACAGCAGGTCTGGTCCACAGGGCAGTCCACCTGTATACCCAATCGCCTGAACAGCGTCAGAAGGGCTTCTCCCACTTCAGGATAGAGGCCATCCACCAGGCATTGTACAAATAAGGTTATTTTATTTATGCGGGGCATATATATGGTTTTAGGTTTTAAGTTTTAGGTTTTAGGTTTAAGATCATATTCTGAATAGATGCTGGTTTATAATAAATCATGGATGCGCCCTTACTGCATTATCAATATTATGGGATTCCAGGATTCGGGAAGTCACCTTTTAGGCGTAGATTGCGCTTCATGCGTTATTAATCGTGGCCCTTTGCGGTCAGCTTTAAGCGGCTTAAGGCTGACCGCTGAAAGCTAATACCTGCTTTCGGGGACGACAATAACTTGTGTCCGGGAGCTTGTCAACGACCACCGATTAGGTCGGTGGCTTATGATTGGAGCCAATTGGTTGAGCCTTGAAACCACATGACTTCTGATTTATGGTCTAGGGTAACGATAAAATCCCAGCACCAATGTTGGGATTATTGATAATGGAGATTGGTTGCATGCCCGAACTGCCCGAAGTACAGACCGTGGTAGACAGTTTGAACGACCTGAGATTGAAAGGCCGCCGAGTTGTCGGCGCCAGGGTGTACTGGCCTAAAACTATTGCAGGCATGTCACCGGCCACATTTAAAAAAAAGATTAAAGGCCGCAGTATTCGTGAAATTTCACGCCGGGGTAAATTTATTGTGATCTCGCTTTCCCGGGATCTAACCCTATTGATTCATTTGCGCATGACCGGTCGCTTGAATTGGACCTCGGCCGATACAAAACGTAATCCGCACGAACACGTCATTTTATTATTTAGCCATAAAATGGCGTTGCGATTCCAAGATACACGCAAGTTTGGTCGTTTTTACCTGACTACTGATCCCCGGGAGATATTGGGGAAACTGGGACCCGAACCATTGTCAGACCGTTTTACGCCTGCACGCTTTCATGCTATGCTACAGGCGCGCAAACGCTTGATCAAACCGCTGTTGCTGGATCAAGGCTTTATTGCCGGCTTGGGTAACATCTATGTAGATGAAGCCCTGTGGAAGGCAGGTGTCCATCCCTTACGGGTCAGCTCATCGCTTTCAAAAAAGGAAGCGGCGGCATTGCACCACGCCATTCCATGGGTATTGCAAAAGGGATTGGCAAATCTCGGTACAACGCTGGGCAGCGGTGCCGGCAATTTTTACTCGGTGGCTGGTCGCAGGGGGCGCAATGCAGATGAATTGTTTGTCTTTCGACGAACCGGTGAGGGATGTACCAAGTGCCGCACACCTATTGAGCGTATTATTGTGGGGCAGCGGAGTACACATATATGTCCGCATTGCCAACGCATATAATACCTGAATCCTGCATGAAATTTGTTGAGATTTTTTAAAGATTAACATTCTTAAAGAATCAAATAGATTGAATAGGATGCAATTTTTTCTCATCAAATTTCACCCGGAGGGCAGCCCGGAGACTTCCATATGCTGCGTTGCTGAGGGATCGAAGTAAATTACTACGTCTTCACCCTCAGACGCCTTGCCTATGAAAGTCTCCGGTCCGTGCAAAATTCAGGTAACAGTAAAAAAGGGAATGACAATGAAAATGAAAATATGGTTAATCGGATTGCTTTTAGTTTGTTGCCTGCCGGCAGCTGCTCTGGCCGAGGTGGACGCGCGCATCGTGCGCACATTAAAACTGGAGGCGACCCCGCTGGACATCGCTATACCGAGCAGTGGCGACTATATTTATGTTTTAACATCTGATGCCGCTCTAAAAATTTTTAAACAGGACGGTACCCTGCGAGATACTTTGCCGGTTGATCCGGGCGTCGATCGCATCAAAACGGGCCGCAGAGAGGATCAACTTTTTCTGCTTGATAGCAAAAATAACCGTGTTCAAGTGCTCAATCTTGATTTTATCCATCAAATCCCAGTAGAAGGATCTCCCACCAAAGGTCCTTCCCAAGCACCTGTAACAATAGCAGTTTTTACCGATTTCCAATGACCGTATTGTGCCAAACTGGCACCCGTACTCGATCAGTTGATTGAGAAATATCCCCAAGAATTAAGATTGGTTTTTAAAAACTTTCCCCTCCGCAGCCACAAGTTTGCGCGCCAGGCGGCTGCTGCGGCCTTGGCGGCCAATGTCCAGGATAAATTCTGGGAGTTTCATGATAGGCTTTTTGAAAACTACCGTTCCATCGACGAAGAGAAAATCATAGAGATTCGTGATGAACTTGCTTTGAACGCAGATGATTTTGACATCATGCGTTTGTCTCCTTTAGTGGCCCGCCAAATTCAAAAGGATGTTCGTTTGGGCAGAGAAGTCGGCCTGCGGGGTACGCCATCGGTTTATGTCAATGGACGTCTGCAACGTAGCCGTAGCGTAGAAGGTCTTTCAGCATCTGTGGAGGCGGAACTTAAGCGTCTGGGCAGATCTAAATAGCGATTAATATGTAGGCGGTCCCTTAAAAAGCACACCATTCCGCGTTTCCGTCCTTAGTAGATGCACCTGCTAAGGACGGGCGCGCTTTGGCTCCGCCGTACGCGTCTGTCTTTCCATCCTGACAGCACACATTTCCAAAGCAGTTCCTGTAACCTTCCGATATAAATTCGAATAAACCGCGAATGCATTGACGCCAGGCGTTTTGAGCCTGCTTGACAACATACCACATTGTGGTTAGGCTTTTGCTATTAAATGCTACATTTGAAAATCAATGGGGGCTCACATGGAAAAGAAAATCGGTATGCGTTTAACTATTAAAAAAATGAGGTGATGATATGCAAGATCACTATAAAACACATGGTGCCTTTAGTTGGCATGAATTAATGACAACAGATCCAGAGGCGGCCAAACAATTCTACAGCGAAGTATTTGGTTGGGGAATACAAGAATACCCTATGGGTGAAGGGACTTATACTGTTGTAAAGATCGGAGATGAAGGTGTCGGCGGGATTATGGCCATTCCGCCTGAAGCAAAAGGGACACCACCCAACTGGGGAACCTATATTACTGTGGATAATGTAGATGCAACTGTGGAGAAGGTCTCGGCCCTTGGCGGTAAGGTCCTTTCACAACCTCAAGATATTCCGGAAGTGGGACGCATGGCTATTATCCAAGATCCCCAGGGGGCGGTACTCATGGTCATGACCTATGTGGAGATGGGCGAATAAAATCGTTGCACGATTTTATTCACTAATCCTTTTTTGAACTTGAGGAGGCCTTTTCCAATAGGTCTGCCAGGCCGGCAAAAGGCTTGTGGTCCGACTGTGGCTGTGACGAATCAACGGAATCGTCATGCTGGTACCATTCGGCTACCTGGTCGCGGGCGTGCTCGTTGTCATGGCAGTAAATGCAAAGCAGTTCCCAGTTACTCCCATCGGGTGGATTGTTGTCGTGATTATGATCTTTGTGATGGACGGTTAATTCTCGCACGCGCCGACCGGTAAATTCACGTCCACACCGCCCACAAACCCAGGGAAACATCTTGAGGGCCTTTTCCCGGTAGGTCTTTTGTCTGGCAGCCTGATCGCGGCGCGCCTCCGCTACGATCTGATCGCGGCTTGCTTGCTTATTCTTATAATCTTCCAGTGTCATGATGCTTTTCGGTATGCTTAAACCTGATTTGCTTGCGGCGCAAGCCGCTTCGTAAAAAATGCTACGCATTTTTTACTTGTATTCTTTTTTCTGCCTGTCTAAATCTCGCTTCTCGTCACGCCGTCGAATGGCAACGCGTTTGTCATGCTTGCGTTTGCCCTTGGCCAGGGCCAATTTAATTTTAGCTTTTCCGCCTTTAAAATAGATGCTCAACGGAACGAGGGAGTAGCCCTTTTCGTTTACTTTGCCGTATAAGCGTTTGATTTCATGTTTATTTAGAAGTAATTTGCGTATCCGCAACGGATTGTGGTTATCATAATAGGCAAAAGGGTATTCTCCAATGTGCACCTGGTGAACGAATACTTCGCCACGCGTGATTCTGGCGTAGGCATCTTTAAGATTTGCGCGGCCAATACGCAGGGATTTAACTTCGGTGCCCAGCAATACCATGCCGGCCTCGAACGTATCTTCGATGTGATAGTCGTGGCGGGCTTTGCGGTTCTCGGCTACTTTTTTTATATGATGGTCTTTCATTATTCTGGCGTTGTGGCTTTGCTGATGATGTCTCCGAATGCTTCCTGGGTCAAATTCTCTACTTCCCCGGCCGTGGTCTGTTTGAGGATTTCTGTCAGAAATGGCTTCGTGTCTGAGACAGCTAAAGTCCGGATGACGTTTTTAGCCATGGGGATGGTCTGAGGATTCATGCTCAATTCATCGATACCCAGACCCAAAAGTATGGGTAAATTGATAGGATCACCAGCCATTTCACCACACATAAAAAGCGGTATGGCATGTTTTTTAGCTGCATCGGCCACGATTTTCAGCAACCTTAGTATGGCCGGATGCAAGGGGTTATATAGCTGGGCCACATCTTTGTTGCTACGATCCACCGCCATGGAATACTGAATCAAATCGTTGGTGCCGATACTGAAAAAGTCAACTTCCGGTGCAATTATTTCCGCCATGATTGCCAAGGAAGGCACTTCGATCATGACACCGACGGCCACATCGCGTTTGAAAGGGATGCCGGCTTGGTCCAGATCCGTCATGGTCTGGTGAAGTATGGCCTTGGCTGCCATGAGTTCATCGTAAGTTGAAATCATGGGAAATAGAACACGTACATCTCCAAAGAGTGCCGCTCGTAAAATGGCTTTGAGTTGGGTTTGAAAAACCTCGGGACGCTGCAAACAATAGCGAATGGCCCTGAGTCCCAACACAGGATTGGTTTCCGTCACATTCGAATTGTGGATGGCTTTATCCCCGTTAATATCGAGTGTGCGGATGGTTACCGGTGAGGACTGCATGACTTCAACGACATCTTTATATTTATCAAACAGCTCATCTTCATTGGGAAATTGTGACCGCGACAAGTATTGGAATTCGGTTCGATACAAGCCAATGCCCTCTCCCCCGTTATCGATTACCGAGACCACCTGTTCCGGCATCTCGATATTGCCCATCACTTTGATGCGATGGCCATCGCGTGTTTCGGCCGGACGATGGCTTGTTCTGGCGATACTGGCTCGGAATGATACAAAGCGGTTTTGCCGCTCTTCATAGGCAATCAAGGACTTTTCAGAAGGATTGAGGACGATGCTGCCATCGGACCCGTCTACGATGATAATATCATCTGTTTGTATTTGGGTGGTCGCATTGCTGATGCCCTGAACTGCGGGTATTCCTAACGTTCTGGCAATAATGCTCGTATGTGAAGTGATGCCCCCGCGAACGGTTACAAAGCCTTTGATGCGTTCCAAATTGATCTGGCTGGTCTGGGCCGGTGACAGGTCGTATGCCACCAGGATAACGCGCTTATCTATATTGGCGATATTCACAGAGTTGACGCCCACAAGATGTGCCATGATCCGATCAGATACCTGTACAATATCGCCGGCCCGGTCTTTTAAGTAGGGGTCTGATATGTCTTGAAACATGGATTTGACACCGGAAGTTACTATTTTTAGAGCCCATTCGGCATTCACGTAATCCTTGTTGATGGTTTCGACCGTGCGGTCAAAAATCATCTTGTCTTCCAGCAAGACCACATGGGTTTGAAGTATATCAGAATGCTGCTGCAAGCCTTCGGGTGTATTGGCAATGATTTCGTTTAGTTCAGCCTTGGCTTGTTTGACGGCTGTTTTAAAACGGTTGATCTCGTTCTGCACATCCGCTTGGGAGATCCGATAGCGTTTGATGACATCGACACCTTCTCGATCCACAAGATAGGCTTTGCCGATGCATATACCCGGGGATGCGCTGATTCCGGATAAAACGATTTCTGATTTTTGAAGGTCGTTCGTCATGGAGCTTATTCTCCAAAGCCGTCCTGAATGAGTCTGATGATGCGATTGAGGGTATTCAAATCGGCTGGATCTTCGATTACAATGGTTACGGTTGATCCCTTTTCACAGGCAAGCGTTAAAATATCAATGATACTGCGTGCATCCACGCGTTCGTTATTGCGCTGAAGCCATATTGGGGCACGAGCTTCTTTTGCAATTTCAGACACTTGGGCTGCTGAACGCGCATGCATACCCAATTCGTTAACAATGGTCGCATCTTTGCTGATCTCTGTTTGATTATTCGTCATTCTATTCAGAATGAAAGTTCTCGCCACTTATGCATGTAAAAACCTACAGACCATTTTGAACTTGCCGGTAAAATAGTTGGCCCGAATTTAACGATTCAACTGCCAGTTGTCAATCCGCAAATCATAAGAAACAAAGAGGTGGTACAAAAGGAAGCTCTATCAAAATAGTCATACAGCCTTAATAAATGCCAAAGAGCAAGGTGGGTGTCGTTGACTATCCTAAGACACCGATAATAACAGCTATGCATTAGGCTGGTAAGGTGCCAGACAGCCGTAAGAGCCTTTTAACACTATGGACCAAATTGGTGTCGTTGACATTGAGTAGAATTGTTGATAATAAAACTATTGATATATATGCTTGAGATTACAACGAATTCATTTGTTGTGTGGACAACATTCAACCTGTTGATTAGGGGGCTCCATGGCTGAGGAAGTTATTATTTATGGTAAAAATACCTGACCGTACACCATTGCAGCTCGGGAAGCTTATGAGAAAGAGGGTCGCAAGGTGGTCTATTTTGATGTGTTGTCAGACAAGAACCAGATGGAGACGATGCTATCGCGATCCAAAGGAGAGCGCAAAGTCCCTGTGATTGTGGATCAGGGCCAGGTGATCATTGGCCATCAGGGTAAAGGCTGACGGGTGTAAGTAATCGGCAGTATGCCGATTTCACGTATGACGGCTCCTAAAAAGCCCAACTTCTGCGTTGTGTAAATTTTGTAATCATTCAACGTACAATCAGTACACCACATCATTACAAAGTTTGCACGCCTTGAATTTGAACTTTTTAGAAAGCCGTTAAATTCAGTGCATTTCGAGTTCTGAAGAATTGATTTACTAACTTTTCACATAGAATAAAGAAAGCAGCGTATGGAAAAACAATTTGTTATTGACGATTTCAAACTGGGTGAATCATGGCGGCTATTTAAAATCATGGGCGAATTTGTGGAGGGTGTTGAATCGCTTCACGACCTTGGACCTGCAGTGAGTATATTTGGCTCCGCCAGGTTGCCGCCTGAAGATCCGATTTATAAAAAAACAGCGGATATCGCTGGGCTTTTTGCCCAGAATGACTTTGCCGTTATTACCGGTGGCGGTGGAGGTGTAATGGAAGCCGCCAACAAGGGGGCCGCCGAAGCAGGCGGCAAATCGGCCGGGTTGAACATCCATTTGCCATTTGAGCAAAAACCAAATGAATACGCTAACGTACGTCTGGAGTTTAACTATTTTTTTATCCGCAAAGTTATGTTCATCAAATATGCCACAGCCTATATTGTCATGCCGGGCGGATTTGGTACGTTGGATGAATTGTTTGAAGTCTTAACACTGGTACAAACCCACCGCATTAAACCTTTGCCGGTTATCCTGGTGGAGAGCCAGTATTGGGGGGGATTGAAGGATTGGATCGAAGCTCGCTTGTTGGCCGAGAAGCGTGTGTCTGAAAAAGATATGGCAATTTTTCAAATTCTAGATGATCCCCAAGAGATTGTGGAGTATGTCAAGAAAGTCGTAATTTTATAAAATCGTAAAGCGATTTTATTATGGTTTCATTATTTGACGACTTACATTCCGAAGAAGACAACCTGCGTGAATCCATTCGGACGCTTAAGACGTCTAAGCATGAGCTCCAGCAGCAGAATGCCTACCTGACCGCCCTGCATGAAACCGCATTAGGGTTGATTGACCGCCTGGATAAAAAAGAGCTGTTGGAAGTCATCTTAAACCGCGCTTGCCTACTGACAGGCACCGAGCATGGATATATCTATCTGCTTGATCCAGACCGCAAGGAAATGGAGATCCGGGTGGGCATGGGATTTTTTAAAGGACAGCTGGGATTACGCGTGAAGTTGGGTGAAGGTTTGGGCGGTAAGGTCTGGGAGGCGGAAGGTCCGGTCATCGTGGATGATTATTATACCTGGCCCGGGCGTCTGTCTGATCCTTCTTTGGATACACTGCAGTCCGCCGTCGGTATTCCCCTGATGTCCGGAAAAATGGTAGAGGGTGTTATCGGTCTGGCGCGGGTCAATGATAAAAAACGATTTGGTGCCGACGATATTAAGATTTTGAGTCGATTCGCTCAATTGGCGCTGATTGCTCTCGAAAAAGCTCAATTATACGCCGACGTCAAACAGCAGTTGGCAGAGCGAAAAAAGGCGGAAGCCATTCTTCGGGAGAGTGAGGAACGTTATCGATCGCTTTTGGAATCTTCTCCGGACCCCGTGGTCGTCTATGACATGCAGGGGAATGCAACTTACGTCAATCCGGCCTTTGCCCAGACCTTCGGATTCTCTTGTGAAGAGCTGATCGGCAAACAAATCGATTTTGTTCCCGATGAGAGCTGGCCGGAAACCCGGCATGCCATTGATCAGATGAAGAGCGGTAAAAAGATCAACCTTTTTGAAACCAAGCGGCTGACAAGTCGGGGGCAAATATTGGATGTGCAGATCAGCTCAACCCTCTATTTGGACAGCAAAGGTCAACATGCCGGAAATATCGTTACCCTGCGTGACATCAGTGCCCTCAAGAAGACCGAAAAGGAGCTAAAAAAATATCGTGACCTGCTGGAAGAACGGGTGGAGGATCGTACCGCCGAGTTAGCCCGCATCAATCTGAAGCTGGAACAGGAAATTGAAGAGCGTAAACGCGCCGAAACGGCGCTGCGCCGCAGGGAAAAGGAACTTCAGGCACAATCCAACCATCTGGCGGAGGTTAATACAGCGTTAAAAGTGCTGCTCAAACAACGTGAAAATGATAAATCCGAACTCCAGGAAAATGTGCTTTCTAACGTCAAAGAGCTGGTGGTTCCTTATATTCAGCGTCTGCAAAAAAGCCGTATGAACACCAGTCAGGAAACGCTAGTAAATATCCTGGATTCCAACCTGAACAATATCATTTCGCCTTTTATCGGAAAGCTTTCGTCCCGGTTTTTGAATTTTACCCCCATGGAAATCCGCGTGGCCAACCTGGTCAAAGAGGGCAAGACCAATAAAGAAATTGCAGAAATGCTGTTTTTGTCCAAAAATACGATTCTATTCCACCGGCACAATATCCGAACCAAACTGGGATTGAAAAATACCAAGATTAATTTGCGAACACACCTCTTATCGTATGAGCAATAAAGAACACACCTACTTGATCTGTCAGAAATTTAGTGCGTTACGGCGGAGAACAGAGTAAAATTCGAAGCACGAATATCGAAATCCGAAACAATAGTGAATGACCAAAACTCCAATTATCCAAACAGGAGTCTGTAATCATTATGGAACTTGTTTGAATTATTGGAGCATTTGATATTTGGATTTGTTTCGTATTTCGATATTCGAATTTAGGATTTATAGTATCAGATTCTGAGTTGCGCATTGATAGAACAATATTGTTATTCCAAAATTCGATTTGATTACTTAATAGAATAATAGTGGTTTTTACCCACTATTATGCCGCTGTTTTATCAACTTGACAATTAAGACCCATCCGATATGGTGTAGACGCAACCCATTAGATTAAAAATATCTTTAATAAACCCGTTGTTGTTTTATTGGCAGTTAGCATGGTTCAAGTTGGTGGAAATCACTTGACCTGCTAGTCTACATTGATTATATGACTGTGACGCGGCTGAATGTCATTCATAATATTACATGGATGTATTTAGTGAAAGGGGTCTGGGGCTGCTGGTAGCGCTCGAATGAGCTTCGGATCTCTTTTTATCTTTCTTAAACCTGAGTTGAGCGATTTTTTTCCTGAGGTAAAAAACGCTCAACTCAGGCAAAACCAAATCAAAATAATAGACACCATGACCAAACTGAAAATTGAGGACGTGACACTCACTTTTGGCGGACTGGCAGCCTTGTCCAATGTGAACATGGATATTGAGCCCGACTTGATTACCTCTGTTATCGGTCCCAACGGTGCCGGCAAAACCAGCCTGCTCAATTGTGTTTCCGGATTTTACCACCCGACTTCAGGTGAGATAACCTACGACAATAAAAAGCTCTCCAAGGCCAGCCCGCACCAGGTTACCAGTCTGGGCATCGCGCGCGCGTTTCAAAATCTGGAGTTGTTCAGCGGCATGACCGTACTGGACAACTTGATGCTGGCCCGGCATCAGAAACTGCGTTACAACGTGCTGCAGGCCATGATCTATTTTGGCAAGGCTTCCAAACAGGAGTCTCTGAATCGGCAATATGTCGAAGATGTAATCGACTTCATGGAATTGGAGCCTTATCGCAAATCACCGGTGGGGAACTTGAGCTATGGAATTCAGAAACGAGTCGAAGTCGCCCGCGCATTAACTCTTGCGCCGCGCTTGCTGCTTCTGGATGAACCCATGGCGGGAATGAATATCGAAGAAAAAGAGGACATGGTCCGCTTTATCATCGATATCCAAAAAGAACGAGATGCCACCGTGGTTTTGGTGGAACATGACCTTGGAGTGGTTATGGATATATCCGATCAGATCTATGTGCTCGATTTTGGCGAGGTCATCGGGGCCGGTACACCCGAAGAAATTGTCAAAATCCCCAAGGTGATCGAAGCTTACATTGGAGAAGATTAGACCGGTATGAAAGACAACTCAGAACTTTTAAAACTTACCATCCCGCAACTGCTTCGCTGGCGTGTAAAGAAGACCGGCACCAAAGTGGCCTTGCGTGAAAAAGATTTCGGATACTGGAACAATTATACCTGGAACGACTACTATGACCATGTCCGCAAAGTTGCTCTGGGGCTCGAGAGGGTGGGTGTTCAAAAAGGCGATAAACTGGCATTAATCGGGGACAATATCCCGGAGATGTTGTTTATGGCGCTGGGAGCCCAGTCCATTGGGGCGGTTTCGGCCGGGATTTATCAGACCACGCTGCCGGATGAGATCTCCCAACTCATAAACTACATGGACGTCACGGCGGTTTTCTGTGACGACCAGGAACAGGTGGACAAACTCGTCGAGATCAGGGAACAAATTCCTCAAGTGCGTAAGGTTATATATGAAGACCCGCGTGGGATGCGTGATTACCGCTCTGACGACTGGTACCTGTTCATAGAAGATTTGTACGAAATTGGTGATGCCGCCCATGCGGAAGATCCCCAACGATTCGATACCCTGGTGGATCAGGGGGATCCTGAAGATGTATGCCACTTCTGTTTGACGTCCGGCACCACCGGCTTATCCAAAGGGTCCATGATAACCCATAAGAATTACATCAATATGGGGATCCAGATTGCCAAGGTTGATCTGTTGGCGGATACAGACGAGTATCTCAGCTTCTTACCGTTTGCCTGGATTGGTGAACAGATGAACTCCTTTGGTGTGGCCATGGCCACCGGGATAACCATCAATTTCCCCGAGTCGGTGGAGACCAGCATGCAGGATCTCAAGGAGATCGGTCCCCACTTCATGTTCGGCGCACCCCGAATTTATGAGACCATACGCTCACAGATATGGCTGAAGATCGACGAATCCTATTGGCTGAATCGCCTCATGTACAATAAATTCATCAAGATCGGGGAAAAAGCGGCCCGCTACCGCATGAGCGGTGATAAAATGCCGGTATCTTTGCGCATTATGGCCTGGCTGGGCAAGACTCTGGTAACGGATCCTTTGATTAATCAAATAGGGCTGCGCAGATTACGGCGAGCCTATACAGGCGGCGCAGCTCTAGGTCCCGAACTTTTCACATTTTACCAAGCCATTGGCGTCAACCTGAAACAAATATACGGCCAGACTGAAATTGTGGGTATTGCCTATATGCACCGTGACGGGGATGTGCGCCCGGATACGGTCGGTAAACCATTGCCCGAAACCGAATGCAAAATCAGTGAAGAAGGCGAAATATTATCCCGATCACCATCGGTTTGCGTAGGGTATTACAAGCAGCCGGAAAAGACCGAGGAACTACTCAAAGACGGATGGATGCACTCCGGTGATGCCGGCTATATCGATGAAAACGGGCATTTGGTAGTCATCGACCGTGTGGCGGACGTCATGCACAACAGCAATGGTGAGATGTTCAGTCCCATGTTCCTTGAGAATAAACTCAAATTCAGCCCCTACATTAAAGAAGCGGTCATTTTTGGTAACAAGCGTGATTTCGTGTCCTGCCTGATCAACATCGATCCCATCGTGGTGGGCAAATGGGCCGAGGACCGGGGTATTTCGTTTACCACCTATATGGACCTCAGCAATAAACCAGAAGTGGCTGAACTGCTTAAGGAGGCAGTGGCTGACATCAACGAGCGGGCGGAAAAGCCGCATTTTAGAATCAAACGGTTTGCCGTGCTGTATAAGCTGCTGGATATGGATGACGGGGAGTTGACCAAGACCGGTAAAATTCGCCGTAAATTCGTCATGGAGAAGTATAAAGATCTGTATGATGCACTGTATGATCAGAGCGTCAGCAGCAAAACGGTGGAAGCACATTTTCAATATCAAGACGGCCAGTCCACTACGGTGGAGGCTGAAATGGTGTTTCATACAATGGAAGGGATTGCATGAGTTATTTTTTTCAACTGGTAATCAGTGGCGTGGTGGTGGGATCCATTTATGCCCTTTCGGCCCTGGGTTTTGTGCTGATTTATAAATCCAGCCGGGTGCTCAATATTGCTCATGGGCAAATAATCGCCGCCGGTGCATTCATTGCCTATGCGCTGACGGTATGGGTGGGGATTCACATTGTGCTGTCGTTCATTTTGAGCATGATCATCACGTTTTTCCTGGCCATGAGTGTGGAGCGGGTGTTTCTGCGACGCTTGATCGGCGAGCCGATTATATCGGTCATCATGGTAACCATCGGTCTGATGTCGATTATCGACGGGATCATTTATATGACCCCCTTTGGCTCGGAGAACTTTTCGTTCCCCGAGTTTTTACCGCAAACACCGATTGCCTTTTGGGGCGTCAGTATGTCCTGGACCCAATTGGTCGGCGTCATCATCACCTTTATAATGATCGGGGCGTTCACCTGGTTTTTCAAGGCTTCAACCATAGGCATCTCCATGCGGGCGGTTTCGGATGATCAATTCGCCTCCATGTCCATCGGCATTTCGGTGCCCAAGGTATTTGGCCTGGCCTGGGCCACGGCGGGTTTAAGTGCGGCCGCCGCCGGGGGCATCATCGGCAATATCACCGGACTGAATTTCGATGTACTGCATACGTTTGGCATTATCGTGTTTCCGGTGGTGATCGTTGGTGGCCTGGATTCCATTTTTGGGGCCATCGTAGCCGGCATCATCATGGGCCTGATCCAACAGTTCGCCTCCGGCTACCTGGACGGCAACTGGGGGCTTTTTGGCACTGCCGATGTACTACCCTATATTATTCTGTTGATAATCTTATTGATCAAACCCCATGGACTTTTCGGGATCCATGAGATAGAGCGGGTGTAATTTTATGTCTGAAAATCGATGGTTAGCGACGGGCAACTTTTTTACCTCTTACAGGGATGAACAGCGCATATTTTTAACGCACATCGACCGCGTGGTTTTTATATGTTTCCTGGTGCTGATGTTCGTGTGGCCGCTTTTTTTTAAAGTCGGCAACAAGTACATGCTTGTAATTGACAGTATATTAGTTGCCATTGTGGCCATTTATGGATTGAATTTGCTGACCGGCTTTGCCGGATTGATTTCCATCGGCCATGCCGCCTTTGTGGGCGTGGGGGCCTACACTCTGGCGACTTTTTCCCGCATCCTGGGCAGCGACCACGTGCTGCTGACCCACTATTGGCCGCTGATGATCATTGTGGCCGGCCTGGTAGGTGCCGTCTTCGGCGGCATTGTCGGCCTGCCATCTTTGCGGCTGAAACATCTTTACCTGGTGATTGCCACGCTTTCTTTCCAGATGATTTTTCAGTGGTTCATCAACTTTTCACGATTTTATGATCAGGGCCAGACTATTGCCATCGGCCGTGTTTTCTGGTTCACGGGCAAGGTGGTGCGCAAACAGCACTATTTTTTCTGGTATTATGTTATCCTGGTGATTGTCGTAATATTGGGGTTTGCCGTGCGCAACCTATTGCGCAGCAAGCACGGCAGGTGTCTGGTGGCCGTACGCGACAATGACCGGGCTGCCGATGCCATGGGCATGCATCCCGGGCTTACCAAGGTCTATGCTTTTGCATTATGCGGATTTTTTGCCGGAGTGGCCGGGGCCCTGCACGCCTACTTGTGGCGGGGCGTCGGGTTCGAGTCATTTTTACTGCACCACTCAATATCCTATTTGGCCATGGCTATCGTGGGGGGCCTGGGTACATTGGTGGGCTCTATTGTTGGCCCGGCGGCTATCCTGATGTTGGAACTGGAGATGGAGAATTTTGCCGAATTTGTGGGCCACTATTTTACCGTTGTGGGTGATGTGGCCACCGCATTTCGGCCCTTGTCTTTTGGTCTGGTTATCGTTTTGTTTCTGATGTTCGAACCACGCGGTATTGCCAACTGGTGGCGGATCATACGGAGCTATTTCAAACTGTGGCCGTTTAGATATTAATTACTTTCCATACCAATGACCGTTGGCCATTGGCATGGAAAGTTTATAAGAAATCGCTGGGAATTGGAAACGCGGCGATTTCTTAAGAACGGTTATATTATACCTCAAAACTGTAGCGCAGGGTTTTAGCCCTGTTTTTGCCGGCAGTAACAGGGATAAAGCCCTGGGTTACATAGATGTTTTGCTAGAGATCGAGTTGATGGGATTGGCGTTGACTGTTCGTAACAACCGCTTAACAAAAACAAAAGGGAGGTAGTCAAGATGAAAAGAAACTTAACAATCCTGCTGGTTGCGCTGTCTTTTCTGGTGGCATTTTCCACGCTGAGTTTTGCCGGGGAAACCTACAAAATGGGTCTGTCGCTGGCCATCACCGGCCCCACATCCGATGTGGGCAGCCCGTATGCCAAGGGAGCTGAGGACTATGTCCGCTATGTCAATGATGAAAAAATGCTGGGCGATGACAAACTGGTCTGCTACATCCGCGATGACGGCTATAAGACCGAAGTTACCAAACGGAATTTTGAAGATTTCCTGGATGAAGAAATCGTATTCTATCTGAATTACTCCACCGGCAGCACAATGGCTCTACGCAAGGATTTTCAAGAAGAGAAAATCCCGGTTCTACCGGCTTCCTTTCATGCGGGGAACCTGCAGGAAAACGATTATATCCATTTGCCCATTGCCTCTTACTCCAGCCAGGCAGTCGGTCTGGCCGAGTATGTGGCGGCCAACCACAAAGGCAGCGGTAAGCCCAAAGTGGCTTTGTTCCTGCATCCTTCAGCCTTCGGACGTGCCCCCCGCGATGATGTTAAAAAATCAATCGCTGCAGGCCTGGCCATCGATCTGGTGGAAATTGTAGAACATGGCAAGGACCTGGACAACACGGCCATGCTGCAACGTTTTAAAAGCAAAGGCGTCCAGTATGTGATCAGCCAAACGGTTCAGCCCCCGGTTGCTACCATGCTAAAAGGGGCCCAGAGCCTGGGCATGATAGCTTCAAGCTATGGTGAGGCCGGTAAAATAACTTTCCTGGGTTGCCATTACGGCGGTGGGCCTGCTCTGGTTGCCTTGGCCGGTTCGGCTGCCAATGAGAACTACTATTGGACCACATCCTACAAAATGATGACTGCCAAGGGACCTGGACGGGATGCACAGTTCGCCCTGGCCAAACGATATGGCCGGGATGATAAGCTGGCCAAAGATGCCAACTACACCAACGGCATCATGGTCGCTCAGGTGGCTGTAGAAACCATCCGGCGGGCTAAAGCCAAGGGCAAAAAGATAACCCGTGCGGCCCTGTACGAAGAACTGCTGGCCATGAACGGATTCAATGCCTTTAATTCGTTGACCACAGTTGGCCCGGTAACTTTTTCAAAAACCGACCGTGAAGGTGTGGATACCCTGCAGCTTTATGTTTCCAGGGGTGGTCTATTCTATGAAGTCGGGGCACCATTTGTTTCCGAGTACGTTCAAAAGATCAAACAATAATTACATTGGGAGGCAATGGTGCTTGTATCCCAATGTTGGTTAATGCAGCGTTGCTGCATTAAACTTTCTAAAAATGGGAGGGTTGTCTCTTTCAACCCTCCCTATTCACAAGTGATAAAATAATGACGACTCAAACATCCAATGATAATATGTTAGATGTAAACAATATTGAGGTTGTTTATAATGATATTGTTCAAGTGTTGCGCGGTGTAAGTCTTAGTGTGGCCGAGGGCGGCATTGTGGCCCTCCTGGGAACCAACGGGGCCGGCAAGACCACGACCCTGCGGGCCATCAGCGGCCTGCTCAAACCGGAAAATGGTTTCATCAAGGATGGCTACATCAAATTTGAAGGCCGTGACATTACCAATGTTCTGGGGACCCATGTGGTTAAGCTGGGTGCGGTGATGGTCCCTGAGGGCCGCCGTGTTTTCAAACATCTAACCGTGGATGAGAACATCCGTGTGGGATCCATCACGCGCAAAGACGGAACCCAAAATATCCGCAAAGATCAGGATCTTATGTATGATCATTTCCCGCGTCTCTCACGGGTGACCAACCGCCTGGCAGGCTACTGTTCAGGGGGAGAACAACAGATGATTGCCATCGCACGGGCCTTGATGTCTTCACCCAAAATGCTCATGCTGGATGAACCTTCATTGGGTCTGGCTCCCCTGCTGGTTAAAGAAATTTTTGAAAATATCGAGCGCATAAACCAGGAGATGAAGACAACCATATTGGTTGTGGAACAAAATGCTAAAATAGCCCTGGAGGTTTCTAACTACGCCTATATCATGGAATCCGGTAAGATCGTTCTCGAAGGCCCTTCAAATGAGCTCAAAAATAATCCGGACGTAAAAGAATTCTATATGGGTATAACCCAGGGGGGCGGTAGAAAATCCTTTAAGGATGTTAAGTCCTATAAACGGCGTAAACGCTGGATGTAGTCCCGGAGGTTTCCATAGGCTGCGTTGCTAAGGATTCGAAGTAAGATACTACGTCTCGCCTTCGATCGAACTCAATCGAAGGCATTCCTCAGACGCCTTGCCTATGAAAACCTCCAGATCGTGTAAAATTTAGAAAATGAATGACACGAAAGCTGGAGAAAGGAGTTCTCGATGAAAATACTGGTGGCCTATGCCGATACCACGGAGTCCCAACTGGCCTTGGAGCTAGCCAAGACCCACGCACGTTCTTTTGATGCCGAGATTCTGCTCGTATCTTCCAGCGAAGGCGGTAAAAGTGAGAATCCAGAACGCCTCAGTCAGTTAACCATGAAGCTGGAAAAGATAAAGGCCGATATCAAAGCAGAAGGAACTGCCTGTGAAGTGACTCAACTAGCCCGTGGTCTTTCTCCGGGCGAGGATATTGTTTTTTTTGCAGAAGAAAATAATGTTGATCTGATATATGTGGGTATTCAGAAGAAGTCACGTACAAGCAAACTATTGTTGGGTTCGACCGCACAATACATCATATTAAAAGCGCCCTGCCCGGTCATGTCAGTGAAATCGTAATCCCGTATGCGACAATGAAACGCGGTAGAGCCGCTATTATAGTGGACATAAATTTTATACTCGCCACAAGAATGTCACCCTGATACAAATTCCTTGCTTACCCGACATTATTGAAGGAGATATGAATTCATGGGATTGTATGAATATACCTTTTATGACCTGATTTCTCAAAACGCTGTTTCTTATAGAGACAAGCCGGCATGGTATGAGTCACGAGACGATCGAAGCCTCACGTTTTTTGAATATAAACAGAAAGTCGATCGTCTGGCTGCCGGCTTGCAGCAAAGCGGGATAAAGAAAGGGGACCGCATCGGTGTGTTCGCTCAGAATAGCCTTGAGTATTTTATCCTTTATGGCGCCGCCGCTGCACTGGGTGCCATCATGCTGCCCATCAACTGGCGACTATCCCAGGAAGAAGTGGCTTTCAACATCAATGACTGTGAACCGGTGGTGCTTTTTGTGGATCCGGATTTGCATGAGACCATCTCTGCGATCAAAGATCAATTGGCATCCGTTCAGAAGATATATAATTTGAACCTCAGCCAGGGGCCATTTGAAAGTCCGGGAACACTGCTTAGCGATACGTCCGTCCTGGAACATACAGATGTGAATGCTTCCGATGGTTTGGTTATTATCCATACGGCGGCGGTAGCCGGCCGGCCGCGTGGCGCTCTTTTAAGTCATGCCAACCTACTATGTGCCAATTTAGTTTTGAACAATGGTTTAGGCATGGATGCCAAGGATGTACACTTGAATCTCCTGCCGCTTTTTCATGTGGGCGGCTTGTTCATGGCCACCAGCAGTTTTCAGGTCGGCATTCAAAATATCAACATGCATAAGTTCGATGCGGGCAAGGCGGTTGAGCTTATCGAAAAATTTGGTGTTTCGCTTTTCTTTGATTTTTCTCCCATTCTAGGCAATATTCTGGACGCAGCCAAGCAGACCGATGGTTCGCTGGCATCATTACGGGTGGTAATGGGCCTGGACACGCCCGAAACCATCAAGGCATATCAAACCCAAACCAATGGTGTTTTCTACGGGCTATACGGTCAAACCGAGACATCGTGTATCGCCACCATGGCCAGTTATAATGAAAAGCCCGGCTCAGCCGGTAGGCCGGTACCTTTTGCCCGGATCCAGCTCTTTGATGATAGTGATACTCCCGTGGATCAAGGGGAAGTGGGAGAGATCGCCGTTCGCGGCCCCCTCGTATTTCAGGGATACTGGAATTTGTCTGAGGACAATGCTGAAACATTTCGAAATGGCTGGCATCATACCGGCGATTTGGGTCGACTTGACGCAGAGGGTTATCTTTGGTATGCCGGGCGCAAGCCGGAAAAAGAACTCATTAAGCCGGGTGGTGAGAATGTCTATCCGGCCGAAGTTGAGAAGGTTGTTCTGGAACATCCGGCTGTTGAATTGACAGCCGTCATTGGTGTTCCCGACGCCAAATGGAAAGAGGGCATTAAAGCCGTCTGTCAACTGAAATCGGGAAAGCAATTGAGTGCTGGAGATTTGATCGCGTTTGTGGGTGACCGGATCGCCCGATATAAAAAGCCGCAGTATGTGGAGTTTGTTGACGAGATGCCGATGACGCCCGGCGGCGATATAGATCGGCAGAAAGTAAAATCCCTATACGGGAAGCAATAAGCGGTTAGCTCTCAGCGGTAAGCAGCTAAGAGCTTATGCCTGATTGCTTACAGCTGATCTAAAGGAGTTTACCATGATTCGAACAGAAATTTCATTGTTCATGAAAAACGAACCCGGCGAGCTGGGTAAGCTGGCCACGGCTTTTGGGGAAAACAATATCAACATCGATGCCTTAACAATTCAGGATGCATCCGGTTACGTGCAGGCACTTTTTCGAGCCAGAGGCAAAAGCCTAAAACGGATTGCATCGGCCGCCAGCTATAATTCCATGCGCAAAGATTCGGCCCAATTTGCCTTGATCCGGCTGTTGGTGGACGAAACCGATAAGGCCATGAATTTGTTGACCGAGAACGAATATTTGTTTGATATCATGCCGGTGGTGGCCCTGGAGCTGGAGAATACGCCGGGAGAATTGGCCCGAATCTCGACGAAATTCGGAGAAGAGGGCGTCAATATTAATTATGTTTACGGATCTGTGTCCGGCCCGGATGCCAAGTGTTTATTCGTCTTCTGCCCAGAGGACATAGACCTAGCCCGCAAAATCTTCACCTAACCGCAATCCTTATTAAGCCATCTAACCGCACCCGCGTTGTTGCGGTCCATTCGCAGTAGTCGTACTACGGCTTCATGGTCCGGCGCCTTGCGGTAACCTTGCTCTAAATGAATGCGGCTATACTATTATAACCTTTTGTGAATCACGCTCTTACTTATTGAGAGTTGTTCCCGCCTTGATCTATTGGTTGACTTCGAGCTTGTCGAAAAGAACCAAAACCCTGATTAATGATGGTTTTTATTAATATCTATTAATTACTTCTAAGGCCGGAGGCTAAAGCGCAAAGGATGAACTTTATCTGTATCCCATTGGATCGGATAATTTCACTGTTTTTAGGGTACCCACATGAGGGGCCCCTACAACCCTAAACCCCTTCAATCCTCCTACCCTCACTAAGCCGTCAACAGCGTATCCCCTTTCCCTGCCAGGGGTTCTTTGCCGGCCACCTTGGACAAGATTCGGCCCGGCCGCGCGAAGCGATCGACATTGGTGGAAATTACAATGCCTTCAGTGCTGCAGTTGATTGGGGTAACAGCATCATCACTTGAGATAGCTAAGGGATTAATGACTTCTGCAATGACGTCGCCGGGCTTGACCTCGTCACCGGGATATTTGAGAAAGACGACGATGCCGGGCGTGGTGGCTTTGATATGTTCAACACCGCGCAGGGGGGTGGCTTCGTGGGGCAAATCAGGCAGAGGCGGTGCTTCACCGGCAATCAACCCGCGTCGTTGCAGGAAGTGAAATATATTTTGAGCATCCTGAACTGCCAGCTCGTGGGAGACATCGGCGATACCGCGCAGTTCGACCGTGGCCGCCAGGCAGGCAAATGGAATCGGTATGTGCGGATATTTTTCGGACAGTTCCCACCAGATCCGGCTGCAGGCTTCATCAAACGGATTGTCACCGCTATCCTTGGCCAGCAGGGTCGCCCGGGCGCCGACCTGAGCAGACAGGTCCCGGGCTTCAGGCCAGAGGGGTGTGCCGATGTAAACATGGGTGACGGCCTGATAATCGCAGTGCAGATCAAGGACGATGTCGGCATCGAAGGCGAGGGATAATAGCATGTGTTTAAGCTGGGCCGATTCATCTTCAGTAGATGTGGTCGGCAACACTTCCGCCATTGCCTGGCGGATGAGGATTCTATTCTCATCTGCCGAGTCGGTCAGGTGGTCTTCGATACGCTCGGCTACCGATTGGGTGACATCCAGGTGTTTGCGGTTGAAATTGGTGTTATTGAAGGTGTCGAAACGGCCTCTTATAACTTCTTCGTGCCACTGATCGGCTCCGACAGGATTGGCCACCGGGACGAGTACAATATTTGATTGAATGGCGCCCGATTGATCGGCTTTATCCAGCAGTTTGACCAAATGATGCATGACCAGATAGCCGGGCGCCTCGTCGGCATGCAGACCTGCTTGGATATAGGCTTTGAGAGGTTTGGATCCATCACCATAACGGATGATGGAAAGGAACCGCTCGGTTCCCATGCTGTTGGCCGGCAAACCTTTTTTTTCTATGGATTTGGAAGACACGCTTAAAATTCCTTTTCAACGAAAATAGAATGGGAGAGCGACCCTCTCCCATTCTGTTATGCCTGGCGACCAAGTCGCGTCATTTAGCATCGCGTAGCGATGTTATTCACCGTAAACGTTAAAGTCGAAGTATTTGTCCTGGATTTTTTTGTAAGTGCCATCTGCTCGAATTTGGTCAATGGCTTTGTTGAACATTTGGACCAGGTCTTGGTCCTGCTTACGAATGGCAATACCGGCGCCCTCTCCAAAGTACTTTTTTTCTGACAAATCCGGGCCGATGTACTGATAACCCTGTCCCTCAGGCTTATTCAGAAAGCCGTCCAGCATAGCAACACTGTCGGCAAGCAGCATATCTACACGGCCGGCTACCAGATCCAAATAGGCATCGTCCTGGGTACCGTAGCGTTTGATAACCGCACTTTTTGCGCCTTGCTCGGTAACGAACCGATCGTGAATGGTGGCGCGCTGGACGCCGATCTTTTTACCGGCAGTGGCTGTTGCGACCTCTGCCCGTGTAAAATCCTTCATGGCGCCTTTTTTGCAGATAAATTTGCCAGGGGTGTTGTAATACTTGTTGGTAAAGGCCACTTTTTTCTTGCGTTCCTCGGTAATGGACATGGAAGCGATAATGGCGTCGTATTTGCGGGCCAGCAGGGCCGGAATGATGCCGTCCCAGTCCTGGGGAACCATTTTTATCTCAGCGCCCATGGCAGCCACCAGTGCCCGGGCGATGTCGATATCAAACCCTTTGAGCTCGCCATCCGGGGTTACCCAGCTAAAGGGAGGGTAGGCGCCTTCAACACCGATTCGCACTACTTTCCAATCCTTGGCCTGAACGGCTCCGGCAGCCATTACTAGGGCCATAGCAATCAAAATAATCCATACCTTTTTCATATCTCCTCCTTCGGTTAATGTTGTTAAGCCCGTTGGGCTAAGCATTCCAACAAATTTGTATGATATAAAAGTCAATCACGATTTGTCAATATGGGAGCCGCTTTGGTGCGAACATTATTGCTTTTTTCTGTAGGTACAGGTAGATATTTTAAATGAAATCGCATAACGATTTTATTTAAAATTGAGGAGTATAATTATGTCCAAGCGCATTACAATCCTAGGTGCCGGTCCGGGGGGATATGTGGCAGCGCTGCACGCAGTTCAGTTGGGAGCCCAGGTAACGGTCATCGAAAATGATAATTTGGGCGGCACCTGTCTGAACTGGGGCTGCATTCCCACCAAAACAATGAAAAGTTCGGCCGAGGCAGTCCGAAAGGCCCACCAACTATCCCAATTTGGCATCGAATTGGTTGGAGAGATTCGTCCTGATTTTAAAGCTGTTATGCAACGCAAGGACAAAGTCGTGGCAACCTTGGTGGGTGGTATCGCCAAGGCCTTTAAGGCTGGAAAAATCCAGCTAATTAAGGGAACCGGGAAGATTGTGGACCCATATCTCGTTCAGGTGAAAGATGATGCCGGCGGTGTGCAGGATGTGTCGGGAGACAAACTCATCCTGGCCACGGGCTCACGTCCTCAAGACCTGGCAAATCTTACGTTTGACGGTGCCACAATTTTATCCTCAAACGACATTCTCAATCTCGAGCAAATGCCCAAACGGATCATCATTCTCGGAGGGGGGGTCATTGGCGTTGAATTTGCCTTCATTTTCAAACTTCTCGGTTCGCAGGTGACGGTAGTGGAAGCCATGGATCGCGTGATACCCCTACCCAATGTTGACGTGGATATGAGCAAAACTCTCCTGCGTGAAATGAAAAAGAGTAAAATCAGTGTTCATTTAAATTCAACCATCCAAACCGTTAAAAAATCAGAAACAGATGGTATCCGGGTGGCCCTGGGGCCTTCACCTTTTGACAACCCCAAGCCAAAGTCAGGCGCAAAGCATCAAGAAATCGAGGCGGATACACTTTTTTTAACGGTGGGCCGCGCGCCCAACACAAACGGAATCGGGCTGAACCGTTTGGGATTAGAGATGGCGGATAAAGGATGGGTGCAGGCCAATGACAAAATGGAGACGAATATCCGGGATGTCTATGCCATCGGAGATGTTTTAGGGCCAACCAAAATTATGCTGGCCCATGTGGCATCCATGGAAGGCCTTGTAGCGGTTGAAAACTGTTTGGGTGCGGACCGGACCATGGATTACCGCGCGGTTCCATCGGGCATCTATACTTTCCCGGAGGTGGCCGATGTGGGGTTGACCCAGCAGGAGGCCGCAGACGCCGGTATCGACCATAGGGCGGTCACCTTTCTTTTTCGTGAACTGGGGATGTCCCAGGCAAAGGGTGAGTTGTCGGGCCAGATCAAAATGATAACTGAACGAGCGTCCGGTCGGATCCTGGGTGTCCATATCATCGGAGAGCATGCCACCGAATTAATCGCGGAAGCGGTTTTGGCGATGCAAACAGGCCTCAGTGCACAGGATTTGGCCCGGACTATCCACGCGCATCCGACTCTGGCTGAGGGACTCTGGGAAACTGCCCGAATAGCCGGTGCGTCCTAGAGATCATGAAACCTTTTTCCCTGCTTATCAAGCCTGCCTCTGCAGACTGCAACCTGCAGTGTGATTATTGTTTCTATTTAGAGAAGTGTCATCTATACCCGCAATCAAAACAGCACCGCATGCCGGACGAGGTTTTAAAGCGGCTGGTCAAATCCTACATGGCTACATCCCAGCCAGTCTACACCTTCGGTTGGCAAGGTGGAGAACCCCTGTTAATGGGGGTCGATTTTTATAAAAAAGTTACCGATCTGCAACAACGTTTCGGTCAAAAAGGCGCTGTGGTAAGCAATGGACTTCAAACCAATGCCACCTTGATTGACGATGAACTTGCCACTCATCTGTCCAATTATCATTTTTTGCTGGGGTGCAGTCTGGATGGACCGCCGGAGATTCACGACCGGTATCGACGCACGGGTGCGCGGCGGCCATCACACCATCGGGTCATTCATGGATTGCGAACATTGGAACGTCATGGGGTGGCTTTCAATATTCTGGTTTTGGTGACCCAAGCCAACGTGGGGCAAGCGGTCGAGGTATACGATTACTTGGTTCAAAGTGGGTATGCATTCCATCAATATATTCCCTGTGTGGAATTTGACGCGGAAGGAAACTTGCTGCCATATGCCATAACGGGGGCCGAATGGGGTGATTTTCTATGCGCTCTGTTCGACAGGTGGTATGCCCATGACACCCGGCGCGTTTCTATTCGGCATTTCGATGCCCTGTTGCATCAAATTCTCAATCATCCCCAAAGCATCTGTTCCCTGGGTCGCAACTGCTGCCAGTATTTCCTGGTGGAGTTCAATGGTGACATCTATCCTTGCGACTTTTTTGTGGAATCAAAGCTGAAAATCGGTAATATCATGAAGATGTCATGGGATGCGGCGCTGTCGTCACCGCAGTATAAAGCGTTTGGTGCTCAGAAGAGCCGCTG
The DNA here is from genome assembly GCA_964452555.1 of uncultured Desulfobacterales bacterium. Classification (GTDB taxonomy): domain Bacteria; phylum Desulfobacterota; class Desulfobacteria; order Desulfobacterales; family B30-G6; genus B30-G6. The sequence goes on from CAYVMI010000002.1 coordinate 79,749, forward strand.
GAACCGAGATTGCCGGGCCTGCGATTGTCTGCCGCTTTGTAGCGGAGATTGTCTAAAATATCGTTTATATGGTAAGGGAAAGGCCGATCAAATCAGCTGGTTGTGCACCGGCTGGCAGCAATTTATCCGTCACAGCCGAGAAAGATTAAAGTTGTTGGCAAAAACCGTATCCGAAAAATAGAAGACAGTTTTGCTTAACTGAGTATTGTCATTTGGGATTTATTGTTTGGGCTTTGAATTTTGCGATTTAAGCACAATTTCAAAACACACGTATTGAGGAGGTGGCATGGCGTATAAGTACATATTATACGATAAGGATCCGGATAGCGGTATTGTACAGGTAACTTTGAATCGGCCCGAGATTAAAAACGCTTTGGGTATTTTAATGCTGCTGGATCTTTATCGTGCGGCGGAAGCATTTGAAAAAGATGATACCGCATACGCAATGATTTTAACCGGTGCTGTGCCCGCTGATAATTCTGACCCAATTCAGGAAGCTTTTAGCAGCGGGGCTTATCTTGATTTTGCCGAGCTGGAGTCATTGGATGAGGAGACTAAAAAAGAAGTGGACCTGACGGACCTGGCCCAGAAACGATTGTGCCTGAAGCTATGGCAGATCAACAAACCCATCGTGGCGGCCATCAATGGATTGGCCATTGGCGGCGGGTTTACCATTCCCCTGGCAGTCGCGGATTTAATCTACATGTCCGAGTATGCCTGGGCCAAACTGCCGTTTGCCCGCATCGGGCTGGTGCCGGAGTTGGCATCGAGTTATCTGCTGCCGCGATTACTCGGTTTTCAACGGGCTAAAGAGGTCATGTTTTTTGGGGAACGACTCAGCGCAACGAAGTTGCATGAGCTGGGTTTGATAAATCGAGTTTTTCCTCACGAAGATCTCTTGCCCGCAACCAGAAAAGAAACATGCAGACTAATTCCACCCCAAGGTGCCGGCTTAGCGGTATGTATGGCCAAAGAGATATTACACAAACCCATGATAGAAGCAGTATCACGGGCGCTGGATCTGGAAAACGATGGTTTGAACAAGGCCTTCGGAACCTCAGATTTTATGGAAGCATTAAATGCGAGAATAGAAAGACGGGAGCCGTCGTTTAGGGGCAGATAACCATCACCTAATTGTTTGCAACCTTGAGCTTTATGTGGCCCTTTGTCGATAGTGGACAAAGGGCCGTGGGAAATTTTAGATGGATTTATGCGCCGGCAGGTACTTCATCATATTTTTTGGTAATGGTTTTAAATTCCTTATCCAGTTTTTCCATAACCTGGGGTGTAACTTCGCTCTCCATATCGGATTTTAAACCCAACCATTTGTTTTGAAGCGTTTCGATTTTGGCTTTGGCTTCGGCAAGTGCACTGGCGTCACCATTTCCATTCAGTTCAGCATACTTATCGACAGCTTGACCATACTCAGTTAAAAAGTTGTTCATTTGCTGCTGTTCTTTGGAGGGGCCGCATCCCATGAATGATATGAGACCCAGAATTAATACCAAAATAATTGCGGAAGTTCGAAATGATTGTCTGATAATCATGATTCTCCTCCAGAAAATGAATTTAATTCAGTAAATGGGCTAGGATTAATAATTTCAAGCCCTTGAAAAGTATAAATTTGCATACGGATTAAATCAAGGAAAAAATGATATAAATTAAAAATAGTTTTCATTCTTTTGCTTGTATTATGAAAAATACAATAAAATTAGAGAGATGTAACATGATATTACCGTTTAAAATTATTAGGGCAGATTATGCAGATACCGCACATCGATCCGCCGTACCTGATTTGTTAAACATCTATGCCAAGGATTTGCTCGGCTTTCGGAACGAAATTGATAAAAATGTTCTCGATGCATTGGTGCCCGGCTTGGAGAAAACTCCCAACAGCCTGGTTTTGCTGGCATGTGGTGATAACAGTTATGTGGGCATGGCCATATGCTTTTTTAGCTTTTCCACCTTTCATGCCATGCCGCTGATCAATATTCACGATTTCATGGTACGTCCTGAATATAGGGGCATGGGTATTGGCAAGGCACTATTAGAAGAAATTGAGCGGATAGCCATAGAAAGGGGCTGCTGTAAAATAACCCTTGAGGTTCAGGAAAATAATACGGCCGCTCGCAGACTCTACCGCAATTTTGGATTTAATGATTCATTTCTGGATCCAGAGGCCGGGAGTCAGCTGTTTATGAGCAAACCCTGCTTATGAAATCATGCTCTGATTTTATGAAGCTTCGGTTGACAAGGCCGGCACTTCAATTTAGAGTAATTCGTATTCTTTCCACCCAATACTACCTAAATTTTGATGATAACTTTTCTGTCTATATTTCAATAATGGATCCGTTTATCGGTAAAGGGACCAATACGTCTGATTTGTTAGTTTTAAACCATAAGAGCCAAAAGGAGGTCGGTATGAAAAGGCGCAACACTTTATTTCTACTAACTACTCTGGTTATAATCTGTTTGCTGGGGGTAACATTACCAGCCATGGCCGGTACCCTTGATGATGTCTTGTCCAAAGGTGTCTTGACGGTTTCCACGGATGCCAATTACGCGCCCCAGAGTTTCCTGGACGACAAAGGGAATTTGGACGGGTTCGATATCGACGTGGCCAAAGCCGTTGCCAGTCGGCTTGGGGTAAAAGCAAAATTCGTCACTCCGGACTGGGATATTATCGTTTCCGGCAAATGGGGCGGCCGCTGGGATTTAAGCATCGGCAGCATGACCATCACTGCGGAACGCGCGGTGGTAGTGGATTTTTCGATTCCCTATTATTATACACCGGCACAATTTGCTATTCATAAGAATAACAAAAGGGTCAATACCATCAACGGCCTGGTGGGTAAGACCGTGGGCATCGGTGTGGGAACTACATATGAATCTTATCTGGATCCCCATCAGAGCCTAACCATTGGCGGCGGCCAAGGTATCGCCTACCAGGTGCAAGGCGTCAAAGGCAAACCGTACTCCACCGATATGGAGGCGGTCCAGGACCTGGCCCTGGGTGACGGAACCCGTTTGAACGGTGTATTGACCTCCGGCTTTGTGGTTCAAGAGGCCATGAAGAAAGGCGTTCCCATCAAACCGATCGGGGATCCGGTCTACTATGAACCTTTGGCCGCTGCTTGTGACAAGGCGCGTGCCGGCAGCCGTGAATTTATAAAAAAGGTCAGCGCAGTTCTTCAAAGCATGCATGATGACGGCACCTTAACCCGCTTGTCAAATAAATGGTATGGCTTTGACGTTACGAAGAAAGCCCGGTAATTTAACCTTAAGATCGCATATTGGGTAGCATCCATGACACAAAATGGTGATCCTCCCCAAAAATTAGAAGGCCTCGATGTTGCCGAGACGCGCCTTAAGCATATTGAAACGGCACAGCGTGAAAAAAAGATATTCATTTTCAAGGTGACACTGGTCTGGATCGGTATATTTATAGGGCTCTTCTACGTCCTATACCGCTTCAATCTCGATTTCAGGTTCATGCTGAAATATACGCCTTTTATTTTCAAAGGGGTTGGAATCACCATTTTCGTATCCTTCTGCGCCATTGTATTTGCGAGTATTTTGGCGCTCATCGGGTCTGTTTCGCGTTTATCCAAAAATTCGATTTTGTATGGTGCCTCCACATTTTACGTCTCCGTTATCCGGGGAACGCCCTTGATTGTCCAAGTTTTTGTCATATATCTGGGACTGCCGCAGTTGGGGATCATTTTCAGTGCAATACCGGCCGGAATTATTGCCCTGAGTGTCAATTATGGCGCTTATATGACCGAAATATTCAGAGGCGGCATCCAGGCCGTCAGCCGTGGCCAGGTGGAGGCAGCCTATTCACTGGGCATGACCTACACCCAGATGATGAAGCGGGTGGTATTGCCGCAGGCCTTGCGTATCATCATTCCCGCAACCGGTAATGAATTTATTGCCATGCTGAAAGATTCATCATTGGTTGCGTTTTTGGGTGTTTGGGAATTGTTTTTCAGGGCTCAGAAAGTGGGTCGCCAGAATTTTCGAAATATGGAGACCCTGCTGATTGCGGCCCTATTTTACTGGATGGTAACCATCCTGTTTCAATATTTTCAAGGCCGTTTGGAGAACAAACTGGCCAAGGGGACGACTAAGATTACCGGTATGACCCATTAGATAGGAGCAGGGTCGGAGGGTCGAAGGTTACAAGGGTTGAAGGGGAAGCTGCAAGCTAATAGCTAAAGGAACACATCGCTGTCAGCTTAAGGCCTATCCCTTTAACCCTACACCCCTTCAACCCTCCAACCCTACGATAAGAATGCCCGAACCTATAATCATCATCGAAGATCTTAAAAAGTATTTTCACCATCTACTGGTGCTAGATGGTGTTACCACCAGTGTCCAACCCGGCGAGGTGGTGGTCATTATCGGTCGGAGCGGTTCGGGTAAAAGTACGCTGCTGCGCTGTCTCAACATGCTGGAAGAGCCCCAAGGCGGCAGAATCATGATTGACGGCAATGAACTGCCCATAGGTCAGAAGCGGACGGCGGCTGTACGCAAACAAATCATTGAAATCCGCACCCATATGGGCATGGTATTTCAGGAATTCAATCTCTTTCCGCATCGTTCGATCATTGAGAATGTCATCGAAGGCCCCGTAATCGTCAAGAAAGTTCCGCCAGCCAAGGCTGTGGCCAAGGGAGAGGAGTTGCTGAACTGGGTCGGCCTGTATGAAAAAAAAGACAACTACCCGGATCAGCTGTCGGGTGGGCAGAAGCAGCGGGCAGCCATTGCGCGGGCGCTGGCCATGGAACCCCGGATCATGTTGTTTGATGAACCCACCTCCGCTCTCGATCCGGAACTCATCGGCGAGGTCCTGATCGTTATGCAGCGGCTGGCCGATCAGGGCATGACCATGCTCGTCGTGTCCCATGAAATGGGTTTTGCCCGCGAAGTGGCCCATCGGATCGTTTTTCTCGAAAACGGCAAGATCCTGGAGGAAGGCTCACCGGAGAAAATCATGGATCATCCCGACCATGAGATTACCAAGCAGTTTCTCACCCATATACGTTGAAATTTTCCCACCCAATTAGAAAAGGTGATCAATCTAGATCGAAATGATAGCGTGCGCTGTTAAAGAGCCGACATAAAAATTCAACATTCCGCTGCCTTCCGGTCGTACTCCGCGAGGATTTCGGATAGTAGGTCTGCGTTGGGGGGTGGGCTGGGATGGTGATTATTGAGGATGTCCCGGGCCTTTTCGGCAGCAAGCGCATCAGATTCAGAAGTTTTGGATCCCATATTCATATGCGGTTGACGGCCTTTTACGGTCGGCTGCCAAATGGCGCGCATGTGGCTGAGTGTATGTTCGCTAAGCATAAAGTGGTTTTGAGGACCAACCTCATGAATTGCATCCAACGCCAATGTTTCCGCTGATACTTCGATACCCCCTGAAAAATGCCGCAGTATTTCAAATATTTCGCAATCCTTGATCAATTGTTCAAATGAGAAAACCGTGGCGCCCTCCAGCAGACCGGCGCCGCAAATCATATCGCCGTGGGAAAGCAGGCTGGCAGTCCCGGATAGGGCGTTTTCAACACCGCTGCGCCAGCCGCTTGTGTGCGCACCGGTTGCAAAGGTTCCGATGGTAATGGGCAGCTTGTAAGCGTGGGCCAGTTGTATGGCGCCAGCCTGAAGCAAGAAATCCTCGGGATTGCCGCTGGTCATGCCGCCGCTTTTGAGATCCATCATGGTGGCATAGGAACCATAAAAAACAGGTGCGCCCGGAAAAAAGAGCTGGATAAAAACCAGACCGGCCAAGATTTCGGCATTTCCCAGAGCCAAACTGCCGGCCAAAGTGGCCGGTGCTGTGCCGCAACCGATTTGCATGGTGACAAATCCGGTGGGAATGCCGGCTTCCGCAAATATGAGTGCGGCTTCCATGGCTTCGGTATCGCAGGTCAAGGGGCTAATGGTGGCCTGAAAATTGGAGATAATGGGCCTTTTTTTGAGTGCATCCCGTCCACCGGCCAGGGCCGCAGCCATCTCTACACTCCCCGTGGCCGTGAGCCGACTCACCGCCGTCATGGCCTGGATGTGCTTTTCGGTGTTAAATGCCAGGGCCTGCAGTTCATATAGGGGTTGGGTCGGTGCCGGTCGATCCTGGGCGCTGACGCAGGGCCACAAGAATGAGATTTGGGGCAGCTTGTCAGCTACACGGGCAGCATCAGCCAAATCAGCGTAAGTGGAATTGTGAATCTGACCCGAGTCCAGGTCCTTTACTTTAAGACCTGTGCCATCCAGGCCTAAGTATCCTTGCCGGCCATTGAGGACCAAGTCGTTTTGGGGATTGCGGGCGCAAAGTGTATAAGAATCGGGTGCTTTTTGAATGGCTTTTTCAACAAGATCGGCTGGAAAGCGAACCCTATTTATTTGACGGTCGATCTGCAAACCTAAATCTTCAAGGTCATTCAGACGGTTCTCATCAAGCGGCATGAGCACGCCGGTTTTTTCAAGAATTTGAAGGCTGGCATTATGAATCTGTCTAATGTCATCGTTTGAAAGCACTTGGAGATCTGTTTTCCATTGAACGGGTTTTATCATAATAAATTTCTAAATTAGTTATGGTATTTTAGCAAAGTAGGATGAAATCCTGCATGCTTTCATGCTTGAATTAACGTGTCAAGACATGAAAATTTATTGAACGATAACCCCCAAAAAGGCTATTCGTAATGCCGATTGGTAGTAAAATCAGGTAGTCGAAACATCACCAATCCGTCAGGGCACTACGCTAGCGAGGCATATTCAACATGATATGTCGCTATGAAAAAATATCTGAACCGCTTTCAAAAAGGCCTTATTTCGGAATATATTTCTGACAGTTGGTGTAGGACATCATTTAAAACAGTTCGGCATAACGGACTCTAAGGATCTCAGACAGTTTCAAGATTAATGGCGGATCAACCATCGGCCTTCCGGGCTAACTTGATATCGGTTATAGGCCCGAGAATTTATGGCAAACAGAATAAGTTATGTGAGAGTGGTTTTAACGTCCAGACCGGGCGACGATCCAGGGTGATTTTCGCAAAATGGCAATCAGTCCCGCCACCAGAAGTGCCATGGCCAATGCCATGTGGGTCAAATCTAAAAAGATGATCGAACCTTGGGAAAACAGTGCGCCCGGCAGGTTGTTGATGACCAGTAATATGCCGGTCACGATCAGACCCACTAAAATGAGCCCGCGGATAAAGCCGGAAATACTGGGTTTTTGGGTTTTCCGATAAGCGAATGCAAAAACAGCAATGGCATACATGGTTAGACCCATGAGAACGGCAGCGGATAAATAATGTAACCAATGGGTAACATAAAAATCAGCCAGCCAAGAAAGTCCGGGTAAGCTTGAAACATAATAACGTTTATAAATGGGCATCTGGCCAAAACCCGTAATCATCAAAATAAAGGCGCTGGCAACATACAGCGTGCGTAACAAAGGTGCTTTCATGACGGATCCTTTTGTTGGGAGAGTTTGTAAAGCTTTCCGGCTGCAGCCGCCAGTCCGGCAATGGGGGCAATGATCATCGCTGCAGCCAGGTTGTTGCCGTCAGCCATGGTATCGGTCACCGGTTTCATGTGAGGCTTGCCTTTGCCTTTTTCAATGGCCTGATTGATTTTTTCAAAGGGAACCGGTGAGACATAGATGGTGTTGGTCCCTCCGTTTTCTGTCTCTCCATAAATATAACCATCGATATCCTCGGCCAACTGATGGGCCCGGGCAATGATGTTCTTTCGCGGCCCGATGGTTTGGACATCCTCCGGGCATTCTTCAATGCAACCCGGCAATTCACCTTGAGCCAAACGGTCATAACAGCGGTCGCATTTGTACATGACACCGTTGCCGGCAAAGGTCGGCAAAAGATCAAGATAGATGCCGACACCGGTCTGGCGTTCGGGAATTTTCCAGGGACAGACCGATTTGCATTTGGCACCTCCTAAGCAGATATCCGCATCGATCCTGGCAGTGCCGTTGTCCAACTGATCTGCAGCCCCAAATGGACACAGTTTGACGCAAGGCGGGTTGCTGCAGTGCATGCAACGTCGCGGTATGGTCAATTCATAGGTTTCGTCCTGATGTTCTACTTCGGCATATTGAATATAGAGCCAATTATAAGGGGTCAGGCGATCGGTTACATCCTGTTTGTCGGACCAATCTGCAACCGGAACCTTTTTAGGGAACATACTGGGAAATGGTTTGACCGGATCGGGATACTTTTGATGGTTGACTTCACTGCAAGCCAGTACACAGGCTTCGCAGCCGATGCACTTGCTGATATCAATCAGCGTGGCCAAGGGCTCTTTGGGGGATCGGGCCGCCTTAGCAGGCAGGCTGGTAGCCGCCAGGGCTCCAGCCGCGGCAAGACCGCCTTTTAGGAAGTTTCTTCTAGAAATGATTTTAGACATCGTATTTATTCCGTGTTGCAAGTTTGAGAATGATATTTTGCCGAGTCAAAAGCTGTAAGCAATCAGCGCTAAGCTGCTGCAGGCTAATGGCTACAAGCCATTTGTAAGTGTGAAACGCTTCCACGGCCGACCGCCGTGCTAGCTTAGCTGGCTCAGGAAAATCCGCTGGAAGGGTTCGGGGTGCAGGCATTGCCCCCGTCGGATGTTCCCATGATACTGGCTGCGCTAAGAACTTTCTTCACTTGCGGGCTGCAGCAACAGGGGCACGTAATGTTGTCTTTGTCGCTATTGAAGATCAGTTTTTCGAAGGCGTGTGAACAGTCACTGCATTGATATTCATAGATCGGCATGAATGGTTCTCCTTTAAATAGAGTTGTTACTTGAATCTTGCATTAAATTTGATGAATTTTTCTCAGACCTTTAATTAATATGGATTTAGTACCTTTTACAGCTTGGGTTCAATTAACCCCTTGGGTTTTGCGGATGAATATCCTTTGGTACTCATCAAATTTCACCCGGAGGGCGAGCCGGAGGCTTCCACATGCTGCGTTGCCAAGAGTTCGAAGTAAAAAACTACGCCTTGACTTCGGCTGAGCTCAGTCGATGCCCACCCATGGGTACCTTGCCTATGAAAGCCTCCGACTCGTGCAAGATCCGGTATTAATTAATTCCATAATTGAAATCCTGTTATCAATTGTCAAGTGAATCCAACTTACTTCATCAACCAACACCCTGTTTTGGGGTGGCTGATTCCAGGTTGGCTTCGATGGCGTCTACCAGAGTTTTTGCGGGCTGCAGACCGACAAAGCGCATAACTTCACGACCATTATTGTATAAGTTTAAAGTCGGGATACTTTTGATACCCAACTTGAGCGCCATGGGTTTGTGGTTGTCCACATTCACAGTCGCGATAACGGCCCTGTCCTTAAACCGAATGGAAAGTTCTTCCATAATCGGTTCCTGTGCAAGGCAGGGACTGCACCAGGGCGCTCCAAAATCCACTAACGCGACCCCTGTCATAATGGCCTTTTCGAGTTCCTGAATACTGGTAAAATGTCTGATCTGCATGCTGCTACTCCTTGTCGATACTACAGCCGTTTCAAACTTTATGCCAAATTTCCTTGGCTATGCGCTGTTTTCAAACAAAATCTTGGTTCTATGTGCGTCCCCGCCACTATTTCATAGGGGGATAAGGCTGTTAGGCAATTAGGCTGATAGGCTATTAGGGGCTACATGGAGGGTGGTATTTGTTCGAATTCTTATAAAAAATATATTAATATCGATAAGTTAGGATATTAGAAGCGTTGCTCTATTCGTTACAAGGTATAGTTTTAAGCCTTCAGCAATAAGCTGCTTAGGGCTTAAAACTGGTAGCTGTTACCCGCTGCAAACTTAATTGTCTAACAGTCTAATAGCCTATGGGTACTTTAGTATTCACCATCACAAATGGATTGACAGATTTGTTTGGGGGCGGTATGGTTATGAAAGGTAACGTTAAGTAACGCTACCGGGCGTTACCTGGTTGCGCATTTCCACTTTCCACAAGGCATAGCATTCTGATCTGAAAAGATCGCCGATAAAACATTTTCTCCCGGCAGGTTCATATGGCAAACCCCAAACAACCGATGCTTGATCCCAGATTTGCCAACTATCTATTGGAGTCCATGGCAGATGGTGTCTTTACCCTCAATCGCTCCGGGGAAATCACTTCCTGGAACGCCGCCATGGAAAAAATAAGTGGGTACACCGCCTCCGAAGCCCTTGGTCGCACCTGTACGCTGCTAAAATTCAATCTTTGCCTTAAAAGAAGCTGCCCCAGCGGTATCAAGGAATGCGGCATCTATGAAAAGGGAGCTGTGGATGCCAAAGAGTGTGCCCTGACCCATAAAGACGGCAAGGTGGTACCGGTGCTGAAAAGTGCCCGGCTGGTGAAGGATGAACAAAACCAGGTTATCGGCATTGTCGAGACCGTCACGGATTTGACCGAACTCAAAAGAGCACGCCAGGAAATAGAAGAAATCTCACGTAAATTGGGGGATGTCCACCGGCTGGACAATATTATCGGCAAAAGCCGGGCCATGCAGGACGTTTTTGCCGCAATCCGCGCTGCATCAGGCAGTGAGGCCACCGTGTTAATCCAGGGTCAAAGCGGCACCGGAAAAGAGTTGGTGGCTGGTGCGATCCATTACAATAGTGACCGTTCGGCACATCCCCTTGTAACGGTCAACTGCAGTGCCTTGACTGAATCGCTTCTGGAAAGTGAATTGTTTGGGCATGCCAAGGGCTCCTTTACCGGTGCGATCCGCGATCGGAAAGGACGATTCGAAGAGGCTGCCGGGGGAGCTGTTTTTCTGGATGAAATCGGTGAAATCAGTCCCTTTATCCAGGTTAAACTCCTGCGCGTATTGCAGGAACGCGAGATCGAAAGGGTAGGCGAATCAAAGCGCAGGAAAATCGATATTCGCATCATTGCCGCCACCAACAAGGATTTAATGGAATTGGTACGCCAGGGCGATTTCAGACAGGACCTGTACTATCGCTTGAAGGTTTTTCCCATCGAGGTCCCGCCCCTTAATCAACGCAAAGAAGACATTCCGCTTTTGGCCGGACATTTTATCGACCGACAGAATGTTAAAACTGGTAAAAAAATCGCAGGCTTATCGCAAACAGCCCTGCGGCTGTTTATGGATTATCACTGGCCCGGCAATGTGCGCGAACTGGAAAATGCCATCGAGCATGCCTTTGTACTCTGCAACCAACAGACCATAGATGTTTTTGACTTGCCGGTGGAAATGCGCAAGGCCCAATATGATCCGACACCTGCAATCAGCACGTCAGAGACGAATGCTTTGCCTGGATTGCGAGGCAAACTCACCAAACCTTTGCTGGAGTCCCTCTTGGTGGACTGCGATTGGAACAAAGCGGAAGTAGCCCGAAGGGTGGGTTTAAGCCGTACGGCCATATGGAAGTACATGAAAAAATGGAACATCCCCTTAAAACCCGAATGAGAAGGAGGTCAGGATGGCAGATATTTTCGGTGGACATCTGGTGGCAAAGTATTTGCGGGAGGTGGAGGGAATTTCCACGGTATTTTCCCTTTCCGGCGGTCATATAGACCGGATATATGATGGTTTTCTGGATCATGATATTCGACTCATCGATGTACGCCATGAACAGGCTGCCGCCATGATGGCCCAAGCCTATGCGATCTTTTCTGGACAGCCGGGAGTTTGCCTGATCACGGCCGGACCTGGCTTTACCAATGTGATTACGGGATTGGTGAATGCCTATCTGGAAAATGCCCCCCTGGTGGTGCTGTGCGGATCGGCGCCTTTAAAAGATCGTGAAAAAGGTGCGCTGCAGGACTTGCCCCAAGCGGATCTGATAAAAAGCACGGTCAAATGGCATAGCTGCTGCTACGAAACCCGCAGAATACCCGAGTATCTTTCCATGGCCTTTCGTCATGCCGTGTCGGGACGTCCGGGGCCGGTTTTTCTGGAATTGCCGCCCGATATTCTGAATACCAGCATACCTGAGGAGGCTGCAATTATGGCACCCAAAGGCGGTGTTCGGCATCGTTCGGAGCCCGATCATACGCTGGTCAATCAAGCGGCCGCGTTGATCACGTCAGCCGAAAAACCGGTTGTTATCGGCGGCAGCGGTATCTATTCGGATGCCTGCGGTCAGGCATTTGGAAAATTAATTAAAAAAACAGGCATACCCTTTTTTCTGACCAACAATGGCCGCGGCGCACTGCCGGATGACCATGAACTATCTTTGTGGGACGGCGGTCTCATGGGCGCAATCACTGCTTTGGGACAGGCAGACCTGGTGATCGCCTTGGGGGTGCGCTTCAACTGGCTTTTGATGTACGGCGAAATCTTCCCCCAGGCAAAGGTCATTCGGGTGGACATCGATCCAGCGGAAATTGATCGCAACCGACGGTCGGACATCGGACTGGTGGGTGATATGGAACTGGCGCTCAATGCCCTCAACAAGCGGGTTAAGAAAGGTGATCATTCGGCCTGGCGCGGCTTGCTCCAAACGGCTTACGAACCTTTGGTGCAGGCCGAGGTGGAGTCCCGCCAGACGCCCTCAGATCCGCTGCATCCGGCCAGACTCGTAGAGTTGGTGCGTTTGGCAGTGGGAGACGACGTCATTTGTATTGTTGATGGCGGCGACACATCCTACTTCGGCCAGGTGGGATTATTTGCCCGTGAACGCGCAGCCGTGATCGGGTCGGCCGGCGGGCTTTTCGGGTGCTTGGGAACCGGCATCCCATTTGCTATCGGCGCCAAAGCCGCCAGACCCGATAAGACCGTCGTCGTAATTAACGGGGATGGATCGTTTGGGTTTAATGCCATGGAATTTGATACTGCCGTACGCCACAACCTGCCCATTATTTGCATTGTCAATAACGATCAAGCCTGGGGCATGATTAAACATGGTCAGGAAATTTGCTATGGAAATGAAAGGGTTACAGGTTCAGAACTGGGTGTGGTCCACTATGAAGGCGTGGTGGCGGCACTGGGCGGACACGGCGAATTTGTGGAGAAGGATGCAGAGGTAACGCCGGCCCTGGAACGGGCGCTTGCTTCCGGGAAACCGGCCTGTGTCAATGTCCTCACCGATCCATGTGTGGTCAGTCCGGCCACATTGATGCTCAAGGATGGGTTGAATATGGAATAATAAAGTCGCTTGAGCCGAACGTAATCCGGAAAGGCGTGCACCATGCAGGCACTGCAATTTTCAGTCTCAATACCACGATTTTTACTGCTAAAGGCCCTGGGCTTATTAAGCCGCCGGTTCTATTATAAGGGGCCGCTGGCAACCATCCGATGTGTGGACATGGCCGAACCTTCGCTGCCCTCGGAACACTGGGTTAAAATCAAAACCCGTCTGTGCGGATTCTGCGCCAGCGATTTGAATCTCATTTTTTTAAAGGATTCCCCCACGGCCAGCCCCTTTACGTCTTTTCCCTGTGTATTGGGCCATGAAATGGTGGGTGAAGTTATAGAAGTTGGTGCTCAGGTGACCACGGTTAATGTAGGCGATCGGGTAACAGCGGCACCACATTTAAGTTGTGAAGCCCGAGGCATTGAACCCCGCTGCCAGGCATGCCAAAGCGGGCAGGTGGGCAGCTGTGAAAACTTTGCCGAAGGCGATCTGGCCCCCGGCATGTTTATCGGTATTTGCAAAGATACGGGCGGGGGCATGGGCGAGGTTTTCGTGGCCCACAAACGCCAGGTATTCAGACTTCCTGAGACCATTTCCGATCAAATTGGAATCCTGATCGAGCCTCTGGCGGTGGCTATTCAGGCGGTTTGGGACAATCGCCCGGGAGATGGTGACCAGGTGTTGGTGGTCGGCAGTGGGGTGATTGGCAGCCTGATCATTCAAGTGATCCGATCGCTGGGCATCAACTGCACCATCACAGTGTCCGAACCATCTAATTTTCATGCGGATATAGCCCGCAAGGCCGGAGCCGACCATGTGATCCGGGCCCGAAAGATTTTTAAGCACACCCACAAGGTGGCCGGAGCAAAAATATACAAACCCATGCTGGGTCAAAAGATTGCCATGGGAGGCTATAAACGGGTTTTTGATGTGGTAGCCACATCGGAAACCTTAAATCTGGCCACACGGTGCATGGCAACCGATGGGGAGTTGAGTATCGTCGGCATCGGTCATGATGCCAAATTGGATCTGACCCCGGTTTGGCTCAAAATACAGAACCTGAAAGGTGTATTTTCTTGCGGGATTATATCATTGGATTCTCAACCCAAGCATGTATTCCAGGTTGCCATCGATATGATTCAGAAGAACCGGAACTTGAAAATATTTCTGGAAGATATGGTAACGCACCAATTTGGGATGGACCAGTATCCTGAGCTTATTCAAACCAACTTAAAGAAGTCCCGGCATAGAGCGGTGAAGACAGCTGTAAAATTCTAAGTTCAATTCCGCTCTGGGATTTAGAAATTTTCCTGTGGTTTAAATTGGCATCAAGTTTGCATTTAAACCTCCACAATGTATCACAACCTAAACAAAATGGAGGTTTATTATGAATATAGACAAAATCATATTAGGGTTTGCAGGTTCTTTAGTAATAATTAGCGTGACCTTGGGTTGGCTGTTAAGCCCATACTGGCTGATTTTAACGGTATTTGTGGGTGCCAATCTTTTACAGTCTTCTCTTACGGGGTTCTGTCCGGCCGCTGTTATATTAAAAAAAGTAGGTTTTCGATCGGGCAATGCATTCTAAGCAACCAGCGATTAGCCACAGCTGTAAGCTGCTTATGGCTGTGGCTTATAGCCTATAGTTTCAAAAAGGGGGTATCCTATGGTAAAGGGGCGTATTTTTGCAATGATCGTGCTGATGATGAGTATGTTGGGCTTGACACTGCCGGCGCAGGCGGTGACGCTGGAGACCTGTATCAATGCGGCATTGGATAATAATCCCGATATCCAAGCAGGGCTCACGCGGGTGCAGGCTGCCAAGCATATGATCAAACAGGCCGAATCAGCCTATTATCCACGTCTGTACTTGGCTGGTACCTATTCGCTTACCAATAATCCACCCCAAGCTTTTATGATGGCCCTCAACCAGAAAGATCTGGATATGACCGATCCGGATTTCGATCCCAACGATCCCGATCAAACCGATAATATGCGCTTGTCAGTCGGATTGAAATATCGATTTTATAACGGCGGGATCAACCGCATCAATGTGGATTTGGCAAAAAACGGCAAACAAATGCGCGAGCTTGGCCTGAAAGCCGTCCGGAATGAGCTGGTCCATCAGGTGACCCGCGGCTATTATACCGTTCTCAGGGCTCAGTCCTTTGTAAATGTCCAAACGGAATCCGTGTCCAGTCTCACAGAAAGCCTCAGGGTAGCCAATGTGCGCTTTAATGCCGGATCAGCCGTCAAAACCGATGTATTAAATCTGGAGGTTAAGCTGGCCCAGGCCCGCGAGGATCTTATCCGCGCTAAAAACGGAGTTCAATTAGCCATCGCATCTTTGAATACGGCCATCGGGTCGGACTTGGTGCCCAACGAAGGATTACCGGTACCGACTCGAGATACACTTCAGAAAAGTCCCATGGCCCTTGATTTCGGAAAGATCGAGAGTCGACCCGAGCTTAAAATCAGTCAGACGCTGTCCCGCATCAAAAAGCAATCCTATAAAAAAACGTCCCAGGATAATCGACCGGTTTTAAGTGCATTTGGATCTTATGACTTTGATAGCGGCGATTTCGAAGATATTGAAGACAGCTATCTCATGGGCGTCATGGCAGAATGGGAATTTTTTGATGGATTTCAGCGGCCCAGTGCCAAACGGGCGGCCTACGCCGAATGGCAGGCCACCGAAAAGGATGCTCTCAAAGCTCGCAACGAACTACGCCTGGATTTGCATCAGGCTTATCTCAAAGCCATGGATGCCTGGGAGCGTCTTGACGTCAGTGGGAAAAGCATGCAGAGTGCGGCCGAAGCCCTGCGCATCACATCGGAACTTTATAAGGAAGGGGTGGCTGATATCACCACCCTGCTCACAGCCCAGGTGGGCTTGACGGCCCAGAAGACCCGCAGTGTGGCCGCCTATTACGACTACTTGACAGCTCTATCCAATTATGACCGGGCCATGGGAGTTTTGGGGGCAAAGTATGCCAGTAGACCATAGGGTCGGAGGGTAGGAGGAGTGAAGGGTAGCATCAGGCATCAGGCATCAGGCATCAAGTAACAGGCATCAAGTAACAGGCATCACGTATCAGGCATCAAGCATCCAACATTGAACAATGATTTTGAAAAAGGGCTGGAGATGGCATCACGGAGGTTACTGCGTGCATCTAAATGGTGCATGCTTTTATCAACCTGACAACCTAATGGTCTTCAGCCTAAAAGCCTAACAGTCTAAAAGGAAAGAGGGGAACATATGACGGCACAAAAGAAAGGAATCGGAATGAGAATTTTGCAAGTCATCAAATGGCCCATCGCCGTTGCAGGATTGGCTCTGATGATAGCCTGGACCGGTGGTATGTTTCATGCCAAGGTTGCCGCCGGCAAGCTCGAGACGGCACCAGGACAACCGCTGCCGGAAAAGGCTAAAACCTATACGGTCAAGTTGACCAAGGTAGCGCCGCGGATTGATGTGGTGGGTACGGTGGCTTCTGCGGAAACTGTACATTTAAGCGCCCGAATCAGTGCCTATGTCAGCAGTGTTTCGGCATCAGCCGGACAGCGGGTTAAAAAGGGACAAGTGCTGATCGAACTGGACAGCCGCGAAATGAAGGAAAAGCTAACGGCAGCCAACATTCAGCTGAAACAGGCGCGTACCGAATACAATCGGACAAAATCTCTATATAAACAGAAAGCCGCCACAGAACAGGCCATGACCGCTGCGGAATCGCGCTTCAATGCCGCCAAGACCCAGGTGGCCGAAATCGAAGTAATGCTCACCTATACGACGATTAAATCCCCCATCAATGGGGTTGTCACAGATCGACGGGTGGAAAAAGGTGATCTGGCCAATCCGGGCCAGGTGCTGTTGAGTGTTTATGATCCCCTGAATATGCGTATTGAAGTGCCGGTGCCGGTCCGTTTGATAGAGAAACTATCCCTCAATCAGACGGTTGATATTAGTCTGGACCGACCGTCGCGGCCATTTAAAGGCCGGGTAACCGAAATCGTGAGTGCCATCGATCCCCTCAGTCGAACCCAAGAAGTCAAGGTGCACATCGATAATAAAAAAGGAGACATCCTGCCGGGAACGTTCGGACGTGTGTGGGTATATGAGGATCCCCATCCAGCCGTATTGATTCCGGCCAGTGCCGTGGTTTTGTCCGGTCAGTTGGAAATGGTTCACCTGGTGCAGGGAAAACGCGTGGTGCGTCAAATGGTGAAAACAGGTCCCGCCTTCGGGCAAAAAGTTGAAATTCTATCCGGGTTGTCCCAGGGAGACATTATTCTGGTTACCCCCCTGAAGGAGGATAGTTAAATGCAAGCAAACGGATCTGCGTTAGCGCGAATCATTGAATCATTTCTACGGGGCAATCTGGCCATACTGCTGATTATTATCAGCTTGCTGGCTGGTTTTGTGGCGCTGGCCATAACGCCTCGCGAAGAAGAACCCCAGATCGTGGTGCCTTTGGCCGATGTGTTGATATCGTATCCCGGCGGCAGTGCCGAAGAGGTGGAACGACTGGTTTCCTCTAGACTTGAACGGCTTCTCTACCAGATCGACGGGGTTGAATATGTTTATTCCATGTCGCGTACCGGCATGGCCGTGGTAACGGTCCGATTCCACGTGGGGCAGGATCGTGAAGAAAGCCTGATTAAGCTGTATAATAAAATCAGCCAAAATATGGACCAGGTAACCCCCGGGATCGCCGGTTGGATCATCAAGCCCATCGAAATCGATGATGTCCCCATCGTTAATGTCACCCTTTACAGCGATGAAGTCGACGACCATCAGCTTTACCGGATTGCCGAAGAGGTGGTGGGTAAATTGCAGCATATCCCCAACAGTGCCCGGATCAGTGTGCATGGGGGGCGGAAGCGGGTGGCCTATGTGTATTTGGACCCCGAGCGTCTGACGGCTTATAGCCTTTCGGCCATGGAGGTTATCGGCGCCATCCAAATGTCAAATGCTCAGATGCAGAGCGGCGAACTCGAAAAAGCCAACCAGGCCATTCGCATCGAGGCCGGGCCGTTTGTAAAGGATATTCGCGAGGTCAAAAATCTGCTGATTACACTCTATCAGGGCAAGCCCGTCTATCTCCGGGATATCGCCGAAGTCACCGATGGACCCGAAGAGGTGCTTACCTATAGTCGCATCGGTTTCGGACCGGCATCCAGGCAGGTTGAATCCAAAACTGAGGAGCAAAACAAATTTCCGGCCGTGACCATTGCCGTGGCCAAGAAAAAGGGTAGCAATGCGGTTTGGGTAGCCCGGGAAGTTGAAAAACGCATGCAGGCGCTCAAGCAGTCATTACTGCCCCACAACGTGACTTATCAGATTACGCGCGACTATGGGGAGACCGCCAACGACAAGGTAAACAGTCTGGTGAAAAGTCTGGGAGAGGCCATTATCACCGTGATTGCACTGATTACGTTTTATATGGGCTGGCGAACCGGTACCATCGTGGCCATTGCCGTGCCTATTACGTATTCATTATCGTTGCTTTTCAATTATCTGTTTGGCTATACCATCAACCGGGTAACGCTGTTTGCCCTGATTCTGGCCCTGGGTCTGGTGGTGGACGATCCCATTGTGAGTGTTGAAAACATTTATCGCCACCTGACCATGGGCGGGCGCAAGAAATTAGAGGCCATCTCCATTGCCATTAACGAGGTCATGCCGCCGGTAATTCTGGCGACCTTGGCCATCATTGTTTCCTTTTTGCCCATGTTTTTCATCACCGGTATGATGGGGCCCTACATGCGCCCTATGGCCTTGAATGTACCGCTGGCCATGCTCATGTCCATGTTGGTTTCATTTGCCATAACACCTTGGGTGAGTAGCAAATTACTGAAGCATGATATTGCCGGTGAGGAACCTTACGATCTTACCAAAACGACCAACTACCGGATTTATCGCCGGGTTATTTTGCCGTTTGTAAATTCCAAGATCAAAAGTATCCTGCTGCTTTTGGTCGTTGCGGTACTGTTTTTTATCTCCGTTGCCCTGGCCTTGACCGGGCATGTGCCCTTAAAAATGCTGCCCTTTGATAACAAAAACGAATTCCAGGTGCTCATCGATCCGCCCGAAGGTGCCACCCTGGAAACCACCAACGCAGTGGCCCGAGAAGTGGAAAACGTCCTCATGGCCATGCCGGAGGTTACCGATTATATCACCACCGTGGGTGCATCGTCACCCATGGATTTCAACGGACTGGTGCGTCATTACTACCTAAGAGAGGGTGCCAACGTGGCCGACATCCGGGTAAACCTGCTGCATCGGGATGACCGTGAGATGTCGAGTCATGCCATGGTGTTGCGCATCCGCAACGATATCGATGCCATTGCCAAAAAGCATGATGTCAGTATCAAATTGGTCGAGGCGCCACCGGGACCGCCGGTTCTGTCAACCATTGTAGCCGAAGTGTATGGTCAGCCACACCATAGCTACGACCAATTGATTCAGGCGGCACAGGTGATAAAAGCCCGTATGAACCAGACCAGTGGCGTCGTGGATATTGACGATATGGTGGAAGCCGATCAGCACAAATATTTCTTTCGGGTGGATCGCGAAAAAGCCGGACTCAATGGTATTTCCACCGAAGATATCGTCAAGACTTTGAAAGTGGCTTTGGACGGCATGCCGGCCGGGATCATTCATTTAACCTCGGAGCAGAATGAGTTGCCCATTATTCTGCGATTGCCGCGTGAGGCCCGATCCGATGTGGCCCGATTACTTACTATTTCCGTAAAGGGACGCGGTGGTAACCGGGTTCAATTGGGAGAATTGGGCCGCTTCGAAGAAACCCTGGAAGACAAGTCGATTTATCATAAAAACCAGGAACGGGTGGTCTATGTTACGGCGGAAATGGCGGGCAGGGGACCGGCTTATGCTGTGCTGGAGCTACAGAAGCATTTCAAAGAGAATCCTCTACCCGAGGGCATCCGCGTGGATTGGAGCGGTGAGGGCGAGTGGAAGATCACCCTGGATGTTTTTCGCGATCTGGGCTTGGCCTTCTCGGCCGCCCTGGTGGGGATTTATGTGCTGCTGGTCTATGAAACCGTATCCTACCTGATACCGGTAGTGATCATGTTGTCCATTCCGCTGACCATGATCGGAATCATGCCCGGATTCGCACTGCTGAATGCCATTGTAAACCGTCCTGTGGGTGGGTTTGACAATCCTGTATTTTTCACGGCCACAGCCATGATCGGCATGATCGCTTTGAGTGGCATCGTGGTACGCAACGCCATCATCCTGATCGATTTTATCCGTACCCAGGTGAAGCTTGGGAAAAATCTCATGGATGCCATCGTGGAGTCCGGGGCAGTCAGATTTCGCCCAATATTCTTGACAGCCGGTACCACAACCCTGGGGGCCTGGCCCATCACCCTGGATCCCATATTCAGCGGCCTGGCCTGGTCCATTATTTTCGGTATGATCGTTTCCACGGCCTTTACCCTGGTGGTGATACCGGTGGTGTATTACCTCATTTATGGAAACAAGAGGAATTAAAAACTGATGCGGGAATAATCTAAACCTGATCAATTATGAAAAAGGGTTCAAGGGTCCGAGGATTCAACAGATAGCTTAATAGGCATTTAGGCTGTTAGACTATTAGCTGCTAACAGCCTAACAGTCTTCAGCCTAATAGCCTGGTCCATGAATCCTTGGCCCCTCGGACCCTTTGATTGTTTTTGGTATAGAAAGAAATAATTCCGAGAATCGGAGGTGAAGGTTTTAAGGTCGTCTTCCGTAATGCTCACAAAACGCCATCTGGCAGGTATCGATACGGCAATATTTTTCCAGACCGGTGGAAACCGATTGGTGGTCCCGCTTGAGGTGAAAATTCAACCAGGATGAGGTTTGGTTGAGTTCCCACATTCTAGGCGCTACGCATCCGCTTAACAATTCCTGGCAGGATCCTTCATGGGCTACCCGTTTGTGGGTCCGTACCCACACACAGGGCCGCTCCGGATAAACCTCGCACCGGCCCAGGCGGCTGCCGCCACAGGCGCCATTGCGGATGTGCTTGGGGCACTGGGATTCCGGACAAAGGAAGGCCAGATGCTGAATGCCGCAATCCCCGCATTGTTTACACCCCAGCAGAACATACTTGGCTGTGTTTTCAAAAAACTCCAGAAATCTGGCGGCCATAGGCTGTTGATCGATCCATTGGGCTATATGCGCAAGCTTTCCGGCATGCTGGCCCTCGAAGTTAAAAAACTGTGCGTGCATCGCTTTCATGAGTTCATAATGGATTTTTTCAATCCAGGGGATGGCGGATGGCTGCCGACCGAAGAGATTGGAAGCGCCTGTTTTAGTTGAGGAGCGGGGAAATGCATAAAAACCGCCCGGCACCGGGTCATCGAATTCGGGTAAAAATAGTTCCCACTGATCTTGGATCGCTTGCATGCGATCTAAAATTTGGCCTACGACGTCGAAATTTTTATGGATACCGCCCAGATGCATGCCCTGATAACCGAGACCCTTTAATATGGCACCCTGCTTGGCAGCCCGTTCGATAGCCATAAGGCGGCCTGTTTTGGGATCTTTCCACTCCGCTAATATTTTTGCCAGCAGACTGTCTGTGACAACGGCGCCCGGAACAAGACCTTTATTCATTACCCGGGCAGAACGCGGCGACAGCAGATAGATGGAGCCGATGACCGGCAGATCAATTTCCAGCTGTTTCATCACCGTTATCAATTCGGCGAATTTGCGGGCGTCATAACCCAGTTGGGTAATAATGTAGCTGGCGCCGGCGGAAATTTTGCGGCAGAGCTTGGCATATTGGACAAAACATTCAGCTTCGGTATACTTAAAAGGCGAAACAGCACAACCTGTGAAAAAACCATCGGGATCACCGGCCTCGTATAAACGATCATTGACCTGTTCCAGCATCATCAACAGGCTTACGGCGTCCAAATCAAATACCGGTGCACCCTGACCGCCAAAACCCTTGCCGGTATAATCACCGGTCAGGATCAGCAGGTTTTTCATGCCCATCATGGCCAACTGAAGTGCGCGGCTTTCCATGCCGACCCGATTTAAATCCCGGCAGGTAAAGTGAACGATGACATCCATTCCAACCTTGAATATATCGTGGCCCAGAACATCCGGACTCAGTGAGGGATTGCCGCCGGGGTTGTCGGTCATGGAGACAGCCGTCAGCCTGCCGTCAGCGAATGAATCCCGGGCGATACCCATGACCGTGTCAACCGAGCGCCCTACCGAATCTTTTCCCGGTACCAGTTCCAGGGTAATCATGAATTCATCCGGCAGATACAGATCATGTTGGAATATGCGTAGCATGGTTGTTTATTCTACTAAAATCGAAATCATATGCAAGGTATTATCCAGTTTTATCAAATCTCTGGCGGTTAAACCGAAGGCTATTAGGGATTTAGGCTGAAGACTGTTAGGTTGCTTACCGCATATGAGTGAAATGCTTCAATTTGGACCTTGACGTATAAAATCTAACTTCGAATCCAATGAAATCCATTAGCTCCCGGCAAGTGCCCCTATCAGCCTAATAGTCTTCAGTCTAAAAACCTAATCGTAATTTCTTGACAAATCTGCTGATTGAAGCGAATGTTTTACAAACTAATATACTCGTTTGGAGGAAAGTGATGCAGGATCCTTTATTCAAGCCGATCACCATCGGCAATCTTGAGGTAAAAAACAGAATATATCTGCCGGCCATGCACCTGAATATGGCGGCGGATTATCTGGTAACCGAACAGCTCATCGATTTTTATGCCGAAAGGGCCCGCGGCGGTGTGGGGATGATCAGTGTCGGCTATGCCACCGTGGATGAAATTTCCGGAATGACCACGAACATCGGCGCGCACGATGATGCTTTTATCCCCGGTCTGACGGACCTGGCCGATGGCATCCAACAGAACGGTGCCCGCTGCGCGGTTCAATTGAATCATGCCGGACGCTACGCCTTTTCCTTTTTAATGGGCGGCAAGAAGTCGGTGGCACCGTCGGCCATCCCGTCCCGGCTCACCAAAGAAACGCCTCGGGAACTGGCTTTAGATGAGATTGAGGCCACCATCGAAAGCTTTGCCCAGGCCGCCCGGCGGGTGCAAGCGGCGGGGTTTGATGCGGTAGAGGTTTTGAGTGGTACCGGTTATCTGATTTCAGAGTTTCTTTCGCCGCTCACCAATCAGCGTACCGATGAGTATGGCGGCTCCTACGAAAATCGGATGCGGTTTGGATTGAGCGTCATGCAGCGGATTAAAGCAGTTACGGGGCCAGAATATCCCCTGATCGTTCGCATGAACGGCAATGATTTTATGCCTGGTGGCCAGGGGCGAAAGGAACTGGCAGAATATGCCCAAGCCTTGGCGGATGCGGGCGTGGATGCCTTGTGTATCAACGTGGGTTGGCATGAAGCGCGGGTGCCCCAGATCACCACGGCCGTACCCCGCGGTGTGTTTGGCTACCTGGCCAAAGGTATTCGAAACCTGGTTAGCGTACCGGTGATTGCCAGCCATCGCATCAACGATCCAGCCACGGCCCGGGAAATGATCGCGGACGGTCTGTGTGATATGGTGGCCATGGGTAGGCCCTTGATCGCCGATCCTTTTCTACCGGAAAAAGCTGCCGCCGGCCGAGATCATGAAATCGTACACTGTATCGCCTGTGCCCAGGGCTGTTTTGACCACTTATTCAAGTTGAAGCCGGTGGAATGCCTGTGTAATCCCAAGGCCGGTCATGAAAAAGAATGCCGTTTTACGGAAACGGACAAGCCTGTCAAAGTCATGGTGGTGGGAGGTGGCCCGGCCGGTATGAGCGCCGCCTTGGCGGCGGCGGAATGCGGCCATGAGGTGGTGATCTATGAAAAATCCAGCCGTTTGGGCGGGCAGCTATACCTGGCGTCGGCGCCGCCGGGCCGGGCTGAATTTGCGGAACTGGCCAAAGATTTGGCTGCCCAGATTGCCGTTCAGAAGATCCGCGTGGTTTTAAACACCAGCGTGGATGATAATATTCTGGATCATGAAAAGCCGGGTACCGTGATACTGGCCACAGGCGCCCAACCCATTACACCGCCCATCCCGGGGGTGGATTCAGCCCACGTGGTCCAGTCCTGGGATGTTTTGTCGGATTCAGTCTCCACCGGTCAGAAAGTGGTGGTAATCGGTGGCGGGGCTGTGGGGGTTGAAACCGCCTTGTTCTTGGGTGAAAAGGGTACCCTTTCCGCCGAGGCAGTCAAATTTCTGCTGGTCAACAAGGCGGAAACAACCGACGATCTGTATGAATTGGCCACTCAGGGGACCAAGGATGTCGTGTTGATTGAAATGATCAAAAAAATCGGTAAGGATATTGGGCTGTCGACCCGTTGGGGTATGCTCCAGGATATGGGTCGCGTGGGGATCAAAACCAATAAAAGCACCAAGGCCCTTGAAATTACGCCTGAGGGCGTGCGCGTGGAAATGAACGGGCAAACCGAGACCATCCCGGCCGATACCGTGGTATTGGCGGTGGGTTCGGAATCTTATAACCCGCTGCAAGAGATAGTTGAACAGAAGGGCATCGCGTGTCAGGTGGTCGGAGATGCCCAAAAAGTTGCCCTGGCGTTTGATGCGGTGCATAACGGCTTCGCGGCAGGACGTGGCGTCTGACGGGACGTCTGACGCCATGTCGGCTCTTAGCTCTTGGCTGTTAGCGATTAGCATCGGTTAAAGGGTGAAGAGCAAAGTGTAAAAAAAGACCCATCAAAGGGTTCTGGCCTACGCGTGTCATCCCCATGAAAATGGGGATCCAGAACAAGCTATCAGCTAATCGCTTTTTCTGGATAACGCTATAGCTTCACTTCGTGCCCCTCTTCCGAGGGAATGACGGAGGAGAAGAAGACGGTTTTGTTGTACAATACATAGCGCCCCCATGGTTTTTTTGCTTAGGAAGTATTAAAAAACTAACATTCATGCAAGCATTAGGTAGCAAAAAATGACAGAGAACAACACCTGCGGGATTTGGGACAAAGGTGGCGATTGCCAGGTACCGGTGGATAGGCTGACGGCGCTGCCTCAATACCACCGTGAGACCATACCGTCGGATTATCTCGATGCCATGGGGCATATGAACGTGCGCTGGTATATGGCTCTATTTGATAAATCCGTGTGGCATTATTTCAATGATCACGGTTTGAATGAAGACTATTATACCCAAAATAAATCCGGTGTTTTCGCCTTGAAACATTTCATCCAGTATTACGCAGAAGTCAGAGCGGGCGAAAAGGTGGGGCTGCATATCCGTTTGCTGGGTCGCAATGAAAAGCGCTTCCAGTTCATGATTTTCATGATCAATGAATCAACCGGAAAACTTGCAGCAACTCTGGAATCTATGGGAACCCATGCAGATCTGGTTGCCCGCCGGGCATCCGCCATGCCGCCTGAGATAACCACTCAATTGGATGCCCGCTTGAATATAGATCAAACGTTGGACTGGGAAGCGCCGATTTGCGGTAGCATAAGTTTGTGACCAGGATTAAAATCACTGCGCTTTAAGCTATCTATCGGAGGCAAGCATGTGTCATTTTGCACTTCGTGCTTCATTTGTCCTTCGGACGATATTTGTTCTTTGAACGTAATTTGCGCTACGCGCGTAATTTATTGTGGCTCAATGCAATCAGCGTTTTGCGACGATAAATTACACGAAGTAAATGACTATTTATGACGCGAAGCAAATAACATTAGGTATGATTGGCTTACAGTATAAAAGGGACATATGTGATTGAGTGAATAGAGGAGTTGCCAGATGATAAAAACACGTATTACCGACCTCTTCGGTATCGAGCGCCCCATTGTCCAGGGGGGTCTCATGTGGATCGCCACCTCCCAGCTCACATCGGCTGTTTCCAATGCCGGCGGCATCGGTTTCATGACCGCTCTGACTTTCCCGAAGCCGGAAGGATTGCGAGCAGAGATTCGCAAATGCCGGGATTTAACGGACAAGCCCTTTGGGATCAATCTGACCTTCCTGCCAACTTTACGACCGCCGGATTACCCCGGATATATCGAGGTCTGTATCCAGGAAGGCATCCGCTTCGTGGAAACCGCCGGTCGCAATCCGGAACCTTACATGGAGCAATTGAAATCAGCCGACATCAAGGTCATCCACAAGTGTACCTCCGTGCGGCATGCGATTAAGGCCGAGAAAATTGGGTGTGATGCCGTTAGCATCGATGGATTCGAGGCAGCCGGACATCCGGGTGAAGATGATGTTACCACCATGATCCTGGTGCCGCTAACACGCGACGCAATTGAGCTGCCCATCATTGCCTCGGGTGGATTGGGGGACGGACGCGGGTTGGTGGGTGCCCTCGGATTAGGAGCGGACGGGATGAATATGGGTACCCGGTTTGTGGCCACCCAAGAGGCACCGGTGCATGCCAATGTAAAGCAGGCTCTGATCGACCACACCGAACGGGACACCCGCTTGATCATGCGTAGCCTTCGGAATACCGAACGGGTCATGCATAATGAAGTCGTAGACAAGGTATTGGAAATCGAAAGCCGTGGCAATACCCAAATCGAGGACCTGATTCCCTATGTTGCCGGGAATGTCGGTAAGGAAATGCTGGAGCAGGGGCAAATGGACAAAGGCACTCTGGCCGCCGGCCAGACCATGGGATTTGTGAAGGACATCCCCACCTGCCAAGAGCTTCTGGACCGCATCATGTCCGAAGCCGAACAGATCATCAGGGATAAATTTACTCAGGTTGTTTCACCCCCAAAAGGATAATCAAGCGGCACGATCAGCTGTCGTAGATCCTTATCCAAACATGGCCGAAGACCTTACTCGGAATACACTGGAAAAATTGACCGCCGGCGCTTATGCGCTGGATGGGGATCGGATTGTTTTTGCCAATTCTGCCCTGGTTTCGTTGTTGGGCTACGTGCATGCAGATGAGATCATTGGCCAATCGTTTGCCCGGTTGATTCATCCGGAAGACCATGATTTGGTTTTGCAGTCCGATGGAATACCTGCTTCAAAAACTCACGAGACAAAATCTATAACGTTTCGAATGATCCGTAAGGACGGTTCCCATATTTGGGTCAGCGGCTACCATCCTGCAAAACGCAGGCAGAAGGATCCGGAGCGCTTCGGTTGCCTGGTGGATATCACCGATCTTAAGAATAGAGAAGACACCTTAAGTGCAAGCGAACAAAATTATCGCATCGTTCTCAATGAGATCGAAGACGGCTATCTGGAGAACGATCTGGCCGGAAATGCGGTCTACTGTAATGATGCCGTCTGTAAAATATGGGGTGTCAGCCGTCAATGGCTTATCGGCAAGAATTACCGCGACACGGTCGACGAAGAAACCGCCAATGCTTGCTACCAGGCCTTTAACCGGGTTTACCTGACGGGAATCCCCAGCAAATCCTTTATTTTTGAGACCGCCACAAAAGGCGGCGGACGCAAAATCCTGGAATACTCCATCTCGTTGAAAAAAGATAAAAGCGGCGAGCCCATCGGTTTTCGCAGCATCGTACGGGACATAACGGAACAAAAGCGTGCGGAGGCGGACATTCTGGAGCATCGCAGTCGTCTGCGCGCCATTTTTCGCAGCGTTAAGGATGCTATCATCACGGTCGACACCAATCTCAGGGTCATTGAGGCCAACCAGGCGGCCCAGGCAATCTGTGGATTTGAGAGCAAAGAAATCATCGATACCGTTTTTACAGACGTTCCCAGCAATTGCGGCAATTCCTGTCATGCGGTGCTCCTGGAAACTTTGGAACGCAAAACTACCGTAACGGACTATCAGGCAGAATGCCAACACGGCCAGAGATCCTCACAGAAAGTCGATCTGTCCAGTTCGCCCCTGCTGGACAAAACCGGCAAATTTATGGGAGCCGTGCTGGTCATAAGGGATATTACCCGGCTGAATGAGTTGGAGCAGGAACTTAAAGAACGATACAGTTACCACAAGCTCATTGGAAAAAGTAGCCGCATGCGCGAGATATACAAACTCCTGGATGACTTGGCTGATTTGGAGACCACGGTTTTGATCACCGGAGAAAGTGGAACGGGCAAGGAATTGGTGGCCAAGGCCCTGCATAACAGTGGAAAAAGGGCATTCAAACCCTTTGTCACGGTCAACTGTTCGGCCTTGGCTGAAAATTTATTGGAGAGCGAACTCTTCGGGCATGTTAAAGGCGCTTTTACCGGTGCGGTCAAGAATGCTCCGGGCAGATTTCTAACCGCCAACGGTGGTACGATTTTACTGGATGAAATCGGTGATATTTCTCCCAGGATTCAACTTAAACTCCTGAGGGTGCTTCAGGAAAAGACCTTTGAGCGTGTGGGTGATCCCACCCCCATCCAGGCCGATGTGCGGATCATCGCCTGTACCAATAAAAATCTCAAGACCATGGTTCACGCAGGTAATTTTCGCGAAGACTTATATTATCGTCTTAAAGTCGTCGAGATCGGACTGCCCCCCTTACGGGAGCGACGGGGCGACATTCCTTTGCTGGTGGATCATTTCCGAATTTTATTCAATCGGAATTTTAATAAAAACATCCAAACAATTTCGAACTCGGTACTGGATGCATTTATGGCTTATGCCTGGCCCGGCAACGTGCGCGAACTGGAGCATACCGTTGAGCATGCTTTTGTGTTGTGCCATGGGGATAGCATCAAGACTAGCCACCTGCCGGTGGAGTTGCGGTCCGTGACGACCGTTCCGAAGACGGTGCCACTGCAAAAGACGGTGGCCGGTCGGGACGATGTGGAAAAGGCATTGTCCAAAACAGATTGGAACGTGGCCAAAGCCGCCCGCCTGCTGGGCATCGGCAGGCGAACCATCTATCGGCGGATTGAGCAGTACGGGTTGATCCGACCGCGTGAATAAATTTCGGACCAGACAGTTGGCTGTTAGCTCTTAGCTGTTAGCCGCAAAGAGCCAAGAGCTAATATCCAAGAGCTAAGCGCTTGAATCCTAAACCTTAAAAGGTGAATTGATGAAAAAAAATCGAATCTGTGAGTTGTTGGACATTCAATATCCAATCATTCAGGCGCCCATGAATTGGGTCAGTGGTGCGGAGCTTGTTGCGGCCGTATCGAATGCCGGCGGACTCGGAACGCTGGGGCCCAATGCCGGATCAAAAGATAAGGTATGGGACGTGCATGAAACCGGAGAAAGGTTTCGTGCTCAGATAAAGAAAATTAAAAGTCTGACATCATTACCTTTTGGTGCCAATATCACCGTGGGTTTTGGAGAGTTGCTGGTCTACTCAAAAAAAATTGTTGAAGTTGTCGTTGAGGAAGAGGTCCCGGTGGCAATCGTATCGGTGGGCAGACCAGATGTGTATACAAAAGAACTCAAAGAGGCCGGCATCAAG
This sequence comes from uncultured Desulfobacterales bacterium, assembly GCA_964452555.1. Lineage (GTDB taxonomy): Bacteria > Desulfobacterota > Desulfobacteria > Desulfobacterales > B30-G6 > B30-G6. The sequence goes on from CAYVMI010000002.1 coordinate 109,227, forward strand.
GTGCTGCATGCCATTTCTACCGCAAGACACGCCCAAAAAGCAGAGGCTGCGGGTGTAGATGCTGTGATTTGTGAAGGCTTTGAAGCCGGCGGTCATAAGGGGTTTACTGAGTTAACCACTTTTGTTTTAACACCCATGGTTGCCGATGCCGTCAGCTTACCCGTTATTACCGGTGGCGGCATTGGGGATGCGCGCGGCATGGTGGCTGCCATGGCGTTGGGAGCGGACGGCATCTACATGGGCACCCGCTTTATGGCAACCAAAGAATCATATAGCCATCCCCATGTGAAGCAAGCGCTGGTTCAGGCAAGTGATGCGTGTACGGTTTCCTTGCCAAAGGACTTCATGCTTGCCAGGGATCTGTCAAACAACTTTACCCGGGAATATCTGGATAAGAAGCAGCGTGGCGCCACTCCTGAGGAATTGGGTTTATATTTGAGTGAGCATTCACAATACCATGCCCAGTATCAGGGTGCGTCAGATCAGGCCGAGATCTGTTGTGGGCAGGTTGCCGGGTTAATTAATGAAATCAATCCGGCCGGGGAAGTGATAAAGGACGTTATGGCTAACATTCAAACCTGTATTGAAGCTTTAAAAACAAAGCTTTCAGATTTTCAATAATTGCTTTTGCCGATGTATAATCAGTGATTTTAATATATCCAATTGATTTTTTTAGGATTATTTGATAATTAGAGCCTGAATGGAAAAGGTTTTACAAAAATGGATAGACCATCAATGCCGGATGCTGCAAGGATCCAGGCGGGCATTGTTGGTGACGGGCAAGCCCCGCAAAGGAAAATTCAAGCAGGCTCTTTTCTGGCCGGACGACAATTATGATTATGCTGTATTTTTTCGCGTTGCCCAAGTAGCCCTGCGCAATAAAAAGACTGTCATTAAAACCCTGAGAAATCAGGGCCAAAATTCGGATCAGTCTGTGAACGTGCTGGCCTGTCCCATCTTTTTAAAAAAGAAGTTGCTGGGTGCCGTTGTTATCGCGATGGCCTATCGCTCGCTTTCCTTGCAGAATGCAGCCGTGCAACAGGTACAGAACGGTGTTAAGTGGCTGGAAGCCATGCTCGAGCTACCCTATGATCCATTGCAGGCTGCCAAAACTAAATTATTCGGTTTGCGTCGGCCATCACTACAGACTGCAGCCGGTCTGGCCATTATTTTACTTGTAGGACTCCTCCTGATCAGCCCATTGCTGCGCATTCCTTCCTCATCGAAGACTGAGAAAGTTGCCCGCCGTACGATCGTTGCGCCACAGAAAATGCATACATATAAAGATCAGGCCCGTCTAGATGAAAACCGAAAAAAAGGGGAAGCTGTCTTAACGAAGGATGACCAGAGTCTGCAAGATCAGAATAGACAACCTGTGGCGGAACAAAGTGAAGCACCGGATAAACCCCAACCGGTTCAGATGGCCGTAAAGTCAAATATAAACCTGGACAAGGTCTCATCAACCATAACAACCGAAGCTAATGCTGAAGGCTCATCTGCGAGCATCGATTCAAATACCTCAACAACCCTACCCGAAGTCGTGGTCAAGACGCACTCGATTGAGATTGGCCCCATCATCAGAGCGTCGCAATTGAGGCAGGCCGTTCAATTAATGCAAACAAATGGACTTGAATATCAAAAGACTGCAGGCGTGGGAGTTGTTAAGGCCATCCGGTTGTTGGAAGGTCTGTATTCAAGAACGGAAGTTAAAAAACGATTAAAAGACATCCAAAAGGTGGTTGCGTCACCCTTTGTCCTCAGAGAAAAGGGTGGAATGGCCATTTATGTGGCCACCTACTATGATCGGGCCAAGGCAGAGCAAAAAATAAAACAACTGGCCCAAAAGAACATTCAAGTCACAGCGGTGGATACGGAGCTGAAAAAGAAAGGTTCATTGTTGAGCATCCACAATTGTACCCAATCCCAAATCGATATGATTATTAATCAAATGTCAGAAATCGGCCTTTCCGTTGCGGTAGCCAAATCAAAATGAGTTTTGATCCGAAATGCTCATTTCCACAATAGGTATAAGTAAAATCTTCCGAGAGAGCAAATTAGTGTTTAGGGATGAGCACTAAAATGACAGGCCAAAAGCAAATGTAAAGTTGGTGCCCTCGTCCGAAAAGCCCATGTCGGCCCGAAACAGGGCGGTGCGCTCCAGGGAGGCGCGGAGGCTGACGCCGTAACTGTCATGAACCGTGGCCTTTACAAGATCATTTATGTTGTCGTCAACGGTGCCGACATCGTAAAAAAAGGCAAGGCCGACCCGCTCGATTCGAATGGTTTCGGTGAGTGGAAAACCGCGCGGAAGAAACCAGAGGCGGTATTCTGCGGCGGCATGCCAGGCGGCCCTGTCCGTAAACCGGTTTTGGATATATCCCCGCAAGGTGTCCCGGCCCCCGAGGCTGGGTAGAGCCCAGAAGGGCAACTCACCGTGGGTTGCGAGCACATATCCACCCAAGGCGAATGCGTCCGTGGGCGGGTGCTCCTCGTCCGCATCGCCATCATCGTGGAAAATGCCGGGAATTTTAAAAGTGTAATTTGCCTCAAGCGAGGTGGCGCCGGCGAATTCTGCGTTACTTTGCAAGGGTATGCCAGCGAGGTTCAGTTCCAGCAGACCACCCTCGTAGGGTGCATGCTGGCTGTCGCGGGTATCATAGCGCAGCATGCCTTTGATACTGAGAATGTCATAATCGTCACCATCTTCAAATAGATCGGGGTATTCCTCGTCAGTCGATGGAACACTGCTGACATGGCCCTCATACAGATCATGGTGGGCGGCATTGATGCTGATTCGGTAGACCGGTTTATCGCCCGGGTTAGGAAATGATTCCTGGATCAGGAACCGGGCGTGAACGGATTCGTCCGTATAGCTGGTTTCATCGTCTTCGGATGTATCCGGACCGATTCCGAAAAAGCGCACAGTCAGGGTTTTCTGGTACCCGGTCCCGCCGCGGATATAGCTTCTTTCCTCAAAGGCAACCCCGCCGTCCTCTAATTCACGATGGTTGAGCCAGCGCTGCCAAACCATGGTGTAGCGTTCCTGCCCTTCGGTGGTGTGGCTTAAGAATATGCCGGCAAATTCCTTCCGGCGTTGCTGTCTGAAATCAATATCTGTCAAAGCCACTCCGCCGCCGGCTCCCACATCCTGCTCATAGAACAATATTGGTGCGATAAAGCTACTAACAAAAAGTCTTTGAAAGACATTTCCCGGTTTAATTCTCCCTTCGGGGATATAGCGCCAACGATCTGGATTGGGAATGTCGGGTGGTAGTTTCTTTTTCGGAATGCGTCCGTCCTTGTCCATCCCAGCAAAGGGGCTGTATTTATCTGGTTTACTGTTTTCCATCTCCTCCGGCTGCAGAGCATCATCTGCAAGTGGTGCCACTTCCGCCCGTGAGTTAGATGGGCAAAGCGGACCCCAAAAAATCAGCAGCATTAATCCAAATAATGTCAACAGGCCAGTCTTTAACATAGAATTGGGCGGCATGAGCGGTTGTATAAGCTGAATTATTAGTTTGGATCGGATTAAAGGTTCATATGTTCAGATCAAGTTGGATCTGTCAACCATTGTCAAAAAGCAAAGCAGCGGCGATTGTGCCGTGACACACTATTGATTTGGCACATTATTGTGCCGTGGCACATATTGCTCTGTCCGGTATTATTTTCAACGGATTTGAAATATTGAAATTGCCTTTAAATATAGTGGGTTAAGTTGTAACTCTCGTTTTTAATTTCTGGCACGTAACTTGAAGATCATTAGTTCGTATTCGCATAATTGCCAGCTAAGATCCATCCGGAGATATGTCACATGAAAGCGGTCGTGAGTAGTTGCAGAATCGAAACAATCAGTAACCTCAATTTTGAAACCCAGGTGCTGCGGTCACATCAGCCGGTATTGCTCTTGTGCATGACCAGCCAACAGATGCTTCCAGAACAGATCGACGTCCTTCAGCAGCATATCGAGAACAATTACAGCAGTGACATTCGTGTCTGCATACTGGAGGAAGAATTTATTAATGCCTTCAGGCAGATGTACAATATTGTCGGATTGCCGATATTTTTGCTCTTCGATAGGGGTAAAGAGATAGGACGCATGTTGGGAATGGCCGATCCCGGGCATCTGCGGGCATTTCTGGCCCGATACTTTCCAGAAGCGGAGGATAGCTCCGGAGAGGAGAACGCATGGGAATGATGACCGCCAGCCAGTATGAAGACAGCCTGAGGCAGCTGAATTTGAAGGTCTACATGTTCGGCAAGCAATTGGAAAATGTGGTTGATGATCCCATCATCCGGCCGTCCATGCAGGCTGTAGCCCTTACCTATGCACTGGCCCGGGATCCCGAACATGAAGATATCATGACTGCTGTTTCACACCTGTCCGGAAACAAGATCAATCGATTTACGCACATCCATCAGAGCCGCGACGATTTGATCAAAAAAAGCAAAATGGGCAGGCTGTTGGGCAGGGAAACCGGCTGCTGTTTTCAACGCTGTGTGGGAATGGACGCCCTCAATGCCCTTTCTATTGTGACCTACAACATTGATCAAACCTACAACAGTTTATACAACCGGCGATTTCTGGACTATCTCAGCTATGTGCAAGACAAGGATTTGACCTGTGACGGTGCCATGACCGATCCCAAGGGGGACCGAAGTCTGCCGCCCCATAAACAGGCAGATCCGGATCTCTATTTGCGAATCGTCGAGGAACGCCAGGACGGCATCGTGGTCCGAGGCGCCAAGGCTCATCAGACCGGCGCAGTCAATTCCCATGAAATCATAGTCATGCCCACACTGGCACTACGCGAAACAGACCGGGACTATGCGGTTTCCTTTGCTTTGCCCAGTGATGCGGAGGGTATTTCCTATATCATCGGTCGCCAGTCCAGCGACACGCGTAAACTGGAAGCCGGCAAACTGGATCAAGGCAATATCCTGTTTGGCGGTCACGAGGCCCTGGTCGTTTTTGATGATGTATTTGTTCCCCGGGAAAGGGTATTCATGTGTCGCGAGCATGATTTTGCCGGCCAGTTGGTGGAAATATTTGCAGCCTATCATCGTCAGAGCTACGCCTGTAAAGTGGGTGTGGGCGATGTTCTCATCGGCGCTGCCCAGACTATAGCGGAGTATAATCAAACAGCCCGGGCATCCCATATCAAGGACAAGATCGTTGAGATGAATCATCTCAACGAAACGCTTTATTGCGGGTGTATCGCCTGTGCTTCCGAAGGCCACCGGGAACCCAGCGGGACCTATTCTGTGGATACTCTCCTGGCCAATATTCACAAACAGAATGTCACCCGCTTTCCATATGAGATTTCAAGACTGGCCCAGGATATCGCCGGCGGGCTCATGGTGACCCTGCCCAGTGAAAAAGACTTTACTTCCGAACAGGTGGGGCCCTGGCTCGAAAAGTACTATCGTACCCATCCGGAAATTCCCACCGAGCATCGAATGCGCATGTTGAGGCTGATTGAGAATTTAACTCTCGGATCCGCCGCCGTGGGGTATTTAACGGAATCCATGCACGGCGCCGGGTCTCCCCAGGCCCAGCGTGTGATGATAGCAAGGAAAGTGGATATGGAGGCCAAGATACAGGCGGCCAAGAAGCTATGCGGCATAAATTTTTATGATGATAAATCATCGTTCAAGTCAGAAAAGTAAACAGGAGTTACATGCACGTGTGATCTATTATCACAGTGCATGAAAATTTATTATGAGTGAAATTTTCATGGTGCGGCACGGGCAGGCATCATTTGGTGAAAAAAATTATGATCGTCTTTCAGCCATCGGAATCAAACAGGCGCAGATAACTGCCCAGCACTGGATCCAGTTGGGGAGACAAACTGATGCCGTGTATGTCGGCCGCATGCAACGCCAGATTGATACAGCTGGCCCCTTGCTATCAGCATTGGCGGACAATTGTTTTACCAAACCAGAGGTGATTACCGAAGCGGCCTTTGACGAATATGATTCGGAAGCCGTAGTCAAGGCCCAGCTCCCGAGTATTCTGGATGCGTATCCGTCGGTTCAGGAACGCGCAGATGAAATTTTGACGGATAAGAAATTGTTCCACTTTGTTTTTCACAAGGCCATGAACCGCTGGCTGACGGGGCAGTATGATGAACCCGGCGGCGTAACCTGGGAAGGGTTCAAGCAGCGGGTGAGTGATGGCATTCGAAGGATAATTCAAGATCAGGGTGCCAAAAAGCAGGTGGCCGTATTCACCTCGGGGGGACCCATATCCGTGGCGGTGCAACAAGCCCTAACGCTGAGTGATGCAATGGCCATGGCCCAATCATGGCATATTATGAATGCATCCATAACTCGATTTAAATACAACCCCGACGGGATCGCATTGGTTGGTTTTAATGATGTGACCCATCTGGAAATGAAGAATGACACGGAGTTGATAACTTACAGATAAAAATTTGGGTTGTACGTTACGTGTTCCGGACAGCTGGTTTTGTGTTCATAAAACTGCGACCCGCACCTCGTAACCCGTAACCCGCAACATGCAACTCGAAATTTGGGAGGATCAATGGATTTCAGTATATCAGACAAAATGCAGACTATCCTGGGGATGATGACGGAATTTGTGGAAAAGGAGCTCATCCCGCTCGAGCCGGAACTTTTAACCAAGGGGTATGCTGGTTTGTTGCCGGTAATTGCAGAAAAACAACACATGGTCAAACAAATGGAACTTTGGGCGCCAAATCATCCCAAGGAATATGGCGGAATGGGATTAGACCTTGTGGAGCACGGTTTGGTCTCAGAAGTCCTGGGCGGCGCTCCCCTGGGATTCCTGGCATTTGGCTGCCAGGCCCCGGATGCCGGCAATATCGAAATACTGTATAAATATGGCTCCGATGAACAAAAGGAAGAATTCCTCAAGCCGCTGGTGGACGGAAAGATCAGAAGCTGCTTTTCCATGACCGAGGTGGACCAGCCCGGATCCAACCCGGTGCTGCTGGATACGACAGCGGTAAAAGACGGGGACGAATATGTGATCAATGGACACAAGTGGTTCACCTCTTCCGCCGATGGTGCCCGGTTTGCCATCGTGATGGCCGTGACCAACCCGGATGAATCCCCTTATGCCCGCGCCAGTATGATTATGGTTCCCACGGACACGCCCGGTTTCAACCACGTTCGCAACATTCCGGTTATGGGTCATGAAGGCGAAGATTACTTTAGTCATGCAGAAATTCTCTACCAGAATTGCCGTGTACCGCAGAAAAATCTTCTGGGCGGTGAAGGTCAGGGATTCATAATCGCTCAGGAACGATTGGGCCCGGGTCGGATTCATCACTGCATGCGCTGGATCGGAATTTGCAACCGGGTTTTTGATCTCATGTGCCACCGGGCCATGACGCGTGTGATTTCACCCGGAAAAACATTGGCTCACAAACAGATCATCCAATCCTGGATTGCCGAGTCGGCTGCTGAAATTCGGGCGGCACGATTGCTGGTCTTGAATACGGCCTGGACCATTGAAAATTTGGGGGTCAAAGAGGCGCGCCAGGATATTTCACTGATCAAGTTTGTGGTGGCCAATACCATGCAGCGGGTTATTGACCGGGCGCTCCAGGTACATGGCGGTCTAGGTATGACCGACGACACGATAATATCCTTTTTCTATCGTCACGAAAGGGCCGCCAGGATCTATGATGGCGCCGATGAGGTCCATAAGGTGTCGGTAGCGCGCAGGATATTGAAGGAGTACGAGGGTAAGACGGTTAAATAATTTCCTGAATCTTGCATGAAATTTGATGAATTATTCTCATACCTTTAACTAATACGGAAATAGGACCTTTTACGGTTGGTGTTTATTTAACCCATTGGATTTTGCGGATGAAAATATTCTTTTAGTCATCAATTTTCACCCGGAGGCTTCCATATGCTGCGCTGCCAAGGATCCAAGGAGTCGAGTGAAAAACAGATTATTGGCTATATGCATTAAGCTCTAAACTTTTATGGCTTAATTATCCAGTGCTTATTGCTGCTAAAAGCCTACAGTCTAAAAGGCTAATAACCTATGCAAGAAACCATCGAGCAAAGAAAAGGCGAGGCCGTGGATGCGGCCAAGGTCGAGGCATATTTACGAGACATGATCCCCGGCCTGGAGGGTGAGATGGCGGTGCGACAATTTCCCAGCGGCCATTCCAATCTGACCTATCTGGTAACTTTCGGACCGCGAGAGTTGGTCCTGAGACGACCGCCCATTGGGACTAAAGCCAAGACGGCCCACGATATGAACCGTGAATATCGCATCTTGTCAGCCTTGGAATCGGTCTATCCCTATTGCCCTCGTCCACTGGTGTACACAGAAGATCCCCAGATCATGGGATCCTCTTTTTACGTCATGGAGCGGATCAAGGGGACAATTCTGCGAAAAGATATCCCGGATTCCCTGAATCTGTCGCCTGGTGACATGACCTGCCTGTGCGAAAACCTTTTCAAAGTACTGCACGAGCTACACAGCGTGGACTACCAGGCGATCGGATTAGGGGACTTCGGCAAACCCAAAGGATATGTAGAAAGACAGGTAAGGGGCTGGAACAAGCGCTATCGCGCTGCCCGGACGCCGGACGTTCCGGATTGTGAAGTGGTGATGAACTGGCTCGAGCAGAAAATGCCGGCAGATACCGATAAACCTTGCTTGATTCACAACGATTTCAAATTCGACAACGTGGTGTTGGATCCGGAGGATCCGCTCAAGATCATCGGCGTCCTGGACTGGGAAATGGCGACGTTGGGAGATCCGCTCATGGACCTGGGCGGCAGTCTGGCATACTGGATTGAATCCGGGGACCCCGAAGAAGTCCAGTTGGCCCGCATGCTGCCAACCAACGCAGACGGAGCCCTTAAGCGCAGGGAACTGGCGAATTACTATGAGAAATTATCCGGTCGAACCATGCAATATTATGACTTTTATCGTTGTTACGGACTGTTCAGGCTGGCCGGCATTGCCCAGCAGATTTATTACCGTTTTTACCATGGCCAGACCCGGGATCGGCGATTCCAGAAATTTGTTTTTATGGTCGCTATTTTAGAAAGGATGACGCGCGGGATTGTTGAGCGGTCGGATCTTTAATTAGTAGAAGCCTAACAAAAAAATGTCGAATGATGAACATGGAACCGCAGAATATCGAAGTGGCGGATAGAGTAATAGGTCTAGCGGTCTTATGGTTCGTCATTCAAAATTCCATGTTCATTATTTTGTAATTCGAACGGAGTGAGGTATGACCCAACAACGTGTTCTCGTTATCGGTGCCGGATTTATGGGAGCAGGCATAGCCCAGGTATGCGCCCAAAGCGGATATGGGGTGGTGCTTAATGATATTAATTCAGAAGCCTTAACAAGGGCTGCAGACAGTATCAAATGGTCAGTCGGCAAACTTCATCAAAAGGGATTCCTTAAGGAGTCTCCAGATGCAATCCTGGGACGCCTCAGCTATGAAGAGAACCTTTCGGCGGCAGCAGAGGTGCATTGGATTGTCGAAGCCGTGATTGAAAAAGAAGCCCTAAAGATTGATCTGTTCAAAGAGTTGGAGCAACGGGTTGCTCCCACGACGCCCTTGGCAACCAATACATCCTCCATACCCATATCCCGGATAGCGGCCCAACTCAGGCACCCGGAACGCGTATTGGGTCTCCATTTTTTCGGCCCGGTACCGTTTATGGGATTGGTTGAAGTTGTGAAAGGCGAGCAAACCGCCGACGAGGTATTTGAGGCCGGAATCGCTATGGTTCGATCCCTGGGTAAAACACCGGTAAGGGTGCACCGTGACATACCCGGTTTTGTAATGAATCGCATTTTCTCGGCGGCCTTTAAAGAAGCGGTTGACCTGGTATCCGACGGTATCACCAGTCCCGAGGATGTGGATGCCGGCATGCGTCTCGGTTACGGCTGGAACGTGGGGCCTTTCGAAGTGGCCGATAATGCCGGCCTGGATACATTTGCATTGGTGGGCGAATCCATGGCCAAACTGGGGGCGACCCATCTGGTGTCCGGTTCTGATCTCATCCCCAACATGATTCGGGAAGGGCGCCTGGGAAAAAAAACGGGCAAAGGTTTCTATCGTTATACTGAAGATGGCAAAAGGGAGCCGTACGAGGAGACCTGAAAAAATACTTAAAATATTTTTTGTCAATTGCCCTTCGGGCGACATTAGCGCTACGCGCGTCATTTATGGACATTTGCCCTTCGGGCGTAATTCATTGTTGCGAATAGACAAGCGGCTTAGAATTTCTGCCAACCTAACACTTAAAACTAAAAACCAAGAACCACAATTAATGACACGAAGTAAATGACAATTAATCACGCGAAGCAAATGACAGAATTAATAATTCATTTAATAGATAAAAATAGATAATTAATTGAGAAAAGGAGAGAGAGGAATGGCCCAAGTAATTGCAGATCGTCGGGATTTGGATTTTGTTTTATACGAGCAGATGAAAGTCGAGGAATTGTTGACCCATGAAAAATATACGGGTCTCAATCGCAAAGTGTTCGATATGATAGTTTCCGAGGCGCGGACTTTTGCCATCAAAGAAATGCTGCCCACCTATGCCGAAGGTGATCACGAAGGGCTGCGTTTCGAAAAGGGTGAAGTCAAGGTGCCTGAGTGTTTCCACCGGCCCCACAAACTGCTTATCGAAGGGGAATGGACCTCCCTAAGCGAAGATCCGGAAGTGGGCGGACAGGGACTGCCCCATAGCATCAGCATGGCCGTGGCCGAATACATCGTTGGCGGGAACTACCCCCTGGCAAACTATGCCCGCATGGGGCACGGCACGGGTAAGATGGTAGAGCTCTTTGGCACAGAGCTGCAGAAATCCATGTTCCTGAAAAAGCTTTACACCGGCAATTGGGGCGGAACCATGCTGTTAACGGAACCCCAGGCCGGATCGGATGTGGGAGCCTTAACGACCACAGCCGTTAAAAACGAAGATGGGACCTACAGCATCAAGGGTGACAAAATATTTATTACCAACGGGGATCATGACCTTGCGGAGAATATCATTCACCCGGTTTTGGCCCGCATCGAGGGTTCGCCCGCGGGTACCAAAGGCATTTCTATCTTTCTGGTTCCCAAGATATGGGTAAATGAAGATGGCAGTTTGGGGGAGCCGAACGATGTTGCCTGTACCGGTATTGAGGAAAAAATGGGGATACATGCGTCGTCCACGTGCAGCATGTCTCTGGGCAGCAAGGGCAGGTGCCGGGGAATGCTGCTGGGCGAGGAAAACCAGGGCATGCGTATCATGTTTTACATGATGAATGAAGCCCGGCTGGGCGTTGGATTCCAGGCTTTTATTCATGCCACAACAGCCTATCTCTACGCCGTTAACTACGCCCGCGAACGGTTGCAGGGACGCGATCTGGAAAAGTTTAGTGATCGTGCCGCTCCCCAGGTGCCCATCATTCAACATCCGGACGTCCGCCGCATGTTGCTGTGGATGAAAGCCCATGTGGAAGGCATGCGCAGCTTTGCCTACTATACCGTGCGCTGTTTTGATCGTTTGGAGACCGTCGAAGATGAAACGGAAAAGGCCCGTTATCAAGGATTTCTGGATCTCTTGACACCGCTGGTTAAGGCCTATTGCGCCCAGCGGGGTTTTGATGTCTGCATTGAGGCCATGCAGGTTTACGGCGGCTACGGTTATATCCGCGAATATCCGGTGGAGCAGATTGCACGGGACTGCAAGATCGCCTCCATCTATGAGGGTACCGATGGTATTCAGGCCATGGACCTACTGGCTCGCAAGTTGGGTATGAAAAAGGGTATGGTCTTTGTGGAATTTCTGGGTGAGATTCAAAAGATCACCGCCCAAGCTAAAGAGCACGAGGATCTGAAATCTCTGGCTGATAGTCTGGATGCGGCGGTGAGTAAATTGGGCGAAACCGCCATGATTCTGGGCAAGAAGGCCATGTCCCCTGAATTGAAAAATGCCTTTGCGCATGCCTTTCCATTCCTGGAAGTCATGGGAGACGTTGTCATGGGGTGGATGCTGCTCTGGCGGGCGGACATCGCTGCCAAAAAGCTTCAAGCGGGTGCCAAGAAAAAGGATAAGGCCTTTTACGAAAGTCAGGCCACCACCGCAAGGTACTTTATCAATAACGTGCTGCCCGTTACGCTGGGAAAAATGGATGCAATCCAGGATTTGGATGATGCGGTCGTGGCCATGCCGGATGTGGGGTTTGGCGGGTTATAAGAGCAGGGTAGGAGGGTTCGAGGTGTCAAGGGTTCAAGTTTGGCATTTAGCTATCAGCTAAAAATAGCCTTATGGCCTTATATCATCCCAGCATTCCAGCATCCTGGCATTTGATGTTTGATGCCTAGTCATAAATCGGAACGAATACATGAATTGTCAAGCGAGGAGGGTTTACTATGAAAAATCGTCCCTGGGTTCGTCACTATGACTGGAATGTTCCCGACACCATTCGCTATCCCCAGATATTGGCCCATGAGATATTGGGGATACCCTGTAATGCATTTCCGGATAAACCCGCCACCAATTTTTATGGTACGGAAATGACATTCTGGGAACTGCGCCAACGCGTTTTAACCATGGCCCATGCCCTGGCTAAAATCGGTGTTAAAAAGGGAGACCGGGTGGGGCTGCATCTACCCAACTGCCCCCAGTATATCATTTCTTATTATGCCACCCTTTATCTGGGTGCTATCGTGGTGAACCTGAATCCCATGTATGCCGTGGATGAGCTCAAGGGGCTTGCGCACAAAACCGGGATTTCGACTTTGATTTCATTTGATATGCTGCTGGGAAATATCAAACCCCTATGCGAGCAGGTTGATATTGAACGGGTCATTATTACCCGGGTTACCGATTTTATCGACGGGTTTGAAAAGAGTACCACCAAAGAACTGGATCTGGAGGAAGGATGGCACCATTTCTCGGATCTGATGGAAAGTTCCACCAGCACCCGTTTGCCGCGGGTGGACATATCGATGCAAGATCCTGCCCTGATCCAGTTTACCGGCGGGACTACCGGGCTGCCGAAAGGAGCCGTTCTTACGCATGCCAACCTGGTGGCCGCCACCATGCAGTGCAGCTTATGGGGGTCCGCAATTACGGGGCTGACCTCCAACGAGGAACGCAACGTCATGGCCCTGTTGCCGTTTTTCCATGTTTACGGGACCATTGTGGTGTTGAGCTGGGGCATGTTCAACTGCGCCACCCAGATCCTGGTGCCCCGGTTTGAGTTGGACGAGTTTATGGGTATCATGGCCAATTTCAAAAATATTTCCTTCTTTCCGGCAGTGCCCACCATGATCAATGCCGTTATTAATCACGAAAAGGCCGGAGAATTGGAACTGGGCAAGAAATTGGGACTTTTCAACAGCGGCGGCGGCCCCATGCCCGTGGAGCTGATCGAACAAGTTCAAGATATGGGCATTAAATACGGCGAGGGCTGGGGTATGAGCGAATCCACCAGCCTGGGGATTTCCAATCCCCTCATCGGCAGAAGTAAGGTTGGCAGCATCGGCATCCCCTTTCCGGATACGGATATCAAACTCATGGACATTGAAAATGGCCTGGATGAAGTGCCCAGAGGGGAGCCGGGTGAATTGGTTATCAAGAGTCCTTTGGTCATGCAAGGCTACTGGGATAATCCGGACGAAACCGTCAATGCGATTCGGGATGGATGGCTTTTTACCGGTGATATCGCCGTGCAGGACGAGGATGATTACTTGGCCATCGTAGACCGTAAAAAAGACATGATCATTGCAGGCGGCTACAATATCTATCCGCGAGAGATCGACGAAGTCTTGTACGAACATCCCAAAGTGGCGGATGCCGTGGCCATCGGGATTCCGGATGAATATCGAGGTGAGACTGTCAAAGCCTTTGTGGTGCTTCATTCGGGTGAAAGTGCTACCGAGGAAGATATCATTTCCTTTTGCCGGGACAAACTGGCTGCCTACAAAGCCCCCAGAATTATAGAATTTCGGGAGGAATTGCCCAAATCCGCGGTGGGCAAAATCCTGCGCAAAGTACTTCGTGAGGAGGAGCTGGGAAAGTCAGGCTGATAGACTAAAGGCTGTTAGGCGGTTAGCTACCCATGGCTATCAGCTGAATGCCGCTTAAAACTTAAAACCTAAAACTTAAACCCCAAGTAAAGGATATTGCCCATGAAGACGGATTTTAAAACCATTCAGGTGGAATTCAAGGATGGCGTGGTTGTGTTGACACTGAACAATCCACCGGTCAACCAGCTTTCCAAGCATTTCGTGGAGGAAATTTATGCAGCCCTACAGAGCGCATATGAAGATGAAGCCATCCAAGCTATTGTCATGGCCGGGACCGGTAAGAATTTTATCGCCGGTGCCGACATTACTCAGATTCAGGGGATAAAGGATCGGGAGGCGGTTTACGAACGCGCGTTGCAGGGCACCCGCTTCATGAGCGGCCTGGAAACCGGACCCAAGCCAATCGTGGCGGCCATCAACGGCAACTGCTTGGGCGGCGGCTTAGAGCTCGCCATGGCTTGCCATTATCGCGTGGCCGTTGACGGAGCCAATCTGGGACAGCCGGAGGTGCAAATCGGTTTAATCCCCGGAGCCGGCGGAACCCAGCGGCTGCCGCGTTTAATCGGGCTGCGTTATGCCCTGGAGATGATCACCATGGGCAAGCCCATCAAGTCAAAAGTGGCCCATCAACGCGGCTTGGTGGATGAGATCACGGATGCCGATGGATTGATCGACAAGGCGGTTGCGGCAGCAAGGCGATTTATCAATGGCCAGCTCAACATCAAGGCACGCATGACCCGCAACATGCACCACTGGATACCCAGTGCCGCCGAGAAAAAGGCCATGATGGATTTTACCAAGGCCATGGTGGCGGCCCAAGCCAAAGGTTATATCGCCCCTATGAAGGCCGTGGAAGCTATCGATCAGGGGCTCAGCTATGATATCGACGCCGATTTGGAGCGGGAGGTGGCGCTGTTTGCCGATTGTGCCATATCGGATGTGGCGGAAAATCTTATCGGGATCTTTCTAAACACCCGTGCTGCCGGACGACTGGACCGGATTAAAGATATAACGCCGGAAAAAGTCAGAAAGGTGGCCATGCTGGGGGCCGGCGTTATGGGGTCCGGGATCATCAATCTCTTGTTGAAGGGCGGTTTTGAAACCGTTCTCTGGGAAATTGACGAGGCGGCCATCCAAAAAGGATTGGACGCTGTTCGCAAGACATTTGCCTATCCCATTAAAAAACGAAAAATGAAGGCCGAAGCTCTGGAAACCATGTTGGATCAGCTGCTCACGACCACCACCGATCTCAAGGATCTGACCGACGTCGATCTGGTCATCGAGGCCGTGGTGGAAAACATGGATATCAAGCAAGATATATGGAAACAACTGGAGGCCGTTTGTCCGTCGCATGCTGTATTCGCCACCAATACATCGGCCCTGCCCATCACTGAAATGGCAACGATTTTATCCGATCCCGGCCGGATGATCGGACTGCATTTTTTC
Source organism: uncultured Desulfobacterales bacterium (assembly GCA_964452555.1). Lineage (GTDB taxonomy): Bacteria > Desulfobacterota > Desulfobacteria > Desulfobacterales > B30-G6 > B30-G6. The sequence continues at coordinate 124,736 of CAYVMI010000002.1, forward strand.
AATCCGGCCCACCGTATGATGCTTTTGGAGATAATATGTGCCGGTGAAACCTCCAATCAAACTCTGGCCACCAGCGTGGCCTTTGCCCGCCAAATAAAAAAGATACCCATTGTTGTCAATGATGGTCCCGGGTTTTATGTGTCCCGGCAGTTGGGCGGTCTCATGGGCGGTGCCATCTACCTGACGGCTGATGGGGTTGCAGGAACTGTCGTGGAGCAGGCCATGGTTAATTTTGGTATGCCCATGGGACCGGCGGCATTATCCGATCTCACCGGGATTGATATCAACTATCATGTCAACAAGACCTTTGAAAAACGGCTGGGAGAACGCTATCAGGTTCATCCCCTGACGGAATTGATCTACCAAACAGGATGTTATGGTCGCAAAACCGGCGCTGGCTATATGGATTACAGCGGGGATACACCGGTTCCCAACCAGAAGGTGGTGGATGTAATTCAAGCATTCCTAAAAGACAAGCAGGTGGCGACTCGTGAAATGTCCGAGCAGGAAATCGTGAACTTGATGCTGGCCAATGCCATCAATGAAGCCGCCTATATGATGGATGAAGGTATCTGTGACCGTCCTCAGGATATGGATCTGGCCATGATTTATGGAACGGGTTTCCCACCATACCGGGGAGGCATCCTCCGCTATGCAGACAAGTGGGGGCTTGCCAATGTCCTGCAGTCCCTTCAGGATTTGGAGTCGCGCTATGGCGTCCATTTCAAACCCGCCAATCTGATCAAGGAGATGGCTGAATCAGGAAAAACTTTTTACAGTAGCTGATTAATCGTCGCCAGTTTCATTAAGTGACGTCAATAAAAAAAGTGTTTTGTGTTTCGTATTTCGTGTTTTGCGGTTAAATGTCGATCAGCACATTGCCATCCAAACACCAAATACGAAACACCAAATACAAAATCAGGAGGAATAAAATGAAAGAAGTCGTAATCGCTGGATACTTAAGAACTGCGCAATCACGATCCCGTCCCAATGATCCCGCCCGGGATTGGTTTTGCAAAATGCGGTCAGATGAACTGCTGGCAAAACTTCTGCCGGAAGCCATCAAACGCGTAGGCATCGATGCCAAGGAAATCGATGATTTCATCGTGGGGTGTGCCACCGGGGTTTCGGAGCAATTTTCTTTTGGCGGCCGCTTCCCGTTGTTTTTGGCCAATTTGCCGGAAACCATTGCCGCCAAGTCCGTGGATCAGCAATGCGGCAGTGCCATGGCCGGCATCCACATCGGATTCATGGAGATCGCCATGGATTTTGCAGATATCGTCATGGTTGGCGGTATGGAGCATATGACGCGGGTGCCCATGGGGGGACCCCTTATTGATCGCGGTGCCATTGTACCCAATATGAGCCTTTTCATGGAACCCTCTTTTCAGCATTGGGATATGATGACCAGTATGAATATGGGATTGACTGCTGAAAAGTTGTTTGCCCAGAACGATTTTACCAAGGACGACATGGACAATTGGGGCGTACGTTCCCACCAATTGGCGGCCAAAGCCCAGGCCGAAGGCTTTTTCAAAGATGAGATTATGCCCATCGAGGCAGAACAGGCCGATGGCAGCGTCATGACAGTCGATACGGATCAGGCTGTGCGTGCGGAGACGACTCTGGAGGGCATATCTCAGTTGAGGCCGGCTTTTAAAAAGGACGGTGTGATAACGGCCGGTATATCTTCACCCTTAAATGCCGCCGCCACATCCATGATTCTCATGTCCAAGGAAACTGCCTTGAAAAAAGGGATCAAACCGCTGGCGACCATACGTTCCATTGGATTTGCCGGTGTGGACCCGACCATCATGGGTGACGGTCCGGTTCCGGCTTCCAAAAAGGCTTTGGAAAAAGCAGGCTTAAAAGCCGAGGACATTGATTTCTGGGAAATCAACGAAGCCTTTTGCATTGTGGCGCTGAACTGCATCAAAGCCCTGGGCCTGGATCCGGATACCGTCAATGTTATGGGAGGCGGTACAGCCATCGGTCATGCTTTGGGTGCTACCGGTGTGCGGCTGACAGGTACCCTGGCACGTATTCTGGAAGCCAAGGGTGGGCGCTACGGTCTTGCCAACGCATGCGTGGGCGGCGGGCAGGGGGTGGCTACTATAATCGAACGTGAAAACTATTAAACATGTTGAGCGTTTCAGGTTTTTAGAAATATGTTTGAAAAGATGATATTGATCTTATCTTTTATATTCTAAAAATCTGAAACCCCATGGGATCGCCGATATCACCGCATCTACGGTGTCAGATGCTACCTCGCATAGTACACTATAGCAGGATGGCATCTTTCTTGTAGCTGCGGCAATCTCGACAATCGCTCATCATGTTTCAAACAGCACTAAGCCATAAGCTATAAGCTCTCAGCTGCTTACCGCTTATGGCTGAATGCTTAAAGCTGTAATTATGGCTATGAAGATCCTCGTATGTGTAAAACAGGTTCCTGAAGCGGAAGCCCAGGTTAACATTGATGCCGAGGGCCCCTGGGTCTCCCTGGGAGCTGGAACCGAATTTCGGATGAACCGCTTTGATGAATGCGCTGTGGAGGCAGCGGTCCAGATAAAGGAGCAGTTTGCGGATACCCACATCCATATCCTGTCCATCGGTCCGGAGCGGGCGGAGACAGTCATTCGACGGTCCATCGGCATGGGGGCGGATGATGGGACGCATGTGATAACGTCGGATGATGGATTTGTAGATCCCTTCACAATGGCTAAATGGCTGGCAGCCTGTCCGCAAGCACAGTCCGCCGACCTGATCCTGTGCGGCGCCATGTCCGAAGACTTGATGCAAGGGCAGATAGGTCCACTTCTGGCGACGATACTGGATCTGCCCTGCACCACGTCGGTTGTGGATGTTACCCATCACCCCAAAGATGAGACTGTCGTGGTTGAGCGGGAAATTGAGGGTGGGTACCGTCAGCGGCTGGTTTTAAAGCTGCCGGCTTTATTGACCATCCAGACCGGTATCAACCAACCCCGATATCCGGCCCTATCCAAACTGCTCAGAGCCAACCAATTATCATTGGATATTATTCAAGCAGATCAGTTGGGGCGGGCTCAAAGCCTGCAGGCAGTTGACAAGCTGACGCCGCCCAGAAAAATTCGCGACGCTGTATTCCTGGAGGGCTCCACCGACGACAAAGCTGAACAGTTGATAAGTATATTGTCCAACAGGTCACTATTATCATGAGGCACTCCGGCGAAACAGAGACAGTCGCGGTAATTGCAGAGCTTTTTGATGGTGTTATCCGATCAACAACCTTTGAGCTGATCACCTTTGCCAAGGCGCTGCAAAAACTGCGGCCCGCTAAAATCAAGATTTTCATACTGGGTGATAATATCGAAAGCCTGGCAGCGGACCTGGCCAAGACCGTAGGTGAGGATGTACTGGGTATCGCCGCGCCCCAGTTGTCACAATACAACGGTGAAGTTTACCAGTCAGTATTGTATGATGTTTTAAGTCCAGATCCCCCGGAATATATCTGTGCAGTCCATTCATCCCAGGGATGGGATTTTGGGCCCGGATTGGCTGCGCGTTTGAATGCCACCTGTATTACGGGTGTGAATCAGGTGTCGATTCGAGATGAGTCGCTGTGTTTATCACGGGATATATTTGGCGGCAAAGTCAGCGCGGACATCGTATCAAGAACAAAGCCTACACTGATGACCGTTCAGCCAGGCGCTTTCCGTTGGAATCCAAAACCGGATCCAACACCGGGTGTGGCGAATATCGTATCGGTTTCCATTGCCCCTCAGGCTTCCCAAACCCTGTCAACCCATATTCACCAGGCCAGTGATTTGGATTTAACCCAGGCCAAGGTGATCGTTTCGGCTGGACGCGGTATCGGGGATGAGGAAAATCTTAATCTGATCCACCGACTGGCAGCCGCTATCCCCCAGGCAGTGGTATGTGGATCCCGGCCGATCATCGATAATGGCTGGTTGTCCTACGCCAGACAGGTGGGCGTGACCGGCGCCACCGTATCACCGGAATTATATTTAGCCTGCGGTATATCCGGAGCCGCCCAGCATGTCAGCGGCATGCAGGGATCCGCTCTGGTCGTATCCATCAACACCGACCCCATGGCCGCTATCTTTAATCAATCCGACATCTGCATCGTCGAAGACCTGACTGCCTTTATTCCGGTCCTGCTTGAAAAGCTATCTGAAACTTGAAAAGCAAAATAATCATTCAAATTATACTGTTGGAGAAACTGACCGAATCATAATCCCGCCAGAACGCTCTCGCGCGTGTTACATACTGTTACAATTTGTTACGCACCTGCAAAGCATTATACGCGAATGGCGTATATCCTCTGCAAAACAAACTTAATATAATCGATCTTTAAAGAGGGTGGACAGCGCTGTAACCCGTACTTCCACATGTCTTGACTAATCGGTAGGTTGATATATTTTTTGTAGACGTTTCATGGGCTTTGAGCGTCGTACATACTATGGCCTATCCACAAGTTCGCAAACCCAAGGACTATGGATGAGGCCGAGCCTGTACAAATGTGAGGTATATTATATAAGGGGCACGGTGCTTGCGTTATAATAGCTTTCAGACAAATGGCTTGATCGCATGAAAAACAGAAATAAAAGAATCAAATTATTAATACGAATTGGTGGATTCGTCCTGATTGCATCATTATATGGCTGCGCCGCTTTCAATCCACAGGAACGAAAAAAGCCACCTTTGGAAATGCCGCATGCATATGAATTGTACCGCGAAGGTGATCGTGACATTGGTACGTGGTGGCATGTTTTTAAGAGCCCCGAGCTGAATACATTCATCACGGAAGCCCTGTCACATAATTTTGACTTGCAGGCCGTGTGGGCACGGCTAAAACAGGCCCAGGCGGTCGCCCAGCAGGTGGGTGCTCAAAAACTTCCCAACCTGAGTTACGAACTACAAGGCGGTAAAAATCGTATTCAAACAAAAGTCACTGAAAATGCGCCCACGATAATCACCGAGCAAGAATCCTGGCGGGCGGGTCTGGCCGCTTCATATGAAATCGATTTATGGGGTCGTGTACGGGCCGAGCAGCGGGCGGAGATTGTTCAAACCGAAGCAGTTCGAGAAGACCTCGATGCCGCAGCCGTAACGGTGGCCGGCGAAGTCATTATAACCTGGCTGGACATAATTACCACGCGTCGCAAAATGGTCATTCTCAGCGAGCAGATCCGCACAAACAAAACCTTGCTGGAACTGCAAAAGCTTCGATTTGCAAACGGCATTGCCACAGGACTCGATGTCAGCCAGCAAAAGCAGACCCTGGCGGCGGCAAGGTCGGAGATGCCGCTTCTGAAAAGATCCGAACGACAGTTGCTGGGTCGACTGGCCCTGTTGCTGGGCCGGGCGTCATCCCAGAATTTGGAGGTTCATCAGGACAATTTGCCGGCTTTAATTGACATGCCGGCCACAGGTTTGCCCGCGGATCTGCTTGCTTTCAGACCGGATGTGCGTGCTGCCGGTCTGAGGCTACGGTCGGCAGACTGGGAAGTATCGGCTGCCAGAGCCAATCGCTTGCCATCCCTCAGCCTGTCGGCCAGCGCGGCCTTTTCCAGCGGAAGTGTGGACTTGCTGTTTGATAATTGGGTTACCAGCCTAACCGCCAGTTTGTCCGGCCCCTTGTTTGATGCCGGTAGACGCAAGGCCGAGGTTGCACGTACGCGCGCTGTGGCTGAAGAGCGTCTGGCTGACTATGCCAAGACCGTTGCCCAGGCCATCAAGGAAGTGGAGGATTATCTGGCGGCCGAGCATTATCAGCAGGAATACCTGGTGTTGTTGACAGAGCAATTGAACGCGGCGCGCCTAACTTTAAAAGACGCCAGCCTGCAATACCAGAATGGCCAAAGCACCTACCTGTCTTACTTGTTGACCTGGAACACTATCCAGAGTCTGGAACGACAAATGGCGGCTGAAAAGGCCACCCTGATTAAAAACCGGGTCGGATTGCATCGTGCTGTGGGCGGGGCCTGGGTAAGGGAATTGATACCGGAAACCGGGGCGAAATCCACTGTCGGCCTGCAGAAGAGCAACACCGTTAAATTGGAGAATTGATCATGGGGTCTGATTCACAACAAAGATCGATTTTACGTAAAGTCTTTCGCGTAATTGTTCCGATACTGCTTATCGCCGCCGGTGGTGCCGCCTGGGCTTATTTCCAGAGTACGGCGCCCCGCATCAAACGCAAACCACCAGTTCGAGCGGCCACTGTAGTGGAGGTCATAACGGTTCAACCGCGGGATTCACAGCCGATCATTAAATCCATGGGAACGGTGGTGCCGTCGCGGGAAATCGACCTCAAAGCACGGGTGTCCGGTGAGATACAAGAGCTTTCGCCTCATTTTGTACCCGGTGGGATGATTACCAAAGACGAGTTGATCCTGAGGCTGGATGCCGAAGATTACCGGGTTAACCTTCAGAAAGCCCAAAGTGCGCTGGCTAAGGCCAAAGGAACTCTGGCTCTGGAGGAAGGCAACCAGACCATTGCTCGGGAGGAAATGCGTCTGCTGGCTGAAGCCGCCGGGGAAGAAATTCAGGTAACCGATCTGGCCATGCGCAAACCCCAGCTTATTCAAGCCCAAGCCGGGGTAGCCAGTGCCGAAGCAGATCTGCTCAAAGCCCGGCTCGATTTAGACCGCGTGACCATTCGAGCGCCCTTTAACTGCCTGGTGGTGACACGACATGTGGACCTGGGTTCCCAGATCAATTCCCAGGTCAGCCTGGCTACACTGGTCAGCGTTGACGAATACTGGGTTGAGGCAGTTGTACCCATGGACCGCTTGGGCATCCTGGATTTGAATCGTTCGCGCAAGTATCCTGTAACAGTCCGCTCCCAAAACGGCGGTCAGTGGCGCGGACAAGTATTAACCTCAACCGGGAGGCTCAACGAAGAAAGCCGAATGCTGACCCTGATCATCCGTGTGCCTGATCCGTTGGGAATGCGCTCAGGCCGTCGATCCGTGCAGATGATCCTGAACGATTACGTATCCGTGGAAATAAAAGGGGATAAAATAACCTCGGTGGTTGATCTGTCCCGGGACCTGTTGCGGGACAATCAAACCGTATGGATTCACAAGGACGGCAAACTGGAAATTCGTCCGGTGGAGATCGTCTGGAAGCAGGAGGATCGCATATTTGTCCGCAAAGGATTGCAGGCGGGCGAACAACTGATCGCTTCGAACCTGTCCAAGGTTATCGATGGTATGCGTGTGCGTGTTTCCGGAGCAGAATCCAAAAACAAGCCAAATAGAGGCAGGGTGGCTGCAAATGAAAGCTGAGCAGAGCGCTCAAAAAAAATGGCGTAAAGGACCCATCGCCTGGATGGCGGGTAATTCGGTGGCTGCCAATTTGATCATGATGGTGCTTCTGCTTGGCGGCTTTCTGATGGGCACCCAGATCAAACAGGAAGTTTTTCCGGAGTTTTCCCTGGACCGGGTGAACATTTCGGTAAGTTATCCGGGTGCCAGTCCGGAGGAAGTGGAGAACGGCATAATTCTGGCGATTGAAGAAGCCCTCCAGGGCCTGGAAGGGGTGGAAGAGATTCAGTCGACCGCCAAAGAAGGATTGGCTTTCGTGTCCCTCGAGGCCATAGAAGGATCGGATGTCACCCGCCTGTGGCAGGAAGCCAAAAGCGAGATCGACCGGGTCGATACCTTTCCGGATGAAGCCGGGGAGCCGCAGGTGGCCATTGCCGCAAGACAGCGTGAGGTGCTCAATGTCGGGCTTTACGGTCAGGCAGATGAGATAACCCTGCGGGAAGCGGCTGAACAGGTGCGTGATGAGTTGCTGCTCGATCCCAATATAACCCAGGTGTCGTTAGAAGGGGTGCGCGATTTTGAAATCCAGGTGGAGGTGTCCCAGGAAAATCTCCGGCGGTACGACCTGACCCTTCAAGCGATCGCCGAGACAGTGGCGCGCGCTTCGGTAGAACTGGGCGGGGGCAGTCTCAAAACTACCGGCGGCGACATCCTGGTACGGGTCAAGGACCGACGTGACACCGCACGTCAGTATGCGCGTTTGCCGGTGCTCAGCCTGGCGGACGGTTCCAAGGTGCTTTTGGAAGATATCGCCACCGTGCGGGAAGGCTTTGAAGACACCAATGCCTGGGCTTCATACAACGGGCAACCGGCTGTCAGGATCGAAGTTTACCGGGTCGGCGAACAGACCCCCATCCAAGTGGCCGAAGCGGCACGATCCGTTTTGGAACGGATCAAGGAGAATCTGCCTGAGGGTTTGGATCTGGCCGTGCTCCACGATCGTTCGGTAATATTTCAGCAGCGGGCGGAACTATTATTGAAGAACGCGTTTATCGGGCTGGCCTTGGTTTTTCTTTTCCTGGCAATATTTCTGGATATCCGTCTGGCTTTTTGGGTGAGTCTGGGCATTCCCATATCGATTTTGGGCGCATTCGTATTTTTGGGGGCCACATCATTTTCCATCAACATGATCACTATGTTCGCTTTCATCGTAACCCTGGGTATTGTGGTGGATGATGCCGTGGTGGTGGGTGAGAACATATATCATTATCGTCGTCAGGGAATGCCTTTTCTAAAAGCCGCCCGAGTTGGGGCTCGGGAAATTGCCATGCCGGTGGTTTTCAGTGTGTTGACCAATATGATCGCCTTTCTACCACTTTTTTTTGTGCCTGGTATTATGGGCAAGGTTTTCAGTGCGATTCCGTTAGTGGTGATTGCCGTTTTTGGTGTGTCCCTGATTGAAAGCCTGTTTGTCCTACCAGCACATTTGAGTCATGAGAGCCGGAGACAGGCGATTTGGCCATTCAACCATTTGGAGCGGTGGCAGCAGGGGCTAAGTTTGACCCTGGAGCGGTTTATTCAACAGGTTTACGGCAGGTTTTTAAAAGGCGTCTTGCGGCAACGTTATACCGTGGTTGCTTTGGGGCTGGCCGTGTTGATGACCACCGCCGGATATGTTGCATCAGGTCGAATGGGCATGATGCTGTTCCCCAAGGTGGAATCGGATTATGCCTATTGTGAAGCGGTACTGCCCTACGGCACGGCCCAAGATCGTATGGCTACCATTGAAAAACACCTGGTGGATGCAGCCGACCGCGTGGCTGAAGAGAACGGAAAGGACCGCCTTTCCAAGGGCGCTCTATCTCTGGTCAGGGAGAATACCCTCACGGTGCGATTCTATTTGACGGACGCGGCCACGCGGCCCTTGAATACCGCCGAAGTTACCGCCTTGTGGCGCAAACAGGTGGGAGCCTTGTCCGGTCTTGAATCCATTACCTTCGAATCGGATCGCGGCGGTCCCGGATCCGGTAAGGGTCTAACGATTCAATTGAGCCATCGGGACAAAAACGTGTTGGACGGTGCCGGTGAGGCCCTGGCAGAACAGTTGGCAGCCTTCCCGGTTGTGCGGGATATCGACGACGGTTCGGCCGACGGTAAGCGCCAGTACGATCTCCGCATCCGTCCTGCCGGTGTTCGCGTGGGGCTGACATCCAAAGAAGTGGCCAATCAGATCCGGCATGCATTCCAGGGTGTCGAGGCGGTCAAACAGCAGCGGGGCCGGAACGAGGTGACGGTGCGGGTCCGATTGCCGGAGGCTGAGCGGATTCGGGAAGCTACCCTGGAAGATTTAATTCTGCAATCGCCCGGCGGAGAGATATTATTACGTGATGCCGTGGACATGATTCCCGGCAGGGCCTATACCACCATTGACCGGACAGACGGCCGCAGGGTTATCGCGGTGACCGCCAATGTTCGTCCGCCTCCCAAAGCGGAAATTGTCAAGAACGCCTTGAAATCAGAAATTCTGCCCATGCTGTCCAACCGGTTTCCGGGGTTGAGTTACAGTTTCAAAGGTCGGCAGGCAGACATTCAGGAGAGTGTCAGCGCGCTTTTGGCGGGGTTGGGGTTTGCCCTACTGGGGGTCTATGCCATGCTGGCGATTCCGTTTAAAAGCTATTTCCAGCCCATGATTATCATGTTTTGCATTCCGTTTGGGATGATCGGCGCGGTGGTGGGACACTTGATAATGGGCTATTCGCTGTCGGTCATGAGCCTTTTCGGCATCGTGGCCCTTTCAGGCGTAGTTGTTAATGATTCCCTGATTCTGATCGATTTAGCCAACCGCAAACGGCGCGCCGGCCAGGTGGTTACGGAAGCCGTCCGGGAGGCAGGCATCCAACGCTTCCGTCCCATATTGCTCACCACCCTGACCACCTTCGGAGGTTTGGCTCCCATGATCCTGGAGACATCCCGTCAGGCCCGGTTTTTGATTCCCATGGCCATTTCACTCGGTTTCGGGATCCTGTTTGCGACCTTTATAACCCTTATCATGGTGCCGTCGCTCTATATGATATTAGAAGATATCAAGTCCTTATGGGCACGATCCGATTCGGAGAATATACCCGAGACTGTAGCGGGATAGCTTCCCCTACTGCATATAAGGGTGGGGGCTAAATGATTTGCCATCCCGGCGGCACATCAGCATGGCCGCGTGTTTGCCCGACATCAGCGTAGCTAAAACACCGCCGCCTGGTATCACCCATTGGCCGGCCATATAAAAATGGTCCAGGTCGGGAAGCGTTCTTTTTACTGAAGTTCTGAATATCTTATCAGTGATGGCAAAGCCTTCATAAGCACCCTGCCGGTTGCGGGTGTAACGCCACCAGGTATAAGGTGTGGCCACATTGGTCATTTCCACCTGCTCCGTAATCCCGGGCCAAACCTGATTTAATTCCGCCAAAACCTGTTTGGCTAAATTTTCTTTTTCCGTTTTATATGCATCCCGGTCTACGCGAATTTCATTCCATGGCTGCCATTGGGATTCGATCATCACCTGCAGGACGGTTTTACCGGCCGGAGCACAATCCGGGCTATAGTTAAAGATACGGATGACCCAACAGTCGCTGTCGAGATAACCTGTGTTCATTTTCGTTTTGGGTTTGAGCATCATGATCGAGGGGTCTTTTACAAAACTCCTGGCAACACCGTAATTAACGAGCACGATGGGCTTGAACAAAGGCCATTTTGCATGCAGTTTCTTTAATTCAGGTGTCAGATACTGACCTTCCAGGAGGTCATAGAGTGTCGCGTGCCCATCCGCCGCCGATACGATATGGTCGGCATGATGGGTTTCGCCATTTGCAAGGCGCACCCCCACGGCATCATCTTTTTCAACCAGGATTTTATCCACGGTCGAAGCATACACAACCTTACCACCAGAATCTAAAAAACGCTTTTCCAGGGCCCGGGCAAATCCGCCGGATCCGTCCTTACGCTTTGCCATGTTGCCGCTTGCCAGTATGCCTAGAATGATCATCACAAATACGACCGGAACTTCCGGTAGAAAGAGGTTTCGGAATACATGTTTTAACCAGGGGTCATGCAACTCTTTAACTACTGCGTCCATCGGTTGCATATACCAACCGGCATAGTAACGCAGCGTTTTACGCATGTTAAACATCATTTTGAGGCTATCCCACCATCGATTCATTTCCGGCGGTTTTTGCATGGAAGCCACCAAATTTGAACCCCGGAAGGCCTTGGCCCCTTTGAAGAATTTGTCGATGAAGGCAGTATCTTGGGGGGATATCTGTTTCATGTGAGCGGAAACATCATCAAGGTCCTGGGTAATATCTAAACTGCGGCCACCATCTGGATCCACAAAGCGACCGTAGTTGACCATCGTCTCAAATTGGTCGGCCTGATAAATGCCCAATTGGCGATAGATTTCATGATCGGGCCCCCCCGGCCGAAATCCCATGTAGAAGTGGATGCCGCCGTCAATGGTATAACCCTGCCTTTTCCATTGGGCGGCTACACCGCCAGGATGGCGCCCATGTTCGAAAATGGTGCACTGGTAGCCATTTTGCTGGGCGTAGATTCCGGTAGCCAGGCCGCTCAGCCCGGCCCCGATGATGATGACGGATGATTTGGACATGTTGTCCTCCAGTCAATTGAACAAATTCTTGGATTTTAGTTGTTTGGGGTCACTATTAAATGTTGCTTAGCGAAATTTAGACACAGAGACCGATATGCTTTTGAGTTCATAGGATTGAATCCGACATTGCGATACAAAACCAAGCCTTCGATAAGCGCCATAATCCCCAGGGCCGTCTCCCGGGCGTCGACAACGCGAAATTCCTTGGTATCGATGCCGTATTCAATAATGGCCTGAGTGCCTTCCAGATAGGTGTTGTATACAGCTTGATAGACCGCTTCAAAAGCTTCGTCCGATGCCGTGCGACTGAGAAAATGGACAAATACTTTTCCCAATTTGTCGATGGGATAAATGAACTCAGAGTTATCTTCTGGTTGGACTTTATGCTTTAGCTTGGGATCATGTTGCCAGAGCTGCAGGGCCACGTTACCATCGGGGAAGCATACGTCGATCACCACGCTCAGCATTTCCAGGGCGGTCATATCCGCTTGGATTAAATCCGCAATCTGTTGATAGTAGGACTCTAAAAAGGCCTGGAATGCCTGCCGCAGCAGATCCTGTTTGCCGGAAAAGTAATAATTGACCACTCCTTTGGAAACACCGGCCTTTTTGGCCACGCCGTCCATGGTCAGCGTTTCCAGGCCGGCATCGGCAATCGATTCAATTACCGCCCGAATAACCTGGGCGCGTCTGATGGGTTTCATACCGAGTTTGGGCATTGCATTTTATCCTCTGTCTTTGGGAACAAACGATTCTTTATTTATACTGACTGGTCGAAATAAAAAATAAACCATTAAATTGATTTTGTAAAGATTATTTTTTGTGTGATGAAGAATTTTCTTGACTTAATATATAATTGCTATATATTAAATAGCAAATTATATAAATTATTAAATAGCAAATAGGTATAAAATGAAAATATCCCAAAAGCAACGTAAGAAGAATCGCCTCAAAATAATTGGCGCTTGCGTGGATCTGATGATCGAAAAAGGTTTCAAAGCTGCAACCATGCGGGAAATCGCCCGCCGGAGCGAGATTGGTGATGCCACCATTTATAATTATTTTCCCACCAAAGAATCAATTTTATATGCTTATTATCAGGATCATTTCCTGGATTGCTCTAAAAAGCTGCAGGCCATCGAGGATTTCAATACATATTCGTTTCAAGAGCAGGTACAGACTTATTTTGAGACCAGTTTGACCTTATTTTTGCCGGATCGCGAATTTGTCGAGCTCAGTTATAAAACTGTTTTTTTCTCCCTGAGTCAGAATTACCAGTTGTTTGAACCCATTCGGAAGCAATTCTTACTGGCCATCAACGACATGCTGGATGCGGCCATCGAGGTGGAAGAGATACCGCCATTGGCTTTTTCTGAATTCGTGGTGCAGCTTTTTTGGGATTACTACATTGCCGTTCTGGCATATTGGTTGGCGGACAAATCTACCCAATTTGAAGATACCAGTATCCTGATAGATAAAAGCTTGGATTTAGGCGTGGCGCTATTGAAATCCGGCATCGTCAATAAAATGTTCGATTTATCCATCATGTTGTTCAAAACACATGTGCTCAACAGATTACCGAACTTTAAGAATCACGTGGACCTGGCACAGAAGGTTAAACGTGAATTCATGGGAACCTAACCCGGATACTCCGGAAATTATAAATGCCAGGCACCAAATACCAAAAATTCGACAGGCTCCCCACCCTGAGCCTTGTCGTAGGGCAAATCCCAAATCCCGATACCCGAATTTCAGATAGGCGGTCGACTGTTTGAAATTTCCAACTTGGATGTTGTGATTCGGGATTTCATCAACGTCTGGATTTAATATCCTATTCAAATAGGATGAGGTTTAACATGAGAGGTGCTAAACCAGGCATATCAAAATAGGTTGAAATTATGCGGACGGGCATTCCTCAAAATAAATGGCAACGATCCATTTCGGGCGGCAAAACCGCCATTAAAGTTGGCGGCAAGATGCTGAAGTATTTGGCCGAGAAGCCCTTTTTAGACCGCCAAAAGCAAAAAGCAGCCAAACTTAAGGCCCAGCGTGAAGGGGCGCATATCCTGTTTCAAGGATTGAGTTTGCTGAGGGGCACTGCCTTGAAAATTGCCCAGCAACTCAGTTTTGAAATCGATATTTTCCCAGAAGAAGTGCGCCGGGAGCTGGAAAAATCTTATCATCAGGTGCCGCCACTCAATCGGGCCTTGATTCGCAAAGTTATCACCAGTGCTCTGGGCGAATTTCCCGAGAAGCTTTTCGAATCTTTTGAATCCGAGGCATTTGCCGCAGCCAGCCTGGGCCAGGTACACCGTGCGAGGACGCCAGGCGGCCAAGACCTGGCCATCAAAATCCAGTATCCCGGCATTGACCGCACCATTGCCGGTGATATCCGCTTAATCAAAAACCTGCTGCGGACGGCGGATGACTACCATCTGTATCGGTCCGCCCTGGATGAAATCGAAGCCCGTCTCCTGGAGGAGATCGATTATCAAATGGAATCCCGGCATTTGATCTATTTCAAAGATAATTTGAAACTAGACGATGTGGTGATTCCAGAAGTGTATCAAGATTATTCCTCGGAGAATATCTTATGCCTAACCTATCTGGAGGGCTTGCCGCTGGATGCCTGGATCAAGACCGGTCCTGACCAAAAAGCGCGCGATGCCGTAGCCGCCACCCTAAACCAGATATTTTTCACCGGGGTCTACGAGCTCAATACGATTCATGCCGATCCAAATCCCGGCAACTTCATTATCGCGGATAACCTGTCGGTGGGACTGGTGGATTTTGGTTGTGTCAAACGTCTTAGCCCCGAGTTTGTGGATCATTATCGACAGCTGCCGGCAACGGTGGTCAATCCCGACAAGGAAAGATATTTCGATCTGCTGGAGGCCTTCGGCATGATTCGCGCAAAATTAGATGACCAAGTCAAACAGCAATTCTTCGAAACCGTTGTCACCTTCAGTCAATGGTTTGAGAAATTGTTTGTGGAAGAGTTTTTCGACTTTGGCGCCAACCCGGGTTTCTTTGCCGAGGGTCGTCAACACCTGGATAAAATCTATCGTTTGCGCAAGCATGTGGATATGAATCCCAACTTCGTATTTCTGGACCGCACCCGCTATGGTCTCATGCGTATTTATGAGATGCTGGGGGCGCGGGTTAGGATGAAAAGTCCATATGAATGGCCCCCATGAATTATCCATGAAATTAAATGAAAATCATATATATTATTAACTTAACTTTCGGGATTCCGGCGACAAGAACTGAACAATCCATCAGCGCTGTTCGAACTCGCCACAAGGGGTCTTAACATCAGCACTGGCATACTGTTTAAATACATTTTAGTTCATTTCGGTCAAATTCACACAATAAATATTCCTCGTCTGGTGCAGATGTAAAGAACCCTAAGCGGCTCAAACAGCGAAAATCGCTGATGGATTGTTCAGTTCTTGTCGCCGTTGTACGAAAGCATTCAGCTCGTGAATCATTCTTGGGTTGGTGTAAACAAACTAATTGATAACTTTTGATGAGAAGGGGCAGGTTGTATTGATTCAGGATAAACGCGAAATCGTAATCGACGCACCGCCGGAAGCGGTTTTTGGCCTGATTGAAACCATGCCCAACAAGTTTCCGGTATATTCCATATTGGAAACAAAGCCGTTTTTTTTCCTAAGGGTTTTTTTGGTGGATGGCATGCGGGCCGCCCTAGAGGCCATCAGAGTTGAAAGAAACGAAGATTCTCTGATTTTGAAAGTGGGAGATTCAATGGGTCCATTTACCTTGTTGAAATCAGAAAAGCCGGCGTCATACCTGTTTTGCTTGAATTCGTTTTGCTTTAAGTGTCAAACGGGCTATTCCCTTATTCCCAGAGGCAGCGGGACCGCGCTGAGTTTTGATCTTTTCTCAAAAGCACCGACTTTCAGGGAAAAAGTCTATTGGTATCTGATCAAACCCATGCATCTACTCCTGGCTCACAAAGTTTTACGGGTCATCAAAAGTAAAGCCGAAAACAGGAAAAGTAATTAAAATACGCTAGCTCAGTTAAAATTTAGGAGAACAAAAAGATTATGGATATTGAAAAAGATTGGGGTCTGATTAAATCAATTTGTAAAGACGGCCTGAGAAGCAGCAGATATTTTGCGATCGCCTCCACCAATTCGGACGGCTCGCCGCATGTAACCCCCATTGGATCGCTGTTGCTCTATGAACCGGGCCATGGGGTGTATGCCGACGAATACCCCGCTGCCTTATCACGCAATATCGCTAAAAATCCGCGCCTGTGTGTGTTGGCTGTGAACAGCGGAGCCGGATTCTGGTTTAAATCCCTTTTCAACGGTCGGTTCCATAAGCATCCGGGTATTCGTTTGATGGGAACGGCCGGCAAAAAAAGACGCGGGTCGGATCAGGAAATCGGGAACTGGCTGCGGATTGTAAGTCCTTTTCGGTTTTTTAAGGGATATGACCTGTTGTGGCGAGACATGAAGTACGTCCGTGATATCTACTTTGACGATGTCAGGCCGCTTGCGGTCGGCCAGATGACTGCCGGGCTGGTGCCCTAAGCAAAATATTCATCGAAATTCGGTAAAGCCATGGTTTTACCGGTTTCCAGTCTGTGCCTTGAAATCCTTGCCGGCTAGGTATCGCTGTTTAATCTTTCCATCGACCATGATGGGTGACACCGTATGAAAAGCGACATTACATCCTGCCCTATCATACGCAAATAGTGCTAATCGCGCTTATAATTCATGATAACAATCAATTTTTGGGAATGGGCACTGCTTTTGCTTATTTGTAAAAAAGCTGATACTTTAAAAATGGAATCAGGTTATCAGCTGCTACGATTGGAGAAGGCAAACCATAAAGATGCTTCAAAATATATTTTAGGCTGAGCATTCTCAATACGAATTAATCCTTTCAAAAAAATAGATAGGAGCAGGAGATATGACTTTTAAAGTGAAAAATAATATCTACTGGGTTGGAAAAATTGACTGGGAACTCAGAAAATTTCATGGCGATGAATACTCAACACATCGTGGATCTTCATATAATTCCTATTTGGTCAAAGAAGACAAGGTGGCGTTGATCGATACGGTATGGCGGCCATTTTCAAAAGAATTCGTTAATAACCTGGCCAGGGAAATCGAGCTCGATAAAATTGACTATATCATCGCCAATCATGCCGAAAGCGATCACAGTGGCGCTTTGCCCGAGTTGATGAGCCTGATACCCGAGACGCCCATCTATTGTACTAAAAACGGCGTCAAATCCTTAAAAGGGCATTATCACCAAGATTGGAATTTCCAGACAGTCAAAACCGGTGATAAGCTCAGTTTAGGAACAAAAGAATTGGTATTTGTTGAAGCACCGATGCTTCATTGGCCTGACAGCATGTTCTGTTATCTAACCCAAGATAGTGTATTGTTCAGTAACGATGCGTTTGGTCAGCACTATGCTTCTGAATATATGTTCAACGATTTGGTGGATCAGAATGAGCTAGGCGCAGAGTGTATAAAATATTACGCAAACATCCTGACCCCATTTAGCCCCATGGTGATTAAGAAGATCAATGAGGTTTTATCATTTAACCTACCACTTGATATGATTTGTACGAGCCACGGTATCATATGGCGGGACAAACCAGAACAGATCGTCGAGAAATACATGTCCTGGGCAGATGCCTATCAGGAGAATCAAATTACAATTATTTACGATACCATGTGGGACGGGACGCGGGTGATGGCTGAAAAAATTACGGAAGGCATCAAGCAAACAGACGCGGAAGTCAATGTAAAACTGTTTAATCTGGCTAATAGCGATAAAAATGATGTTATCACCGAGATATTCAAGTCAAAAGCCATCCTTGTGGGATCACCTACCATCAATAGGGGTATCTTGGTCTCGGTCGCCGGCATGCTCGAAGAGATTAAAGGACTAAAGTTTAAAAATAAAAAAGCCGCGGCTTTTGGGTGTTATGGGTGGAGTGGGGAGGCCACCAAAATAATAACCGAAAATTTAGAATCAGCCGGCTTCGAAATGTTGGATGAAGGGCTTAGGGTATTGTGGACCCCCAGCGATGAAAGCGTCACAAAATGTAAACTGTTTGGAGAAAAGTTCGCCAATTGTTTCTAAAGCAGACACCATTGGATATAGACGAAACATTTTAATATGAAAGCGAAAATTCCAGGTAGTCTACTAACCACCGCCATGGCCGTCATGCCTCACTTGGACGTAACACGAGCGCTTGAAATGGCACTGTCGCTGGATGTACCCTTCTGGCCCCAACTTCCAAACTACAGCTACTATGAAGACATGTATGTGCAAGCCGCTGAACATTTTCCTGGAATAATACTGGATCTTGAGAAGCGGACCCTGCGTTTTTCCCTAGATAAGTTCGCAGAAGAGATAGAAGAGACCTTGTCTCAGTTTGACTCACCTGATCTTTTTGATATTAGCGAGTCCTACTCCAACGTGTACCATCGTTTTCTGGAATTAGACCTGGCGGACCGGGCTGCGATACGCGGGCAGCTTGAAGGCCCCATCAGCTTCGGGTTTAACATTTTGGATCAGGATGAACGCCCCATTCTTTTTGATGATACGGTAAGACCGTTCATGCTGGAATTTATGGCCAAACGCTTGAATGTGCAGCTGGCACGATTAAAACGGCAAAATCGTAATGCCTTCATGTTTGTAGATGAGCCCGGATTACAATTCTTGTTTTCTGCAATGTCCGGATATAGTGATTTGCAGGCAAAAGGTGATTTGGATCAATTTTTCGCTCAGGTTGATCGACCACGCGGTATTCATTTATGTGGTAACCCCGATTGGGATTTTTTGCTCAACCTTGATCTCGATGTACTATCCATGGATGTTTACACAAATGCAGAAATCTTTTCATCCTATGCCAAATCTATTGGTAAATTTTTATACCGTGGCGGCGTCATCGTGTGGGGTATTGTTCCCACTGGATTTGAGGCCTTTGCCCAAGAAGAAAATCCCGCATTGATCAAACGTCTCGAAACGGTCTGGGAATATCTATGGTCCCAAGGTGTTGACCAAGAACTTCTGATCAACAACAGCATGATCTCTCCGGCTACCTGCTGCTTGGTTAACCCCGACAAAGAACGCACTGTGGAAAGAGCCTTTGGTTCTGTTCTTCAAATGGCTGAAGTCCTGCGAGATAAATATCTACACTAGTCAGAGATAGACATCCCTTTCAAAAAATATTTTTCAGCCTATAGAGTTGAGTTCCGCTTCCAGATAGCTGCTAAAAACATCTCTGGCGTCATTTTCTTTGTCTTCATCTGCAATCAGAACGATAGAGTACATGGGTAATTCCGGCAGTCCCAAATGGGACGGTGCTTTTCGTAATCCATCCTTTAGGGCGCCCATGGGTAAAATGGATAGTCCCATTCCTGCCTGAACGGCGGCCTGGATATTGGCCATGGAACTTCCGGTGAATACGATTTCCCATTTACGCTTTGCCTTTTCAAGACCCTCGGTGGCAATTTTTCTAAAACTGCACGGTGACGGCAACAGCACCAGGTTTACGGCCTCTGTGTGAATCGGCACGTCTGTTTCTTTGCCAACCGCCCAGATCAGAGGTTCCTGTATTAGAATACGATAATTTCCCTCGTAATCATCTTTTCCGGTCACCACCAAATCCAACTCACCTTTTTCAAACAGGGGGATCAGATTGATGCCGACATCCGTCCGCACTTCGAGATGAATGTTGGGGTATTGTTTCCTGAATTTGCTCAATAGGCCCGGAAGAAGTTCGGGTATAAAATAGTCGATGATGCCGATACGTAATTTCCCGGAGGCTTTGGGCTTTGTTAACCGGCTTACGGCTTCGTCATGCACGGCCAGGATGCGTCCGGCATAGTCCCACAGCATTTCACCCTCAAGTGTGAGTGAGAGGCTTTTGCTGGTCCGGTTGAAGATCCGGGCGCTTAATCTTTCTTCCAACCGGCGTATTTTTACACTGACACCGGACTGAGTTAAGCCGATATTGTTTCCGGCTTGTGTGAAGCTTCTTGTCTTGGCAACCTCCATGAAGCAACGCAGCATGTCTATGTCGAGATCAATGGGTATCATGCTTGCAATGATAATCAGTCATGCGTGACATGACAACTATTAATTTGCGTTATCTTCAATCCGTCCTACATTACGATCAACATAGACAAGAGAGTGGCACCATGATCGCACACAGGTTCTCACTCTTTAATTTAACGATAATAAGGAGAAACACACAATGACACACTACTCAGTATTAGCAGTCACACCCACCAACGAAGATTGGATCCCAGACTACATCGCACCTGCAAACACGCTCGTCGCTAAGCACGGGGGGAAGTACATCGCCCGAACTTCAAGTCACGAGCGCCTTGAAGGAGAAGGCGAAGGTGCCGCACTAAGAATCATTATTGAATGGCCTTCAAAAGAAGCCGCCAAGGCTTTCATGAACGACCCTGAGTACGCACCTCATCTAAAAGCCAGGACTGCCGGTTCGAACAGCCATCACTTCCTGATTGAAGGCAAGGACGACCTCGCTTGAGAGGTTTAATGAAACGGGCCCTTCGGTCGACTACGGTAGGATCCGACGACGCTAACGATAATGGAATTAGAAGGAGAAATAATGATGCCAAAAAACATTTTAATAACGGGAGCAACCGACGGCATCGGGTTAGAAACAGCCAAAATACTGGTATCTTCTGGCCATAAAATCTTATTGCATGGCCGTAATCCGGCTAAGCTAGAAAATGTACGAGCAGAGCTTTCAAATCCGCCAAATGGCGGAGGCGTTGAAAGTTATGTTGCTGACCTGTCGCAAATGTCCGACGCGAGGGCTCTTGCCAAAGTTGTTGCTGAAAATCACTTAAAACTCGATGTGTTAATCAACAATGCCGGTGTTTTTAGAGCATCCAAAACTATTACGCCGGATGGGCTGGATGTGCGCTTTGCGGTCAATACAATTGCACCCTATTTGCTGACACAGCTACTTTTACCGCTTTTAGGCGGGTCAGGACGTGTAATCAATCTGTCCTCGGCGGCCCAGGCTCCGGTAGATTCCGCAGCTCTGGCCGGACGTGTCAACCTGTCCGACGGTGCAGCGTATGCACAAAGCAAACTGGCGCTTACCATGTGGTCTCGATCCATGGCGCTTGCGCGCAAAGGTGACGGCCCGGTCATCATTGCGGTAAATCCTGCGTCGATGCTCGGCAGTAAAATGGTGAAAGAGGCCTATGGCGTGGCTGGCGGCGATCTCCGGGTCGGTGCAAAAATCCTCAGCCGTGCTGCATTGGCAGATGAGTTTGCAACCGCATCAGGCCAGTATTTTGACAATGATATCGGTCGATTTGTATCGCCCCACCCCGATGCATTAGATCCCCGAAAATGTGAAGAGGTTGTACGTGTTATCGAGATGATATTGGCTGATTCAGCAATCCCGGAGGATTTTTGATTTTATTAAGTCAATTAGATTTGGTCCACGGAAAATAAATATCTTCGGTAAATATAATAATTTAAACGCTTAATGTAGGCAGGAGATGGAAATGCAATACCAAGGAAAAATCTATCGGCCCTGGCCGGAGGCCAATAGTATACTGATACAGACAACCCTGGGCTGTACCCATAATAAATGCACATTCTGCGACATGTTTAGTGACAAGCGATTTCGCATCAGGAAGATTGATGAGATTTTTAAGGATATCGATGAAGCCAGACACATTTATCCCCGGGTCGAATCCATCTTTCTGATTGACGGGAACGTACTGGCCCTGAAAACAGATTTTCTTTTGAAAATACTTGGTAAAATTAGTGCAACTTTTCCGGAGTGTTCGAAAATTGCGCTTTACGCCGGCTTGAATGATCTTAGACGCAAATCTATCGACGAACTCAAAGAAATGAAACAAGCTGGATTAACCTTGGCCTATACGGGTTTGGAGTCCGGCGATCGACTAATCCTAAGGCAGATCAATAAAGGCCTGACGCCGGAACAGGCTGAAAAGGGAATGGCCAAAGCCAAAGCCGCCGGTATCGACATACTGGTTTCCATCATTTTTGGCATAGGCGGTAAGGATCGCTCCAGGGAGCATATCGTTGAAACCACAAGACTGCTCAACATCTTGAAACCTGAACAAATAGCACCCATGGCCCTGGCCATCCAGCCGGGAACCATTCTTGCGAATCAGGTTGAAACCGGCGAGTTCATCCAGGCAACCCCGCTGCAGATCCTGGAAGAGGAAAAGTATCTCCTGGAAAATTTGGCTGGCTTCGAGACCATTTACTGGGGGGATCACGCCAACAATATTGTATCCTCCAGGGGCATCCTACCGGGATCCCGAAAGCTCTTCCTGGAAAAGATAGAGCAGGCCATTGCCACGCATCCGGTTACTGAGCAGGAAGTGCTCCTGACAACGCCATGGTAGGAAATAGCGTTATTTTAGACTACGCAGCACAATGGCATCTTCGGGGCAGATTTCATGGCAACAGTAACAGCGGATGCATTTTGAATACGTCACCACCGCCAGTTCACCTTCTACTTTTATGGCTTCCTTGGGACAAATATTCTCACAATCCCCGCAGGCTATACACTTATCGGTGACAACCGGACTTTTAGCGGGCGTTTTGCGGCCGGTTATAAGATGGTCTGCGGTGTTGGGCAATCGAAATCCATGATAAGCCACATCCCGGGGTTTGAGTAGGGGATATTCGATGTTGTCCGGCCACAAGCCACGAACCTTAGCCCTTTTGAGGACGGGAATAGCCACCGGTTCGACACCGATGATTTCACACACGGCAATATCAAGGGCAACGCAATCGGTTGCGGCCATTACCAGGCCCAGCTTTACCGGATCGCCGCTGCCCGGACCCTGGCCCTGCATGGCGATTATTGCGTCCATGACAATCAAATGCGGTTCCACGACCGAAAGGACATCCAGCATCATATCTGCAAAACTGATTTTGCGGGGAAATTGGGCATGATACTTTGCCTTGGTGAGGCCCGGAACGGCCCCATACATGATTTTGCACGCCAGGGTCAGATACTGCATGGAGTGGGTTTTGAGCTTGGGCACGGCAATGATTTTATCTGCATTCACGGCAAAATCACAGATGGGGACCCGGTGCAGACGAAGACCATCAGGAATTTCTACCTTTTTAGAACCGGTATCAAGGTTTAACGGTATATCCTCCTCGGCGGCCAGTTTCTCGAATCCGGTGCGCTTGTAGGCTTTTTTTAATACCCGTTGCGAAAATGTTCCGGCCGGCGAATCACCTATATAGGGGTTGGCGCCAGCCTTCTTGACTGTCTGGGCGACAGCTCGAACCAGATCAGGGTGGGTGTTCACCGCTGTATCCGGACCTTTGGCAGAAAGCATGTTGATTTTAAGCAGAACCTTCTCATTATCTTCCACGTGCCGGGTAATCCCTCCCAAAGGCGCCAGAAGAGAATCGATATCAATAGCCTCATAGGCTGCTTTGATGATGCTGACAATCGCCATGATTTTTTCCTTTTTGCAGGCAGGTTTTATCCAAAACAAAAGGAATGCACAACTAAAATAATTCTGTTATGGTTTTTCCATATCACAGCGACCTCCATTGATTAATAAATTTTCATGCTTCTTATTTTGAGGATAGCTATGATATTTGAATATGGATTTTGTTTCAGATTTGCTTGTGCGCGTCTGGGCCTGAAAATTTATGATAAAGGAAAAAGGGATGCATCAATTCGACCGGGATATTCAACTGCATATGGAAACGGATCGGTTGTTCTCGGGCGCAATTGCCGACAACTGGTCCATCAACGGGGTTCCCGATGGGGGTTATTTGATGGCGATTATGACCCAAGCCATGATGCTGGTGAGTGATGAGCAATCAACGCCTATTATTACAGCCAATTATTTGAAGCGCTGCGAGTCGGGCGGCGTGCGCGTGTCCGTGGAAAAACTGGCCGTTTCCCGGCAATTTAATCGCCTGCAGGCAACCTTGCACCAAAACGGCGAAAAGAAAATTAGGGCTTTTGGTACTTTCGCGGGAGAAAATAATGAATGTGTACTGGAAAGTTATGCGAAACCTGCCGTGACATTTGCGCAATTGAAAGACTGCCTGCCGGTGCCGGAACTGCCCCAATACACCCTTTTCGGGCGCATGGATATTCGTCTGGATCCTTTTAGTACGGGATGGCTTTCGGGAGACTTGTCCGAACGATCTGAGATGAGGGGCTATATCAAGTTTAAAGACGACCGGCCTTTTGATATATTTGGGATACTCCTGGCTGCCGATTCATTTCCGCCGGCCGTGATGACCAGTCAAGGCATGGTTGCCTGGGTTCCGACCCTGGAGTTTTCTGTCAACATTCGCAACATCCCCCGAACGGCGTGGTTGAAATGCGTTTTTCGGACGCGGTTTATTACCTGCGGTCTTCTGGAGGAGGATGGAGAGATTTGGGATCAGGATGATCAACTGATCGCCATATCAAGACAGATTGCGCAATACCGCACTGCCACTTAACCGCTCAGGTTTTTGCAATTCTGAGGTTAACTTATTGGAAAATAAGATTAAGTCACCTAAAATTTAGGCGTTTAAACTGCTGGATTGCGATACTGCCGGAAGCGTGCGGGTGAGATTTTTGCAAACTGAATCGTTCCGGATCGATCAAGGCAGGCAGACCGCCCCTGTAAAGATAGCTACGGAAATTCCGATAGTGGCGGCGGCCGGCCAGGAACTCAATGGTGCTGATGGCAAGGCGCACATGCCCACGTATCTTTGTTAAATCGGTATAATCCACAATTAGCAGATGACCACCGGGTTTAAGGATCCGGTAGATCTCCCCCAGCATGCCTACGGCCGTAGACCATCCGCACTCGTGCAAGGCAAAGGATGTCATGACCAGATCAAACGAGGCCGGCTGAAAAGCCGTGGCCGCGCCGTCCTGCAACATGCAGACTGTGGCCGGGTTTGTCCGGCGACATTGGCGTAACATGGCTTCTGAAAGATCGATGCCGATGACGTTGATTCGGTGTTCAGCCAGAAGGTGCAACTGGTCGCCCGTGCCGCAGGCCACATCCAATACGAGCCCTGGCTTTAAAACCAGAACCGTCTCGAGAATATCCTGGCGGATGGATTTTAGCAATGGCCGCAACAGAAAGTCATACCACGGCGCAATGAAACCATAATCTTGCATTGTTTTTACCGCTTGTCCAAAGCCGGTTCAGTCTCAGGATTGCATATGCATTATCGGAGTCTAAGCAGGAAAATTTCTAGAGCTTAACGCTGACTCACGATCAAGCCATCCAGGGCGGCTTTCAATTCTTGCATGCCGGCTCTAAGGTCGGTCCTTGACGGCGGTTTCGTGGCGAGCCAGGTCCGGAGCGGCAATTTTTCAGGTTTCCTTTTTGCCGCCACAACCTTGCGTATGGTGATCCGCCGTCTGCCAGCATGTATGGTCAATCGCCTGGTAAGCCTGGAAAATTTTACCCGTTCAATGGATTCGGCCGTCAAAAAGAGGGATTCAATCGGCGATGTCAGCGTGATGCCATCGGCAGTGACATCGGCATAATGCATTTCAGCTGTCCGCCGCCCCATTAGAAAAAATAGTCCTGCCCAGGTCGGAATCATCAGCACAATCAGGACGCCGGCCCCCTGCAAACCGAAACCCAGTACAAACACGACCACTTCAATTACCAGCTTGATCAGATCGGGTGCCTGGAAATGTGCGGAAGCCCAAATGCGATTTGCTTCCGGCGCCAACAGATATCCGCCGGCGGCAAAGGCCGCGAGCTGAGCCAGCAGAGTCACTGCGATCCAAAACCTGGCGCCCCGCCTTCTTGACAGAAAATAACTTTTTCCTGTCGGCATGGATTGAAACCGGGGCCCCTTGATGGCTGAAATGGCATAGTAGCCCAGATTTTCAAAAAGCGAGTACATCACCGGCACGACGACTAGGGTCAGTACCGTAGCAAAACCGATGCCGAAAATGATCACCACCCCCAATCCTTCCCACAGTTTATCGGTGATGGTCAGGGTTATAATGCCGCCTATGGTCGAGAGGGTCGTGGAAATAATAGGCCGCAATCGTTGTTGCCCGGCAGCCGTAATGGCATCGAATATTTTCATTTTTTGTTTACGCTTGTTGTTGATGCAGTCAACCAGAACGATGGAGTCATTGACCACGATGCCGGTCAGACCCACCAAGCCGACAAAGCTCATGATCGAGAAATTGTTGCCTGTAACCAGCAACCCGAACATGGCGCCGACAACCGACAAGGGCAGGGCCGTCATGATCGCCAGGGGTTGAAAATAGGAATTGAACTGGGTCACCAACAAAGCGAAAATCAGGATGAACGCGATCAGATAGGCCAGTTTCAGGCTGGCAAAGGACTCCTCGGTTTCGCGGTGCTCGCCGGAAAAATCGAAGGTATAGCCCGGGGGCAGATCAAAGGCGGCCAGCTGCTTGACAAGCTCTTTAGAGATTTCCACTGCCGGCCGGCCTTCGTTTCGCGCTGATACGCGCACCACCCTGCGACGTTCTACATGTCCAATTCTGCTGATCCCAGGCCCCTGGGAAAACCCGGCAATATTCGCCAGTGGCACCAGCATGCCGGTGTCCGAACGTATCTTGACCTTTTCCAACATGGCGGGGGTGGTTCGCGATGCCGGTGAAAACCGCACGCGTACGTCATACTTTTTGGATACATCCAACTCATCCCGGAACTCCCGAATATCCAGACCGGCAGTGGCACCACGAAGCGTCATGGCCAGTTGGTCCAGGGGGATGCCCAGCAAAGCCGATTTCTGGCGATCAACCGTTACCCTCAGTTCCGGAGGGGCATTCTCAAAATCATCTTTGACATCCACAGCCCCATTGATGCGGGACAAGCGCGTTTTGACCTCACTGGAGATTTCCCGCAGTACCGCGAGGTCCGGGCCGACGACTTTAACCACGATGGGTGCAAAGGTAGGCGGCCCCCAGGACAGCGGCCTAAAGCGGATGGCGGCACCCGGAATTTTTTCCAAACGTTCGCGGATGCGCTGCTGAATTTCCAGGTGAGAAGCGCGTGCATACTCCTTGCCGTCCAGTAGCTCAATGGTAATTTCGGCGAAATGGCTGACAGTGCCCTGACCAAAAGACAGCTCATAGGCGCTTTGGCCACGATATCCCACCGTCGAAACCACTTGGGTAGCCTCCGGCACCATGTCCGCCACGATACTTTCCACCTGTCTGGCAATGGCGTCGGTGGTATCCACATCCGCGCCCGTAGGCGTTTCAATGGGTATATAAATGTAATCAAAGTCGATGTCCGGGAACATTTCGATTTTGACTATGTTGAGTCCGACTAGACTGATAGCCCATGCCATGCTGACGATCGTCAGCCCAACAATTACCAGGCGGTGGTTCAGGGCCCACGAAACCATGCGAACATATACTTTTTTTAAAAATGCCAGATCTTCCTCGGGGCGGACGATCCGCCCGTCTTTGATGGAGCGTTTCATGAATCGGGATAGCACCAAAGGATTGGCGATTAATGAAACGATCAGGGATGCGGACAGCGCAATGGTGACTGTTTTGGGTAAAAAACCCATGTATTCGCCGGTTGTTCCCGACATCAATAAAATCGGCAGGAATGCGGCCATGGTCGTCAATGTCGCCGAGACAACCGGCGCGGCGATTTCCGCTACGCCATCGATGACGGCCGCCAATCGCTCTTTGCCCATCTGATAGTGATGATAGACATTTTCCACGACAATGATGGCATTGTCCACCAGCAGACCGATACAGAGCACCAGTGAAAATCGGACCATGTTGTTGTTGGTTTGGTTAAAAACCTTAAGCAGGATGAATGTGATCAGCAGCGACAAGGGAATCGACAGAGAAGTGATGAGGGAATTGCGGAACCCCATGGCGAAATAGAGCACCACAATCACGATGATTAAACCGGTAACGGCCGAATTGTTCATCGTATCGAACCCTTGCTGAATATATTTCGCCTGATCGGCGGTCACGACCATCCGGACCCCGGCCGGAAAGCGTTTCTGTATGGTTTCGATGGCCTTACGAACCTTGGCCGATGTTTGCAGAATATTGGCCCCGACCCGTTTTTTTACAGCAATGGAGACAGAGGGTTTGCCGTCCACACGTGAAAAGCTGACGTCCTCTTGATGTCCGTCTATGATCCTGCCGACATCGCCTAAATATACCACCCGACCCCCATGACGGATCAGGGGAACTTTTTCGTAGTCGGCTACATTTTTAATTTCGGTAAGCGTACGTAAAAGGAAACGCCGTTCCGGAATGTTGACCATACCACCGGGGATGTTGATATCCGATTGTTTAACTGCATGGTAAACGTCTAGAATCGTCAAGCCAAACTGATTGAGCCGGTTAGGATCCAGATAGATGTGTATTTCCCGGGTTTTGCCCCCGGTTACATCCGTAGAAAGAACTTCCGGCATCAAGGCCAGTTCGTCGGCAACATCTTCGGCCAGGCGTTTGAGTAAAACCGGGTCCATGTCTCCCACCACGGAAACCAGCATGATGGGAATGTCACTGAAACTGATTTCCGATACGGTGGCTTCTTCGGCCTCCTCTGGCAATTCCTTCTGAGCTTCAGTCACCTTATCCCGGACGCGCTGCAGGGAAAGCTCCAGGTCCGCATCCACCATAAAATCGATGACGATTACGGAAACGGACTCGGCAGATGAGGAGCGCATCTCGTCCACATCTTTAAGGTCGCTCAATGCTTCTTCAAGGGGATTGGTCACCAGGCTTTCGATTTCACTGGGCGAAGCACCCGGATAAGCGGTAACGACGATGGCATGGGGGACCGCAATCTCCGGCTCCCCTTCCTTGGGTAGAGATTGATAGGCATAGGTGCCGGCGATGATTGGGAGAATTATAACGATCAGTGTGAAGATCCGCCCCTGCCGGATAATAAAGCGGAAAATATTCATTTGTCCTCGGCCTGTTTAAAAGCCGAAATTAATATCTTATCACCTGGTTTGAGGAACTGGCCGCCGGTGATAATCAGTTGATCGCCCGCTGTTAGACCTTCGCGGATCTGAATCCGCTCGTCCAGAGACAGACCCAGTTTGACCTTGCGCAGGACGGCCCGGTTATTCTCCCCGGCGATAAAGACTTCCTCGCGATTTGTTCGATACAGAACCGTGCTCTGGGGAATGAGGATGGCATCGGGTATCGTGGACGTGATAATACGCACCTTGGCCGTCATGCCGGATTTGAAAGTCAGATTGGGATTATCCACCAAAATTTCTATGCAGAAGGTGTTGGTTCTTACATCAGCGGCAATATCGATGCGGTCGATTTTACCCGCGAACACCTTTTCAGGATAGGCTTCCATGACAATCGACACATGATCGTTTTTATCCAGGCGCACATATTCATTTTCGGGCAGCCAGATATTGACCCGCATGGGGTTCGGCTCGATTATTTTCATCAATGCCTGACCCGCCCCTATCAGTTGGCCGGTCTCGATCATGCGAGCCGCGACCTGACCGTTGAATGGTGCCCGAATCCGTGTCTTGGAAAGTTGCGTCTTGGCAATGTC
This sequence comes from uncultured Desulfobacterales bacterium, assembly GCA_964452555.1. GTDB lineage: Bacteria > Desulfobacterota > Desulfobacteria > Desulfobacterales > B30-G6 > B30-G6. The sequence continues at coordinate 154,237 of CAYVMI010000002.1, forward strand.
CACCAGCACCTTCACCCGTTTCACCGAGGCCTGGGCCGACAGGTATTCTGCTTCCGCATTGTCAAAGGCGTCTTGTGAAATTACTTCTCGCGGTAATAAGTTTTTGGCGCGGTCATAAGCTTTTACGGCCAGGTCCAACCGAGTTTGGGCCACGGCAAAATTAGCTTCAGCTTCCTTCAGCGCCAGTTGGTAGTCACGGGGATCCAGATGGACGATGATGTTTCTTTTTTGAATTCTATCCCCGATATCGGCAGTGTATTTTGTGACGATACCACCTACCTCGGCGGCAAGGGTCACTTCACGGTTGGGTGTCAATCGACCCACCACCTCGGCAACCATGGGTAGTTGGACTGGCTGGATTTCCATAACACGAACCGGCGTGGGCGGTGGATCGGTTACGCCGGTACTCTCTGACGATGGGGTACAGGCGAAGAGCACAACCAATAGGAGGAACACTCCAGCATTTCTAATTATGATCTTCATTGTAAACCGTGAGTTGAATCGCCGCTAGAAAGGTAATAGAATCGCCCTTGAATGGGGCTAATCTTCCATAACCATTTGATAATACGATATAGAAGAGATTGATTTCACTGTCAAGCTGTCCGCCGTATTTAGTACGTTATCTTAAATACGGCCGATATGCATTCCACAGCACGCTGCAGTTCGCGAAAGACAGGAACGCCTGTTTTATGGGCATGCAGCTGAAATTTGTGGGCATCTTGGCGATTGCCCAAAAGCCAGATGAAAAGCGGTTTGTTATATTTTTCGGCGATGCTCGCTAAAGGGGCGATGTCGAGTGAACGCACAACGCCACCGATAAATATATGGAATAGAACCGCATCCACACCCGGATCACTGCAAACCGCTTCAAAGGCAGTTTGATAAACCTTCTCAGGACCATTTTTTTCAATGGCCGGCCAGAAATCCACTGGATTTGCTGGCGGCATCCACTCCGGATAGACTGTTGCCAGTTTTTCAAGGGTTCCTGGTGATAAATCCGCAACTTCCAGCCCCATCTGATCCACAAAATCAGCTGACACAATACCGGCGCCCCCACTGTAGGTTAATATGGCAATACGTCCTCTGTGATCGGATGGAATTTGGGGATACCGGGCCCGGGTTCGACACAGATCCAGCATTTGTTTGAAATCATTGGCTTCGGTTACACCGACCTGGGTCAGGGCCCCTTTAATAACGTCGGTATCACCGGCCAAGCTGGCGGTATGGCTCATGGCGGCCTGGGCACCTTTCTGACTTTTACCCCCTTTGAGGATCACGATCGGTTTGTGGCTTTGCCGACAAGCTTCCAAAAATCGGGACCCATCGGTAATTGACTCTAGATACGCCCCAATGGCCTCGGTGTGGGGATCTGTGATCAAATATTCCAAGATGTCGCATTCGTTGATATCGGCCTTGTTGCCCAGGGAGCAGGCTTTGCTGATTCCCATGGTGCCGTGGCTTACCGCATCGATGAGAAATCCGGCCGACAGCATGCCGCTTTGAACAATCAGGGAGACGTTTCCGGGCGTCAGGCCGTCATCCCAGATGCTATTTAATACAAAGGAAAATACATGTCGGTTGACGGCATCCACCAATCCCATGCAGTTGGGGCCCCAAATCCGAATTCCGAATTTTGATTTGATGGCCAGAAGTTCGGCCTGTAAGGCGCGGCCGGCATCGCCGGTTTCTGCAAAACCAGCCGATTGGATCATCACACCCTTGATACCGCGACGAGCACATTCTCGGGCAGCATCCACAGCAATATTAGCTGGTATAAATATGATGGCTAAATCTACGGGGTCAGGAACATCCTTGACCGATGCATAACAGGTGAGACCATCGATTTCATCATATCGCGGATTGACCGGGTAGATACTGCCTTTGTATCCGGTGATCAGGTTTTTGAGTATATGATATCCGCCTTTTAACTTATTGGCGGTGGCACCAATGACGGCGATGCCTTGGGGGGTGAAAAAATAATCCATACTAAGTCCTTATAATTAAAAAAAGGGTTCAAGGATTCCAGGATTCAAGGGTTCGAGTGTGACACAAGCCCATTAGGACTGAGCATTGTATCGATAAGTACGTCCTTAAATCTAGGTGACCAAGGCCCTTTTTACCATAATTTCGTTCTGTTTTAATTGCGTTGGCCTAGATAAGCGTATTGAGGTTTACGCAATCAGTACGACTGAGTCAATAAAATTCAATGGCTTTCCCTTGACAATAAAATCTTTAAACGATTTTATGAAATGCGAATATTATCGATTAAACGCACATTTTGAAGTTATTTGGAATGGAATTTGAAAATGTCGAATAAACCATTGCTGGTTGAAAAGAAGGATATGATTCTCACCCTGGTTTTGAACCGGCCTGAGAAGCGCAATGCGCTGACGCCGGAGATGCTGATTCAGATATATGAAACCTTAAAAGCCGCAGCAGATGGCGATACACGCACCGTGATCATCCGTGGTGCCGGAGACCACGCTTTTTCCTCGGGTTACGACATTTCGGCCATCCCCACAAATGTATCTGAAGAACAACAAGCTTTATTGGATAAAACCAGTCCGTTCGATCTGGCCATGGACAGTATTATCAATTTTCCGTTTCCGGTTATCGCCATGTTAAATGGCTACGCCTTTGGCGGGGCTTGCGATTTGGCAGTTGCCTGCGATTTTCGCATCGCCGTCGAAGACATTCAGATGGGGATGGTGCCCGCCCGCTTGGGCATGGTCTATTTTCCGGAAGGGCTGCAACGTTTCATACGCGTCATTGGCTGGCAACATACCAAGGAAATGTTTTTTACCGCCCGGCGTTATAAGGCTAAAGCACTTAAATCCATGGGATTGGTGGATGATCTGGTTCCCCGGGAAAGACTTGAAGCAGTCACCTACGCACTGGCCCATGAAATAGCCCAGAATGCACCCCTGGCCTTAAAAGGGATGAAACAGATCCTAAATTTAATTGCAGGTTCGCAAAAACTGGATGCTGCCAGACAACAGGCGGCCGATGCCCTCGTTCAAGCCGCCATCAACAGCCAAGATCTCAAGGAGGGCCAGGCGGCCTTTTTGGAGAAGCGGAAACCGAATTTTAAAGGGAAGTAACTGCTATTTTTCACAGAAAGTGGATAATAAGACTGTATCGTTCCTATTGTGATTATCCACAACAGGATTCAAGGAACAGCGGGTTACGGGTTGCGAGAATCGAGTTGCTGACAGCGTTAAGCAACACGCAACCCGAAACTCAAAATCACTTGACCCCTTGACCCCTCGAATCCTTGAACCCAACTTAGGTTCAAAGGTATAGCAAGTTTCAGCGGAAGAATTGATTTTTGAAAGGTATAAAAGTGCATGAGCGAATACCGCGGCCTCATATCATCAGACTGGAGTGAATGTTTGTCACCCAACGGCCCGTTTGATTTCATGGCTTATGTTTACCCCCAGCTTGAATCGGATCTGTCCCTAATATTCCGGCAATATACCAGCAATAAGATTAGCTTGAGGGTCGCCATGTGGCGCTGTCAAAGGAGCCTGCCTGCGCCAATCACTTTGGAACAGATGGATGCTTACCTGGATGAACGCTTTGCGTACTACACCGGCGTGCCCGAACTGATGGAAGCCTGTTTTTCACGCAATATCCTTTTTATGATCAACACAACGGGTTCACGGGGTTATTTCGAGCGGGCAATTGCCAAAAAACTGCTGCCCCGGCCAACGGCATTATCGGCCCACCCGGAAATCAATTTCGGGAATGATCGTGATTCCTGTGCCTTTTATGCCTTGCAGGAAATAACAGACAAACCCGTCAATACCGAAGAAGCAGCCAAACAATATCAGATCGCACCGCAAAACATCATTGTGGTGGGTGACAGCGGCGGGGACGGCCCCCATTTCAAGTGGGCCGCAGAGCAAAATGCCCTGCGGGTGGCCAGCATGGCCAAGCCTTCCTTGAAAGCATATTGCCAAAATCAGCAGATCGAGATTAATCTATTTTTCGGTCTTTCATATGAATCCGGGGAGGCCCGCCGGGGAACTGCAGAGATGCAGGTGGACTTCATGGAACTGCTGTCCTTTATCGAGGATTGCTTTCCAAAAAGATCATAATATCCCATCTGATATAGGTGATGAGTCAAGGCTTATAAGCGGATTACAGTTGGGCGGCCTTCACTATCAACGTCAATACCGACCGAATCACCGGTTTTAAATCCAATTCGGCGGAGCTCCCTGATAATGTTTTCGTGTTTGTGCGTTGCCCAGTAGACGGTCCAGATGGGGTTCCGGACCGTATCGATTCCGTAGGCATCGTGACCACAGAGATTTACACGAAATTTATCCTTTGCAATCAGCGTGTCCGCCTCTGACAAAAACGTGTCTATTTTGTACAGATTGTTGTGCAGAGCTTGAGATAGCTTTTGTTGAAGTTCGGGGATTTCATCCAGATAGTGATTGGCGATTTGGAATAGCTCCTCGGGGTCATGTATGGAAAGCCCCATGATGCAGAAACGCTGGTGCCGTAAGGCAAATTCCTCGAGTTCTGCTTCGTAACGGCGAATGATATCGATAATATTTGAAATGTCGCCGGTTTGGCAATTATCATCGAGCGTCATATCCTCACATTTATTAATGACACTCAGATAAAAATTTTTATTGTCCATGACATACAAAGGGCGTTCTCTGTAATTTCGCCTTTTTCTAATGCGCCGTACACCATCCAGGATTATCGATCGCACGCCTTCCTTTTTTTCGAGTATTTCAATGATGCTGATGTCTTTGGCTTGAACCACATAAATTTCTCCGTCTTCGGAAATAACGAATTCGATTTCACACTGGAATTGAAGGTAGTCCTGAATAGCCTGAGATATCTCAAGCAGTTTGCGGTCATGGGGCGTACGGGTGACGTAAGGCTCGCTCTGTATTTTATGCAGTCTGTCCCGACAGTAGCCAAACTCCCAGTGATCCCAGAGCATTTTTGCCATCACACTGGATCCGAAAACAAACGGCATCACAATAACACCCATGTCTTCCACATTGAATTCAGGTGCATCATGGAATTTTTGCTGCCTTTGAATAGATAACTTTTTGGTGGTTTCGGCGAATGTTATCATACGTTTGCGTGCGTATTTAATTCCGGCCAGGTCGGCATAGGTCTCCAGGGAATCGAAAGTGCCGCCTTTGAAGAACTCCTCTTGCGGATGGGCGCTTCGTGCAATAACCTTGAAACTCTCGCGATGGTTTTCCAGAAACGCTTCCAGTTTGGAAAAATTTTCACTGACAAAATCAGATGCGGGCACAAATATAAAATCGGGAACGTTAAAACCACCCTCCTGCAATCGTTCCAAGACGCGCGCTTTTTCTGGTAAACTTGTGTCCATCGATTATCCTTTTAGATATGTCGTCACGAACGCATTATAAAGCATCAAATTGGTTTTGGCTAATTCGACGCCAATCATTTTTCTTGACTTTCATCGAAATTATGATTAAAAATTACCGACCGAATGATCGGTCGGTTTTCTATGGATAACATATGTCCAAAAAAAATACAATTCTTTTAGCCGCTACCACCCTTTTTTCCCAAAATGGGTTTAAGGGAGCGTCCATGTCTGAACTGTCAAAAATGACCGGTGCAGCTGGTGGGACCATTTTTCACCATTTTAAGAATAAAGAGGACCTATTTTTAAACATCCTGAGGGATATCAAAGAAAAAATTCTATATGAATTTGAAAAATACCAGCAGGATCACCAATTCCAAAATGGTATGGAGCTGGTGGAAGGTGCTGTTTCTTTTTATCTGAATCTTTCCGGACAGATGCAGGACCAGTTCATTATTCTGCATCGACATTTTCCTTACAAAATGGCGGAAACCAATGTGATCTGCCGGGAATATTTGGAATCAATTTACAATTGTCTCCTGGATATATTCGAAAAGGGAATTACGATCGGACAAGAAGACGGCTCCATTCGCAAGGTACCGACACGGCACACCGCCATGATTCTATTTTCACTGGTGGATGGTATTGTACGCTATAATACGTATGGTCTGTATGATGCTGGGGCGCTGTACAATGAATTGATAGCATCATGTCGAAACATGCTTTTAAAAAATGCGACCGAATAGCATGAAATTAGCAGGCACCGTATTTCCGTTTCTGAAATGGTTTCAGAACTATCATTCTTTGCATCTCAGGGCAGATCTGATCGCAGGCTTAACCGTCGCGCTGGTATTGATACCTCAGTCAATGGCATACGCGCAATTAGCCGGATTGCCATCTTACTATGGCCTTTATGCTGCGTTACTACCACCGGCAATCGCCGCGCTTTTTGGATCGAGCCGTCAATTAGCCACCGGCCCCGTAGCCGTTGTTTCAGTGATGACGGCAGTGGCACTGGAACCTTTGGCAACCGCTGGTAGTAACGAGTATATATCATACGCGATTTTGTTAGCACTGATGGTCGGCTTGTTTCAGCTCGGCCTCGGCATTTTAAAACTGGGTCTTTTAGTCAACTTGCTCTCTCATCCGGTGGTGAATGGTTTTAGCAACGCAGCGGCAATTTTTATCGCTACGTCCCAATTATCTAAGATATTTGGTGTTGAGATCGATAAGGGCGAATTTCATTATGAGACCGTTTTTAATGTTTGTGTTGCGGCGTACCACCATTTGCACTGGCCCACGTTTATGATGGCTTTGTTCGCCTTCGTGATCATGTATGGCCTGGCAAAATTATCGTCCAAAATTCCCTATGTTCTGATTGCAGTGGTCACAACAACCGTATTGTCCTGGGCAATCGGATTCGAACGATATCAAGTTGTCGATACGGACCAAATCGCTTCCGCCAAAGTCAAAGAGATGCTGGAATCCTTCAACCTTGCGAAAATGCAGACATCGGCATTGTTCGCCCAGCGCAGTCAATTGAATCGAGACTTATCCGCCGCCGTGGCGGCTGCAGATGAAGTCACCGCGATTAATATCCGCCGGGACATAGATCTGAATGCATACGAAATTAAACAAATTCAATCAAAGACTATCGTTTTTCGAGACGCAATTAGAGCTTTCAGATTACAGGAAAATAATATCAACGGTCCGCCAATGCGCTATCATCTGGTAGGACAAAATCCGGTGGATTCGCAACGCGATGGGCCTGTTTGGCGCATCGCTGTCGATAATCGTCCCCTGAACATGAAGGCATTTCACCTGGTGAGTGGAGGTCAAGTAGTTGGCGCCATCCCGCGCGGGCTTCCAACCTTCGGTATTTCAACTATAAAGCTCGATATTGTAAAAAAACTCATTCCTTATTGCATCACCATTGCGCTTTTGGGTTTTATGGAGGCTATTTCAGTCGCAAAGGCCATGGCTGCCCGGACCGGTCAAAGAATTGACCCGGACCAGGAACTCATCGGTCAGGGACTGGCAAACATCACCGGTTCATTTGGACAAAGCTTTCCAAATGCCGGTTCTTTTTCGAGATCGGCGGTTAATTTGCAGGTTGGCGCCTTTTCAGGTCTGTCAAGCGTGTTCGCCAGTTTGACCGTATTGGTGACGCTGTTTCTATTTACCCCCCTGCTTTATCATCTACCGCAATCAGTACTTGCCGCCATCATCATGATGGCCGTTATCGGCCTGATAAACATTAGGGGATTTATCCATGCCTGGAAAGCCCAGTGGTACGACGGTATCATTTCGATTATCGTGTTCATTGCCACACTCCTTTTCGCACCCCACCTGGAGCGAGGGATCTTTTTAGGGGTTGTGCTGTCCCTGAGTGTATTCATTTATAAAAACATGCGTCCCAACGTTGTCGACCTGTCGTTGGGAAAAGATTTTGCACTACATGATGCCGTGTCCTATGGGTTGCAGGAATGCATATTCATCGATGTGGTTCGATTCGACGGTCCTCTATTTTTTGCCAATGCCAGTTATTTAGAGGATCAAATTCGGGTGCGGCGGCGGAATAAAAAGCAACTCAAACACATCATTGTGGCTGCAGAGGGGATCAATGACGTCGATGCTTCCGGGCAGGAGGCGCTGTCGCTCATCGTTGATCGGGTTCGGAGTGCCAATATCGACATTTCTTTTAGCGGTATCCATGAGAACGTCCGCAAGGTACTTGAGCGCACCCATCTTTTGGAAAAAATCGGAGAGGATCACATATTTACTTCTATCAATAAGGCCATTAATGTCATTCATAAACAGACCCATCGCGGCGAAAACGAAGAACAATGTCCACTCAGGTCTGTTCGGACCGTGCAAGATCACTAATTTGCATTTATAGGCCGACAATTAGGAGAAAGCCCATGCCGATCATTACCCTTGTCAGTGGTATTTTCTGTGATAAACAGGCTGTTTTAGAAAAGCTGGTGGCCGAGTCCGGCTATAGGGTCATTAATGATGACGAGGTTGTCGAAATGGTCACGGCAACTACCGGGATGGAGGCCCGCAAAATCCGTCGCGCCTTTTCTGTGAAAACGTCGGTGTTCAATAAGTTCACCCATGAAAAGGAATGTTCGATCGCCCATATGCGCCTGGCCGTAGCCGAAATCATGACAGAAGACGGCTTGATTATAGACGGTTTTTCCGGACATTTGATACCCCAAACGATTGATCATGTTCTACGGGTTTGCTTGGTGGCCGATATGCAATTCCGTGTTGCACATGCAATCGAAGCCGGAATTGCCAACGAAAAGGAGGCGCGCCGGAGAATTCGGGAGGCGGATGGCGATTTGGCTGGATGGGTTAACACGCATTATTCAAAACAAGATCCTTGGGATGAAGAATTATATGACATCGTTATCCCCATGAGCAGCATGAATGCCGACCAGGCCCAGGACATCATATCGCAGAACCTGTCCAAGGAGGTTTTGCGCAAAACCAACATATCAAATACAGCCCAGAGGAATTTTGTACTCGCCACCCGCACCGAAGCCGTCCTGTGTAAAGCCGGTCATGATGTCACCGTGGAAGCTGACAGCGGCGCCATCAGGATTCACATCAACAAGCACGTCTTAATGCTCGGGCGGCTCGAAGAGGAACTCAGGCGGATTGCCGAAGAGATACCGGGCGTTGAATCGGTCGAAACCCAAGTAGGTAAAGATTTTCACAAAGCCAACATATACCGCAAGCACAATTTCGAAGCACCCTCCCGGGTTCTGCTGGTCGATGATGAACGCGAGTTTATCCAAACACTTTCCGAACGGCTTCAACTTCGAGATGTGGGTTCTGCCATCGTATATGACGGCAACTCGGCACTGGAGATTATCAAGGAAGACGATCCGGAAGTCATCATTATCGATCTGAAAATGCCGGGAGTAAACGGGAAAGATGTGTTGAGGCAAGTCAAGCGGCAACGACCGGAAATAGAAGTAATTGTTCTTACCGGTCACGGCTCAGAGTCTGACAAACAGGAATGCCTGAATTTGGGTGCTTTTGACTATCTGCAGAAACCGGTGGATATCGATCATCTCAGCGATGTGCTCAAAAAAGCCCATGAGAATATACGAAAAAAATCGCAGCAGGACTAGATGCAGATCCGAATGACATGTCGATCATAAAAAAAATAAAACCCCAATTTTGGGATCACTATGAGCCAGCAGCAGGGCAAAGGCGATCTTTTAGCTTTCGGCGCAAATGGATATTGATGGTCGTATTGACCGCCATCGTGGCCCTAACGCCTTTGCTCATCATGACCTATATTGATTTTCGGCTCACCATGAACATGCTCGAGTCCGAGGTCAGAACACACACGGAAAAGACGGTGTCCAATACCTGGCGAACGGTTTCTTTTGTTTTAACTCAACGAAGAGAATCCCTGGAATTTGTCGCCCGGGACAACAGCTACCAAGAGTTGAACCAAAACTCGCGGCTGCATACTGTTTTGGCGAACCTGCAGTTGGGAGTCGGCGGGTTTGATGATATCGCCCTTTTAGATGACAATGGTATTGTGCGAGCTTATGCAGGTCCCCACAATCTACATGGCGCCAACATGCTAAACGGTCAATGTTACCAAACCGTGGTCAAAAAGGGCTTCTATATCAAGGATGTGCGCAGTAAAACCGACAAAATTTCCCGTCCCGTTATTGCCATCAAGCGCACTCTGCCCGACGATTCATTTTTCGTGCTCAGATCCAGCCTGGACAGCGCTCTGCTACATAATATCCTGTCCCAGTTGGAAATCGGAGAATCCGATGACGCTTTTATCATCAATGATAGAGGTATATTGCAAACCTCGTCTCGTTTTCACGGTGCCATGGCCGAGAAGATAACATTGCCCATTCCCGGTAGGGTTTCGGGGGCGAACACCCGGGTGGTTACCGAGGGTGACGGTAAGGCCATTCTCCTCGGCTATGCGTACATTCCTGACACATCCCTTATTCTGATGATTGTCAAACCGAGATCTGAAATGGTGAGCCTATGGTATAAGCCAAGAATTAAACTCATCGGATTTCTGGTGCTGAATATCGGCCTTATTTTGGTTGCCATTCTGGGTACAGCTACATATCTCGTCAATCGTATTCACACGGCCCACCGGGAGCGAATGAAAGCAGTCCATCAGGTGGAATTGTCCAACAAGCTTGCTTCACTGGGAAGGTTGGCATCGGGAGTCGCCCACGAAATAAATAATCCCTTGGCGATCATCGACCAGAAAGCAGGTCTTATAAGGGACCTGCTTAGCATGCAGGAATCCTATTCATCAGATGAAAAAGTGCTTGGTCTAATCGAGGGTGTGCAGTCTTCGGTCGGTCGGGCCGGATCGGTTACCAAAAGACTGTTAAACTTTGCACGTCACTTGGAAGCAAAAATCGAAAAGTTTGATCTGGTTCAGATTTTACAAGATCTGATTGCCATGTTGGAACAGGAGGCCACCTTCAAGCACGTCCAAATTTCACTAGACGCAGCAGATGCCGGCATCGAGATTGAGAGTGACCAGGGGAATCTGCAGCAGATATTTCTGAACATCATTAATAATGCGTTTGCAGCCATGCCGGACGGCGGAACCCTCAATATCGCTATCGAAGAACATCAGGAAGGGATGGTTTTGATCATTATCACGGACAGCGGGAAAGGCATACCACCGGATGACTTGAAACATATATTTGAGCCCTTTTTTACTACCCATGCCAGCCAGGACAGCACGGGTCTAGGTCTGTCAATTACGTATGGGCTATTACAGGAGATCGGGGGTGACATTGCTGTTGAAAGCAAGGTGGAGCAGGGAACACGTTTTATCATTTCCTTGCCGCTAAAATTGTTGCCTGCCAAAAAGCAGAACCTAGCGTCATAAGGCCAAAAGCGTCATTAGCCGATTTATTATTCAAGGGGAAACCAATGCTCAGCAAGAGTAGCAATCCGGGTGATACAGGGCTGACATTTTTCAGCAGGGTATCGGCCGCTGTATCGCATGAAATTAAAAATGTATTGGCAATCATCAATGAGAATGCCGGGCTGTTGGAAGATCTGGTGCTGATGTCTGAGAAAGGATCTTCCCTTTCGCCCGAGCGGCTTCGTCGCCTGGCTGTTACGGTACGCACCCAAATAAAACGGGCTGATGAAATTGTTAAAACCTTGAACCAGTTTGCCCATAGCGCCGATCATTCGATAGATGTCGTTGACCTGTATGATGCGGCCGTTTTTATCACCGGTGTGCGTGAGCGAATAATGCGGTCAAAAAACTTGATTATCACCATAATTGCGCCTGACAGTCCGGTGACGATTCATACCAATCTTTTTTATCTGCAAGAATTCATTTTTATGTGTATTGAAACCATCATAAGTTTTTCAGAGTCCGTGAGATCGATCCGGGTAGAATTTCAGAAAACAGATCCAGGCGCAGAAATTCGATTTGTCTGCGAGGATTTGTCTGAAAATTTGTCTCTTGAAAGTGCTTTTTCGGACGATACTTATTCTCTGATGAGTTATTTAAAGGTGGAGCCCATTGGCGATAATGAGACAGGAGAATTCAGGATTCTATTGCCCGCAAGTATCCAATCCTGAAATTAAATGGAATTTGATGAGAATTTTATGCGTCTTTATCATACAGGAATTTAGAAAGATTTATAATTAACGCTTGGGCAGAATTCAGGTTATCATAATTAAAGGAACCGTAGATGTCGAAACAGGTATTGTTGGTGGACGATGAAAAGGCTTTTTTGGAAGCCATGGCAGAGCGGATGGCAGCCCGTGATATCATGGTAAGTACCGCATCAACCGCCGAAGAAGCTATCGAGATCACTGAACATAATCGATACGATACGATAATAATCGATTTTCAAATGCCGGGAATGGACGGATTGGAAGCCGTTAAAATCATTAAAGCCAGGCAACCCGAAGTGAACATCATTTTATTAACCGGTTATGCTACCGTCGAAAAGGAACAGGAAGCGATGCAGGCGGGGGCTTCCGACTTGTTGGAAAAACCGCCGGACATCAATGTGTTGCTAAAAAGGATTAAGCGGACTAATCGGAAATAATAAACCAAACTAACCGAAGGAGGACAAGCTATGTCGGATGAAAACAGAAAGATAAATCTATTGATGGTTGATGATGAAAAAGATTTTTTAGACTCATTGGCGGAAAGACTCGGAAATAGAGATTTTAATGTTACAACGGTAACGGAGGGTGCGCAAGCCGTCAAAGCGGCCAAGAAGGGCAGTTTTGATCTGGCCCTTTTGGATTTGAATTTGCCTGGAATGGACGGCATGGAAGTGCTTCAAATCCTGAAAAAAAAGCACAAATTTCTGGAAGTACTCATCCTGACCGGATATGGTAAGATAAATTCGGCGGTGGAGGCCACCAAGCTGGGTGCATACTCTTATCTGGAGAAACCTTTCGACTTTGAAAAGTTGCTGGAAGTCCTGAAAGAAGCATATCAAGCCCGGCTCAAGAAAAAGTTCGAACATGATAAAAAGCGATTGGAAGAACTCCAGATGCTGAGCATGGGCAGCAGCCCCATGGGAATCCTCAAGTCGCTTATTAAAATTGATGACGATGAGAAATAAGCTGACTGTATTGCTTGGATTTGAATTTGGGATTTTTGTTTTATCAGATCATTCGCTTACAACCTATCTCAAAATATAAAATTGATCGTCTGGCATGGTACTGGGTAGAAAGAAAGCGAAGCAATCACATAATATATGAGCATATGAGTAGCTTTTATATGCCACCAGAAGGAATATGATTATTTTGAGATAGCTTACAGCTGGGTTTAATGGCTGTGGGCCAAACGCAGAGCACCCTTGAGGACTCTATGGCGGTGGATCGCCGGCGCGCCACTTGGCGCCCATCCAGAGCAATTCAGGATCAGTCTAAAACCAGATAATCTGAAGAGGGAATTTATGGGATCGAAAAACCAAACGGAAGCTAGGTCTCGCAGCGGGGAGAAGATCGCTTCAGTTGAAAAAGTCCATTTGAAGCCACCGTTGCCATCATATGAGTTCGCCGCTCTTATTTTTGATCTCGATGGCGTTATCACTTCAACTGAAAAATTGCATTTTAACGGTTGGAAGAAAACCTTTGACAAACTGATAAATTCTCTTCGGCAAAACAGTTTGCTTCCCCCGGATGCACCTGAGGAATTTAGCGAGAAGCATTATCTGGATTATGTGGACGGCAAACCTCGCTATGATGGTGTTAGTGCTTTTATCGAAGCTTTAGGGACGGGAGATGATAGTCTTACGGCTATGGTGGCCGGTCAGGCAAAGGATGAGTCGGCCGGGATTGTGAGCTCATCGGCCTTTATTCAATTTATTACCTCTAAAATAGAAAAGGACACGCTGCCCCTGCCTCAATCAACAACGCTTGATGACTTGGAAGCAATGACAGCGCAGCGGGAAAATGATCCTGTAAAACTGGCCGAGCTTTTTGATCATTGCGCCATGAATTCCGATCATCTCGATATGATTTTTGGCATACTAGCAAGACGACCTTCAGATCTGGGTGCCATAATTGTTCGTAAGGTCGGGGATATTAAGGATGCCTGGATAAATGAGCAGCTCAATGATGAATCCGTTGAAATAACCAAATTTCAACATACGATTGATTTGATTATTGAGGCAAAAGAGCTAGGCGTAAACGTCGCGGTTGCTTCGTCAAGCAAGAATGCCAAAAAAATTCTTAAAAAGGCAGGATTGTTTGATTTATTCGAAGAGCATTTGATTATCGATGGCATTGTCCGGGAAGAAATGGGCCTGAACGGAAAACCGGCTCCAGATATTTTTGTGGAAGCAGCCCAAAGGATGGACGTGCCGGTGCATAGGGCAATTGTTTTTGAAGATGCAATTTCGGGGGTGGAAGCAGGACGGCAGGGTAATTTCGGTCTGGTGGTTGGCCTTGCGCGCGCCGGCAACCAACAAGAACTCAGCAAAAATGGCGCTGATATTGTCCTGACTGATATAGGGGCTATGCAAAACCCTCTCCAGGAAATGAACAACTGGTATAAGCAAAAGCTTCTGGAAACCTGCCAGAGACTTAAATATATCGGGACTCCCATGGAAATGGATCCGGAGACGGATCCGGAGTTGTTAAAAGCCAGGTTCAGGGCTGAACAAGCATTGCAATCTGTTGGAAATGGCTATTTCTGTACAAGGGGGGCTGATTATGAAGAGGGGCAAAGGGCAGATTCGTGGGGATATGCCGGTACTTATTTTTCTACCATTCGCAACACCCGTAAATCAATTATTGATGGGCAGCCAGTTTATAACGAGGACTTGGTCAACTGTATAAATTGGCTTCCAGTCACTTTCAAATTGGATGATAATGATTGGTTTAATCCCCATGAAGCACAACTTTTGAGCTATGAAAAGGAGCTTGATTTCAGAAGCGGTTGTTTTTCCCGAACGCTGTGTTTTCGTAGTCAGAATGGAGCGGAAACTGAAGTTAAGGCACGGCATTGTATAAGTATGGCGGACAAACACCTGGCGGCCGTTGAGTATTGTGTTACTCCGACTAATTATTCCGGTGTGATAACCATAAAGGCAGGTCTGCATGCCGATCATATCAATGACGGTGTCGCGCGCTATGCCAAGCTTGATCAGAACCATTTAAAGAGAATTGCCGAAGGTGGAGAAGAAGACGGGACCTCTTTTGTCAGGGTGCAAACAAATCCATCACAGGTGCCGGGCAAAGATCTGAAACCGGCAGAAATTACGGCAACCGCACGGATTATTGCCGAACTGGCGGGCAAACAACTAAAACCGACTTTCAAGGTTGCAACGGCCGATCGACGCGTAGATACATATTTCAGTCAGAAGGTGGAACAGGGGCAGAAGCTTTCGGTGCATAAAATAGTCGGCCTGCACACCGATAAGGACAATATTGGAAAGCCCGGAACGCTGGATAAGGCTCATGGCACAGTTGCTGATGTGCCTTCATTTTCGAATGTGCTTGAATCCTCTACAGCTAGATGGGCCGAGATTTGGCGGAATGCTGGCATAGAAATCGTGGGCGATCGGCAGGGGCAGCAGGCCTTGAACCTGGCTACCTACCATCTGTTTGTTATGGGTTCAGAACACAACGATGGCGGCATAGGCCCGCGCGGTCTTACCGGGGAAACTTACCGGGGCCATGAGTTCTGGGATGATATTCTGTATTATCCCGGAATATCCGTTCAATATCCATTGGTAACCAGATCTCTTTTGAAACATCGGTACAATGGGCTCGAAGAGGCCCGCAAAGCGGCCCGGGAAAACAACTTTCAGGGTGCCATGTATCCCTGGCAGGGGGGCATTGAAGGGGATGAACAGACTCAGGTTACGCGTTTCAATCCTGTATCCGGAAAATGGGATCCAGACAATAGCCGTCGTCAGCGGCATGTATCACTGGCGATTGCCTATAATGTAATTGATTTTTTGGAGACCACCGGCGATGTGCAGTTCAGAAGCATGGGTATGGAAATGGTGCTTGAAATCTGCCGCTTTTTTTCCAGCATATGTGAATGTGATAGTGCAACCGGAAAATATTCAATTGACGGAGTTATGGGACCAAATGAGTTCCATGAGGGCAAGAAGAAAAGGGGTGTTAAGGATAACGCCTACACAAATATTATGCTGGCCTGGATCTTCGAGAAAGTTGAACATTTTGTAGCAGAGGTCAAGGTTTCCGGCCCTGCTGAACTTGAGGAAGCGTACCTCAATATGGGGATTAGCGCGCAAGAGATGGAGAACGCGTATGCACATTGGCGGAATATTCGTCAAAATCTTGCACTAAATCTCAATCCAGATGGGGCAATCGCCAATCACTCCGAATGGTTTGATCTAAAGGGCCCCGATGAAGTTAGAGGCCTGAAAGTCCTGCTGGGTGGCAATGAGCAAGATTTATATTCAGTTGTATACGACCGAGGGAGAGCTGACCGTCGTCTTAGAGCGGTGGGAATGGACCCTGATGATTATCAGATCCAAAAACAAGCAGATACATTGATGGCCTATTATAATCTGGGACCGGATGAATTAAAGCGGATTGTAAGCATGATGGGATATGATTTGCCAAAGGATCATTTGCTTATAAACCTTAACCATCATTTGCCGCGGACTTCTCATGGTTCTACGCTGAGTTATATTACCCATGCGATGGTGCTGGCCAACGCTGGTAGAACGGCGGACAGCTGGGAGTTTTTCAGGCTGGCCCTTGTCAGTGACTTGTCTGATATCCAGGGGGGTACAACGGCAGAAGGTATTCATCTGGGTGTAATGGGTGGGTGCTTGAGGGGCGTCATCACAAACTTTGCAGGTCTCAATTGGCATGGGGATAAAATTTCGATCAATCCCAATTTGCCTGCAGAATGGGAGTCTCTGAAATTCAGCATTCTTATCAGAGGAGATCGGTACTTCTTTGAAGCCGGTCGGAAAGCGGTTAAGCTCAAGGTTGTAAAGGAAGATAGTGCTATACCCAAAAAAGAAAAGCTGACTATTTGGGTACAGGGTAAGCCAGAGATTGTAGAATATGATGGTACGTATTCTTTTAAGCTCTATAATAATGAAACGAATACGCCACAGTAGCTGACAGGGAATACAGCAGACTTTATCCGCTATTTAGCCAATTCAAACACGATCGCTCAGTGAGTTACTTTTTTCAAGTCTGGTGGCAAGATAGAATACCACCCACGCTCCGCATAGGTCGCAATCCACATCGTTTCCGTAGCAGCAAAATGGTGTCACAAATTCGCTGCCTTCAAGGTAAAGAGGCAAAACGAGACTTTTAGAAGGACAATTGTCAGTAACCGCCTTGGCATTTTCCGAAAGTGTTAATTCAAGGGTTCTGTTTTTGTTCCAGATAAAATCAGAATATTTTTTTTTAAGCCGCATTACAATACGCACGGCCCTATCTCGTCGCTTAAGTGTGCCCCAGGTGAGATCTGATAAATCATTCTTAGTTGGGACGTAAAAGGAGAAAGTCATTCCTTCAGCACGTGTTGGCCTCAGAAGTTTAACCAATTCTTCCAATGAGTCCTCATTCTGTTTTGTCACAACACACTGACACATAACTGTTGATGAGAACTTATCTGGAATGTTGGATAAAGTTTTCATCACCTTTTTAAATGTTCCGTTACCGCGCACAACGTCATTTAATCTAGGCGGACCATCGACAGAGATAACGTATATACAATTGGGCAAATCAATTGGTTGGATCGTTCCATTAGTAGTAATTATGTTATTTGGAAACAATTTAATTCCATTCTCCAGTACATCTGGCCTCAGGAGGGGCTCCCCTCCCATCCAAAGCATGTGTTGTATTCCGTGAATTTTCTGCAGCTCTGCAAGTTTTTCAAGCATTACCGCCGTTTCCATTTCTGCACTGGCATCATTTGGGTTCCCATCCCGATAGATAAAACAATGTTTACAACTAAGCGTACATCTGTTGGTTATGTTTACCATGGCAACAGGGTAATTGTGAGCAGGACTCGCCGTTTCGTTCATTATTTCCATTCCTTTAAAATCTCGTTGTTTCCCTGAGCTCCCCGTAATCTGAGACAGTCTATAATAGCGGATCAAGCTAAAAGAAATATGCGTACCATTAAAAAGAACCCGAACCGACGATTTCCTAAGTCAGGATTGAATGATTTGATAGGAATCTTGTGATTTTATGATTATGGGTTTAAGAAGCTTACCCTAAATTGTCATCACCATTAGATGGAGGCATGTTTCTATTATTTATTGCCTCCACAATAAAGGAAGGCACTGCAATAGCAAAGCCGAACCAACCGTATAATAAAGGTATAGCTTTTATCCAAGCGAGTACTACCAAAGCCATACCAACCCACAGGCCAATCGATGTAATATTATCTAATTTCAATTTATTATTCCCTTTGCATTCTATTCTGAATTTTTTATTTACACCCAGAATAGGCTTAACTATTTTAAATAAATTCGATACCAAATTTCGTGTCGAAGCTCCACATAACCTTGGCTTTGCGTTTGACACTCCGCTTCGTCTTGCTGAAAGGGATGTTGACGGTAATGATCTCACCCTCAAATATTTTAGGGGCGCTATCGTGATTGATGAGAGCTCCCCCCAGGCTTATGTTGTTAATTACTGCGGGATATGCTTTGGATTTCACTGAAAAATAGATATCTGTGTTATAGTCTTTTCGCTCATGCTTTCTCTTGAAACCAGGAATGTTATACTCATCACTCATGAGAACACCTCGTCTATGCTCGAATATTTATCTTACTTATGCGTATAGGCTGCAACCTTCCAATCTTCGGAGATCTTGTGGGTTACAAAGGGCCACAGCGATCTGACAGCATTACACTCTCTTTCGAGGACTTTCAGCCTGTGTTCATTGACCGCTTCTTTGCCTCTTTCTTTTTGTGCATCTAAGTTAAATTTCTTGGCATTCATCGCAATTACGCGTGTTGCTTTCGATTCGTCCGTTTTAATGGCTCCAATTAATGCAGCGTAGAGGCCATCAAATATCAGTACGTTGCTAGCTTGCATGTTCAGGGTAATTTCCTTAATGGGCCGGGAACCATCTTCGTTAATAACCACAATAGGGACATTGACGGATTTGTTTTTCTCAAAACAAGTCATGACTTCTTCAATTTTAGATCTGTTCATTTCATTTAAGCCAACGTTGTTATCGTAATCTTCCGCTCTCTTTTCTTCACGTTCCTCAGGGGTCGTCACATACGCATTGTCAAATGACCATTCAACCGTTAAGATTCCCTGTTTTTTAAGGATCTCACTCACGAGGTAGGCAATCTCGCTTTTTCCTGTACCGGATTCCCCCCCAGCAGCAAATATTACTTTCCCGGTCGCCTTAAGTGCTTCAAGGATAATGGGTGCAAGTTCATTGGCTGCTTTTTCGTGTCCTGATGTAATTCTGAGTTTGTCCAGCGAAACAGGAACGGTTACCCATCTCACCTGCTCATTCTGGTTAGAGATTCCATTGTCGCTTTTTGTATTGGTACGCATGTCGACATTCCTTTAAAATCTTTCTAAATTCCTATTTGATAGCGGTTTACATGAATCTCTTGATATTTCATGCCAGATTCAAGGTAATAATAATGATATTCACGGCTTAAGTCAATGTTTAACCAAACTGTCTTAATTTATGCGCCCTCCTATTAACAAGAATTTATGCGAAGATTAATATATGAGTTTGACAGATCCACTCACACAATTGTAAATTTTCCAACAAATGGTAATAAAAGACTGCAGGAATAGAATTTCTAACCCGCCAAGGACATGGTGGGAAAACTCATAAAACCATTGGCGGAACGCCCTTGGCATCGAGTCGACACCGTAACGATACATGTAAGGAGAAATCATGCATAAACGAAGCAATCTCATGACCCAGGGTGTTGAGCGGGCACCCCATCGATCTCTATTAAAGGCTGGCGGTATGACCGACCAGGAAATGGACAAACCCATCATCGGTATCGCCAATTCATTTAATGAAATTATACCCGGGCATATCCACCTGGACAAGCTAGCCGAAGCCGTCAAGGCCGGTGTATATGCAGCCGGCGGTACGCCTTTGGTTTTCAACACCATCGGGGTATGCGACGGTTTGGCCATGAATCATGACGGTATGAAATATTCACTTCCCAGCCGGGAATTGATTGCGGATTCCCTTGAAATCATGGCCATGGCCCATCCTTTTGATGGACTGGTACTCATGGCCTCCTGTGACAAGATTATTCCGGGTATGCTTATCGGTGCGGCCAGGCTCAATATTCCCGCCATATTTATTGCCGGGGGCCCCATGCTACCCGGTAAGGTGGCGGGAAAGGATGGGGGCTTGGATAAAGTTTTCGAAGCCGTGGGCCAATTGAAAAGCGGCCAGATCAGTGAAAACGATATGAATGAATATGAATGTAGCGCCTGCCCAGGTGCTGGCGCCTGTTCCGGCATGTTTACGGCCAATACCATGGCCAACCTAAGTGAAGCTTTAGGCATGGCCCTGCCCATGAACGGCAGTACCCCGGCAGTGTTTTCGCAGCGTGTTTGGTTGGCCAAAGAAACCGGTATGCATGCCGTTTCCCTGGCCAAGCAAGGCATTCGGCCTCAAGACATCATGACCAAAGGGGCTTTTGAAAATATGATCGCTACGGATATGGCTTTAGGCGGTTCTACCAATTCAGTCTTGCACATTACGGCGATTGCTTATTATGCCGGCGTCGAAATTGCATTAACAGATTTTGACCGCTTGGCCCAAAGGGTACCGCACCTCACTTCCATCGCGCCTGCCGGACCGCATCATGTAGTGGATCTGTATCAGGCCGGCGGGGTGCCGGCGATTCTGGCTGAATTGCAGAAAAACGATCTCATCAATGACGGGGAAATGACGGTAGTATCAAAGCCCATGGGAGAGGTGCTTGCATCGATTCACGCCGGCGTCAAAGATCCCGGTGTGATTCGACCCATCGAAGATCCGGTTCACAGCACCGGTGGCCTGGCCGTTTTGCGGGGCAATATTGCGCCCGATGGCGCCATCGTCAAACAGGCTGCCGTGGCCGATGAAATGCTGCAACACACCGGTCCTGCCCGGGTGTATCACTCTGAGGATGAGGCATTCGAAGCGATCATGGCAGGAGAAATACAAAAAGGTGAAGTGGTTGTTATCCGATTTGAGGGACCCAAGGGTGGGCCCGGAATGCGCGAAATGTTGTCGCCCACATCGGCACTTGCCGGGATGGGTCTAGACAAAGACGTGGCCCTGATAACCGATGGACGCTTTTCGGGGGCCACACGGGGTGCGGCCATTGGGCATGTATCGCCTGAAGCGGCGTCAGGTGGCGCTATTGCCATAATCGCAAATGGGGATATGATCGCCATCGACATCCCCAACAAAACGCTCAATGTGGAGCTTTCTCCAAGCGAGATGGAAAGCCGGCTGGAAAAACTGCCGCCATTTGAACTCAAAAAGAAGACCGGATATTTGGCGCGCTATGCCAAGCAAGTGAGCAGTGCCGATAAAGGCGCAGTCTTTGATTTATAGCTTTCAGGCATAAGATGTAAGCCATAAGCAGCTGATTGCTGAATGCTAATCGCTTCCAGTTACGAAGCTAAAATTACCATAGGAAACTGTTTGAATCCCTTCAAAGCGTATATGGGGATGAGTCCGATTGTAGAATTGGGGATATCGGACTTTTGGGATTTTATTTTTAGAAGAAGGTGATGCGCAAAGTAAATATAATAAGATGAGAACGATTGAGGGTGGCCGAGAGAACCTTCTTAAGAAGATTAATATCGACGACTATCTAAATTTCCTTCAGTATATTAATGGTATTAATTAATAGGAACTGCGCTATTAGGTGCTTTTTGCTTTTCGCTTAAAGCGTTATAAGTGATGAAATAGGGGAAGTTCAGGATCAAACGGTTTTGAAAAAAGTTCAAATTCAAGGTGTACAAATTTTGCAATCGTGAGGCGTACTGATTGTACGTTGAATGTTTGCGAAATTCTGTACAATGCCGAAGTTGGGCTTTTGGCGAAACCGTTAAACTTAAAATCCGAGTTGGGCTAACAAGTCCCGCCATTTAACATAAGGCACTGGTTTTATCTCTTTTAAATCGCAGATGGGGATAAGCCCGACCGTGGAATTGGGGATATAATAGCATTCCTGGCCTTTGAATTGGCCTTCCTTAATAATCCAACCAGACTGTACAGCAATCCTTTTTCCGGCAAGGGTTTTGGCATCGTTGGAATATTCCAGATTTTCGGATGGATCGAATACGGCTTCAAAGTACATTTATATTCTCCTTTATTATAAACGCAATAAGCGCAAAGCTTACAGCGGTAAGCCGGTGATCGTTTATCGCTGTAAGCTTGGCGCTCATTTTTTGACATTGGTAACATAATGAATAATTTTTGAAAGTCAAGTAGATGCTATCTCAAAATTAAGATTAGCGGTTCCCCTCGACATGCTCGGGGTCGATGACACGATCAAGGTATGCGAAAAAAATTACCACAGGTATATACCTAATATTTCGAAGATTATTTTTTGAGCATAACGCATGATATCTACCCGCCGCAGTCGGGTCAGCCAAAAGATATTTTTGAGATAGGTTCTGGTTAATTATGAAATTCTAGAGGAACTGGGACAGGTTTATGGCATTATCAATACCACGGGGTGGGTTCGAGCGACTCATACCCCAAATTCAGCACAATTGTGATCTGTCTGACGCCCGTTATGCTGGTTTGTATTCAGTTTGTGGCTTGGCACTCAGGCTTCGTGATTTATATAAATGGGAAAAGGGGCTCGCCCCCTGGGTAGAGAAAGAGCCCTCAGAGATTCTTGACTGGATTGGTTGCAAAGAAGAAGCCTGGGAAGAAATTCGAGATGAACCCTACCAGGATTTGGAAATAGATAACCATCAATTTGATCCCTTTGATACGCAGGCTTTAAACCAGCTCTTAAATAATCAGGGACTATTTTATGGCGCCGGATATGGCCGGGGGCTCAAACCAACTTTCTTTTTGGCGGAGATTATGGTGGACGATCAAGTCGATGATACACTCGTGTATTCTTTGGGTAAGGAGTTTGCCAGAGATCTGTTTGCCGTGCCGGCATTGACCCAAGACAACACCATATTGATCCGGCAGCAAATCGCGGAAGTTTATTTATGGGATCAGATGGTCTATATCAACAAATCCGGTCGTCGAGCTCTTGAATATGCTTTGAACCAAATGGGGCTGGGAGAGCAGGATCGCGCTGCTTGGAAATCTAATCTGACCGAATTGACCCGCGAGGTGATGGGCATTTACCTACACCATGAGATGGGCGAACTTTCGGATGATAATATAGATCGGGAGCTCTGGCAGGAAATGATTGGGGCCTATCCGCGCTCATCCATAGAGCTGTTTGCCCGGGCAATTAAAGATATTCTAGCGGATACCGGATCACGCGGTGCCCTACATTATATTTTAACTGAGCGAAGACCTGCATCCTTGGGTTTTTATGTGGCCTTTATGGAAGGGATGCACAAATCCTTGTTTCCGGAATTAGCGGTTGCGTTTGCAGATTTTGTCAAACATGAAGATTGGCGTTTAATCGATCGCACTGTAAAAACCGGGTTTGAAAAGATGCGTGGCTTAGCTGACCGAATGATAGCGCTTTTTCAACAAGGGAAGCAGATGCGTGATCTTAAGTGGGCCGAAGAAGCGTTGGTTGATCAATTGATCAAACCCCTAACGAGTTAGCTGGCAGCTCTGAGATATAAGCAATAAGCAGCTTAGCGCTTATTACTTATGACTGTTCAAATACCATCACGTGAACCCTTGAATCCCCGAATCCTTGGTTCCATGATATAGAAGCAAGAGAATCATCTGTTGCAGTAGTTGTAAGAGGTACCCATGGTTAACTACTCGAAAGGGAAAAATAAGCCCATCATCAACGGTATTCGCGTGGATTTGGCAGCGCTGCAGTCCATTAGCCATGACTGCCGGCCGGAGATTTGTAAAAAACAACCCACCTGCTGCTTCCGCTATGTCCCGCACGTGAAGCCGGCCAAAATGGAAAAAATAGTGGGATGCTTCCCAACAGTTGCGAACTATACCGACAGTATTAAGGAAGACGATGGGTTTAGAAACGTTTTTGAGGAATGGGAGGATGGCTCCTATCGCATCGATGCCAATGCAGATGAAGCCTGTATTTTTACCTATTTACTGGCATCAGGGGAAAAGCTTTGCAGCCTACATTCTGCCGCAATTGATTTGCATTTAAGCCCGGTAGCAATAAAACCGAGTGCCTGTTCTTTATGGCCGCTCATCCTTTTGGACGGCGCGACGCCAGAACTTTCCGTGGATAAAAATTGGCAAGCCTTTCCCTGCAATAATGACTCTGAGGATCCAGGCCATTTGGATGCGGGAGTGGCAAGTATTGTTAATGATTATTTTGGATCATCCTTTTTAGAGCAGTTGTTGAAATACGAAGAATGATTAAAAAGCTATCAGGTATGAGCCATCAGCAGCTTACTGCTGATTTCTCAAAGCTTACACCTGTAATAAAATCGTTTAAAATCGATAAATCATATGAAAATACATTCATATATCATAATATTCATCCTAATGCTCAGCATGATGGCCTGTGCCGCCCCGCTTACCCGAGTCAATACGGATGTATTCCTCAGGAATAGCCAGGCCGAAATTTTTTATATTGAACTGGATAAAGTGATCCAAAAGTATGGGGTGTCCGATGCCAGCAGTTTCCCGGTAGATGGCTTTCCCTACCTGCGTACCAATCGATTTCTGGCCGGCATAAAGGATCAAATTGATTGGACCCAAAATGGTCGTCATTGGGCTCATCAGATGCTTAATCTTGGCTTGGCGTCCCGCCGTAAAGAGATCGCCAATCTCCCTGCGGGAGCTATCCAGGAGCTTTCCCAGGCACTTGGTCAGTCATTGGGCCGACAAATGATCATCCCAAAAGCCGAGGCTTATGCCCATCAATTGTTTGCAAGCGATCAAAGCCATCCCGAATTTCCGGATATGTTGCATAAGACCGTAAATGTACCGGACGAGTATTCTACGCTGGCACGCGTGATTGGAATTTATCCACTGGCGGGCATTCCTGTCACCGTTGGTACGGCAGTAGCCTATAGCCGATATGAAAAATGGCATCAAACAGATCCATCTGATTTAGCGGTGTTGGGGACATTGACCCAGTACCGGCCCAGTATGGTAGCTGATTCAGCGGATCCGGACTTTATCGACCAACTTTATGACCCCAATCATTTGGATGTCTTTGGTCTGCCCAAATTAACGTCCCAGGATGTGCAAAAGTTAGCACAAAGGTTTGCCCCGGTCATAGACCAAGACGTTGTTGAAGCCTATGACCGCATCGGTCGGATAACATGGCAAAACAATCAGGTGATGGTCGATAACACACAACCGAGTGCCTATTATTACACTTCCCATAGCAAGCTGGGCGGGCATCCGGTTCTGCAATTGAATTATACCTTTTGGTATTCGGAACGGGCCGGAAAAAACGCACCTTGGATGGAGCGCGGGCCCTTGGACGGCGTTACCTATCGGGTGACGTTGGACCAAACTGGCGCGGCAGTCATGGTGGACATTATGAACAGCTGTGGCTGCTATTTCTTTTTTGTTCCCCAAAAGGAATCCATTGCCAAGATTGTTACCAAACCCGGAGAAATTGCACCCCTGGTTCCCACATGGATACCTCCCGAGTTTCCGCAAAAAAGGTTGGTTCTCAGAATCAATTCCGGATGGCACCAGGTACAGGGTATTATGACCTCTGATGGTTCCCCAGACGTCCGAAGTTATGCCCTGATTCCTTATGAAGTATTGGAGTCCTTGCCAAAAGAAGATGGACAATATGCTAGTGTGTTCACATCTGCTGGAATTATGAAGGATTCGCGGCGAATCGAGCCCTACATCTTCTTTTCCATGGGCATCGCAGATATTGGATATATGCGTCAACGCGGCCATCACGCCATTAAGATGGTGGGTCGGGGACACTTCACAGATCCAAACCTGTTTGACAATTCTTTTAAATTCCATTGAAATTGTTCTTGACACCGCCCTCATTTAATGACAGGTATTGGAACAGTTATTTAGAGATAATCATTCTTGATAAAGAATGGAGTGCTTATTAAATACAGGAACTTGTTTTGCTAGATTCTTCCCCCAATATCGAAACCCTGGTCAACCAGATCAAAGCAGCTGGTCATCGTATAACGCCCCAGCGGCTGGCGATCCTGGAAATATTGTTGACCAGTGACAGCCATCCCACCGTCGATCAGATATTCGAACAAATCAGACCAGACTTTCCCATGACCAGCCGGGCTACGGTTTATAAAACCATATCATTAGCCAAGGATCTGGGGGCGGTACTGGAGCTGGAATTCAGTCAGGGCAGCAATCGTTATGACGGCCGACAACCCTATCCGCATCCACACGTCATATGCACCCAATGTGAGCAGGTACTGGATGCCGATGACCTTGAAATACAAACACTGCAACAGCAGATTATCCGCAAGA
Source organism: uncultured Desulfobacterales bacterium (assembly GCA_964452555.1). Lineage (GTDB taxonomy): Bacteria > Desulfobacterota > Desulfobacteria > Desulfobacterales > B30-G6 > B30-G6. Next base: position 180,663 of record CAYVMI010000002.1, read on the forward strand.
CCGGATATAAAATCATGAATCACCGCATGGATTTTTTTGGCGTATGTCCGGAATGCCAGCAGGCATCACCCACATAAAAATTAAACCAAAACAAAGAGGAGGAAAAAAATGCCATCATTGCAAGGTAGTCAGACAGAACAAAATTTGCTCAAATCATTTGCCGGAGAATCACAAGCCCGCAATCGCTACACATTTTTTGCCAGCAAAGCTAAAAAAGATGGGTATGTGCAGATTGCCGATATTTTTGCCGAAACAGCCGACCATGAAAAAGAGCACGCCAAACGCTTTTTTAGCCAACTGGAAGGCGGCATGCTCGAAATTACCGCGGGTTTCCCGGCCGGCGTTGTCGGTTCGACGCTCGAAAATCTGAAAGCAGCGGCCGCTGGCGAGAATGAAGAGCATACCATTCTTTATCCGGGTTTTGCCAAAGTCGCCCGCGAAGAGGGTTTTGAGGTCCCGGCCATGCTATGGGAAATGATTAGTGTCGCCGAGAAACAGCATGAAAAAAGATATAATGATCTGGCTGCCAATATTGAAGCGGATCGGGTTTTCAAGCGAGATGAAGTCGTTGTATGGCGCTGCCGAAACTGCGGCTACCTGGCAGAAGGCCAGGAAGCACCTGCCATGTGTCCGGCCTGTGCCCATCCCCAAGCACATTTTGAGTTGTTAGGCGAGAACTGGTAATCCGCTAGAACCAGCAATTAGCATTAAGCCGTAAGCATTAAGCTGCTTACGGCTTTTTGTTTCTGAGTATGTAAATATATGCCTCGACGGTGAGATTGTTTTTGGTTTTAACATTGGTCAAAACGCGTTGGTATTCTTCACCTTCAAAATCATCCAGTTCATCCCAATGCTCATCGAGATTTTCGGAACTAAAAAGGTATCCTTGGATAGTATCACCCGCATCATCCAAGACGATACCGGGATAACCCATTTCAGCTCCCCAACCTTGAGGCTTTAAATAGCCATTTACAGAGCCTTCTTCCCAGGTTCCACCAATAGCCGTCATAACATGCTCATTGGGTCCGCCTGGAATCAATGTTCCATATACAAATAAGCGCTGTGTCATCCCTGTTTCCTAAAGTTTCGTCAATTAAAGATAGTTGCGTGCCTTCAACAATTCGGCTGTAAGGATAGCACCACCGGCAGCCCCACGAATGGTATTGTGGTGCAATCCGATAAACCGAATATCAAAAACGTTGCATTCGCGCAATCGGCCCACGGTTACGGCCATGCCTTTGTCTAAGTCTCTATCTTTTCTGGGTTGGGGCCGGTTCAATTCATCGCGTAAAATTATGGGTTGATTGGGTGCAAATGGTAAATCTAGCTCCTGGGGCAAAGCAGAAAAGTTGCGCCAAATCGCGGCAATTTCTTCAAGAGCGGGTTTTTTCTGTCCAAACGCCAAACTGACACAGGCCGTATGCCCGTCGGTCACCGGAACCCGGTTGCAATGGGCCGATATGTCCACGCTGTCGGCGTTGACGATAACCCCGTTATCAACTCTACCTAAAATTTTAAGCGGCTCGATTTCAGATTTTTCTTCCTCGCCACCAATATAGGGAACAATGTTGTCAACCAGATCAATGGCAGCAGGCCCGGGATATCCCGCACCGGACAAGGCCTGCAACGTTGTCAGGATTATTTTTTGGATGCTGTAACCGGCTTTGATGAGCGCATAAACCGGCGCCATATAACTTTGAATACTGCAGTTGGATTTGACTACAATGAGTCCGCGGTCCCAACCTCGATTCTTTCTTTGTGCGGGAATGACGTCCAAATGATGCGGATTGATCTCCGGGATGATCATGGGCACATCTTCTGTATGGCGATGGGCTGAGTTGTTGGATACAACGGCAAATCCATTGGTTGCATATTCGACCTCCAGGTCAGCTACCAAGGCTTTCTCCATTTCTACGGCTGAAAATATCACTTGGCAAGCATCCTGGGCATTGGAAATTTGATTGGCATCGCCTACACTTAAATCGCACACCTTTTCCGGAATGGGTGTCGGCATGTGCCACCTGCCGGCAACCGCCTGCGCATATGATTTGCCGGCAGAACCGGGTGATGCCGCCACATACGAAACCTCAAACCAGGGATGCTGTTCCAATAGTGTAATATAGTTCTGACCTACCATACCCGTGGCGCCGATAACACCTACTTTAATTTCCTGCATTTTTGTTCTCCTTTTAATTTTAATTAGAAGTGGTTTCAAACCACTTCATAGACAAAAAAAGCCCGAATGCTTTTTAGCATCCGGGCTTGGTCGGTCATTCTATTTTTTTAGGAGATTATATGAAAAAGCCTCCGGCAGCATGACCGTACCAAGCCCTTAGACGCTTGGTCTTGGTGCTAGTTATGGTCATGTTCATGGTGGTTTTCATATAATCGGTTTCGCTTTTATCAATGATAATCCTCTTAGACTGTGAGAAGAAATATGTCAAGAATCAAAAAGATGGAAAACTCAAAGTCGATCCCATCTATAATCGCCTCCTAGTTTTATACATTGTTTCTAATTTTCGTCTTTGTACGCGGTAAGCATCATGTACCAGACCCAGAGACATAATCTGTTGGGTCATCAGTACAAAATATTCTTGCCGCATCATGAGCAACGCAGCACTAATATTCCCTAACATCAACCAGAAGTAACCTTCTGGTTTCAACTTGGCAAGCAAGTAGGTGCCCATGAGAAAGCCGGCGGCAATACCCAATTCCAAAAATTGATTGACGGTTGCCAGGCCGCCAAAGTCGTAAAAACTCAGGGCCAGTCCGATAATGATCATCAACTTGGCAAGATGATCGAGCCAAACGTATTCATGAGAATGGGTTTGACCAGACCAGGCAGCACTGAGTCCAAGGAGCATCGCCGGAACGCCGCTGGATTCCACGGCCGCCGCGATCCAGTTGCGTTCGGAGATAAAAATAAAGATCCAGGGGGGCAGGCCGAGGAGGTAGACGCTCCAGGCCCACATCCGCCATTTTTGTTGATGTTGATGGGTGACAGATCGTTCAGCTCTAGAAAAAAATAGTTTATTGAGAAGGTAAAAAAGACCTCCCCATATTTGAAGCAGAATATTAAGCATGTTAACACCTCTGAGGATAGGTAGTGGCAATGAACGCATTGCCGGCCGACCACATCTCCGCCATCAGTAAAAGCAACAATCCAATAGAGTGATGGCTTAAATGGCCAGTCGATTAATTTGTAGATGCTTGTAATTAAATGGGATTAGATTAATTGAGGAGGTGGTGGTGGGGGAGAGGTGCAACCATAGCCCCATAACACAAAATCGTCAATGACGGTGCTTCGGGCTATTTTTCTTATATGGGATGAATCTCTCATGATATGCTCCAGAGTTTCAGGCTTTATTGCTGTTGTTTAAAATCGTACCAGGATCCTTATGTCATGCAATAATCTACTTAGAAATTTACCAAACAGGATAACGAATGTAAAGATCATTGTTATCAATAACTTTTTTTATGAATTAAAACCAATTAGCATTTAATTTATGGAACACCGATAAGTGAAAAAGGTGCCCAATAATATGGATGCGGATAGTGGTCCATAATATGGAGTTGGGCCATCCTTAACGCCGGCAACATACCTTCGTGAGGAATTTTTTCGTAAAATTGTACCATCAATTCCTTGGTTGCCTGGTCGTCCACCTTCCACAAACTGGAGACAATTGTGCTGGTACCGGCATAGAAGAAACCACGTGTAAAACCGACAACGTCATCGCCCCCGGCGATTTGGCCAAGACCCGTATCACAGGCGCTTAATGTCACCAGGTCGGCATCGAACTGCAACCCAAAAAGTTCGCCCACTGTAAGAAGTCCATCATTTTGGTTGTCTGGGGCGAGAAGCAGTGCGGATTCTAAGGGCTTTTCATCATTAAAAGTGCCATGGCTTGCAAAATGCAGGATGTTAAACTTGGCGCCTTTTTGTTTGATATATGATTCCGTGGCATCCCCCCTCAACAAAACGGTGGAATTTGGGAATTGTTCAGAGATGGAAACCACTTCCTCCTGCGAGAATTTAAGATCGTAGCGTGGATCTTGAAGGTCTGGGTTTCCAAGAATGAGCACAGGTGCATTGCTTGAAAGTGACTTTTTTCTTAAATAGCGAAGAACTGTCGCGCTGGGGAGTGACCGCACTTCATATCGCTTTACCAAATATTCTTTTCCATCATTTAAAGCACTGAAAGGTAAATAGTGCAGTTGCCCATGGGGGACTACTGTAAGCCTTTTTCCGGAGATGAAATTGCTGACGGGTTCTATTAATTGGCTGTATAGCTTGCGGCTCCATTGAAGGTGTTCGGGGGCGTCAGGGATGACTAAAGATTTTCGGAAATGCGCAATGTTTTGGGCAAGGTCATTCAACGGATTTTTAATCCCTCGAATACCTTGCTGATTAAGAACAAAAATAAAAAGGTTTTCCTCGCTCGTATAGTACTCGATCAAAGTCTCCTCTGGATGGAGAAACTCCTGAATCTTTTTGACGGGTGTATTGCTTACACTTACAAGCGAAGCAAGCTCCGGATCCATATTGGAAAGGGATTTTTTCAGCTTAACCATGACACCCCGATGTTTGCTTTGGGCAGTTTGTTCCGAAGGCAATGGCGCGGCTTCAAGTTTTTGTAGCTGATTAACCAAAGCGTTGGCGTTCCCGGAACTGGATTCTCTATGGGTAAATGTTTTCTGGGAGGCTAGTAGGTCAACCAGGGCCCTGGCTTTTGCTCGTTCAACTGTCTCAAAGGCCTGGTCCGTCATTCCTTTTTGCAAAAGTAGATCTGTTAATTCATGATAAATGCTTTGCTTGTCGCCGACAAAACCGATTCGTCCCGTATCGGTATCTATGGTAGCCCTCTGACGTTCAATCAGTTCGGATGCTCTCACTAACAATTCAACCGCCCTATCCGGATTATTCTGAAGCTTGGCGATTCGTGCGCGGTCAAGAAGAATAACCCAATGCATACCTCCCAGCTCTGTTATGCGTGGATGATCCAATAGGCTGTCATATCCGGATGCTGCTTCAGATAGTCTTTCCAACTCATATAAACACTTGGCGCGGATAAAATATTTGGGAACATCCTGAAAGTCGGAATCATAATGCATTTGTAAGGAGGGAGGGACCTTGGCATTGGGATTGTTTATGGAAGCCAATGCCTTTGAATAGTTACCGGCCGCCAGGTAAATTTTGCTTATGCCAATAAATTTTTCCGGGCCTATATTGCTGTTGGCAAGGCTTACATGGGAAATTGCCTGGGCATCTTGTTCAGCTTTCTGAATACTGCCAGTCAGGGCAAAGGCGATGCCCCGTGTAGTTAACAGATGGATCAAATGGTAACGGTAGAAGTATTGCTTGTCCCGGCCATTCTGGTGCAGCATGGTATAAGCCCAGCTGGCGTCGGTGATGGCATCATCAAAATTCCCTAAATCTAATTTGGCTCTTGCTCGAAGTAAGATCGGCGTTACAGCGATGTCCATTCTATAATATTTATCTTCACCGGCATCGATTTTTTCTTGTAACACGGAGAGTTCCGAAAACAGGCGGTCATATATTTTAAGGGCATAGAGAGCCTCACATAGCCACATTTGCTCCCATGATGATAGGCGTGCGCCACGTCCTTTTTTTCGATCTAAAAAATCTTTGAGTCCAGCAAAGTTGTTGGATTGTGCGAGGTTGCCGATGTGAATATCATCATTGGTGGATACGACGCCAACATTGGAATTGTTTGTTGGCTGGATTGGGACTTGTCCACAAAAAGTCAGAAGCAGGCATCCAACAACAACTAATATGGTTTTCCTTAGTTTCATCTTCATCCTTTCTGAAAGAAACAGTGAGATACTAATATGATTGGGCAGAATAGACAATTGTTTCAGATAGATTTGAGGTGCACAATTTACTATGGAAAAGTTGAAACTCAGTACCTGGATCTTGCACGAGTCGGAGGCTTTCATAGGCAAGGCGTCCTAAGGGATGACTTCGCCTTTGCCACCTCGACAAGTTTCGGCCGAGGCCGAGACAGTGTTTTTTACCCTGTCCCGTCGTAGCTCGAAGAGCGAAGTCGGATTCGATCCCTTGGCAACGCAGCATATGGAAGCCTCCGGCTCGCCCTCCGGGTGAAATTTGATGAGTGCAAAAGGGCTTTCATCCGCAAAACCCAATGGGTTAATTGAACACAAGCTGTGAAAGGTCCTATATCCGTCTCAATTAAAGGTTTGAGAAAATTTCATCAAATTTCATGCAAGATTCAGGTAGTAGAAAAATAGTAAAAGGCAGTTTTGCCTCATCTCACACTTATTTCATGGCTTCGCCTCTTTATCAATGGCCAGCTGTACTTGCCTGTAAAAGGCTAATCGCTTTTTGCTCTGATCGCCACCTTGATGATCAGAGGCCTGCGGCCAGTTACTGTTGGAAGCGATGACCAGTTTCCGTTTGGGGTCGATGAAGATCCCCTGGCCGAAGATCCCCCGCGCAGTGTAAGCGCCATCATTCAAAGCCCACCATTGATAGCCGTAGCCATATTCAGGTGAAGTTGTAGCAACCTGTTTCATGGTGGCTTCCGCAATCCAACCGTCGGGCAATACCGGCTTGCCATCTACGATACCGCCTCCCAGTATGAACAGGCCAAAGCGGGCAAAATCGCGGGTTGTCGCCTGTATGCAGCACCCGCTGATCTCATGGCCTGTAGATCCCAGCAGCCAGCTGGCATCCAGCTCCATGCCAAAAGGCTCCCAGATTTTTTCCGACAGATAGTCAGACAAGCTCTTTCCGGTGGCCGAACTGGCCAGTACACCGATTAAATTGGTCTCGCCGGTCTTATATACCCATCTTGTGCCGGGAGGTAACTCACGTTTTAATTGGCGCATATAACTCACGGTTGCATCAACACCGGGCTCGGCCTTATGGGCGTTAAACATTGCGACGTCGGAATTGGGATCGCCATAATCCTCATTCCATTTTACGCCAGATGTCATTGTCATCAACTGTTTGATGGTAACATTATCATAAACCGATCCTTTGAGGTCGGGAATGTAGTCCGACACCATGTCATTGATACTTTTGATATACCCGTCCTTGATTGCCGCACCTACCAGGGTAGAGGTGAATGATTTGGCAACGGAAAAGCTGGTCCAGCGTTTTCCGGGGCCGAAGTCGAGCCCGTATTTCTCAAGACGGATTTTACCGTCTTGAACGATCACCAAAGCGGCCGTACGCTGGTCCATCATATACGCATCGACATCTATACCGACATCAAGCGGTGCACCCATGGGTAAATGCTGAACTTTTTCACCGGCGGGGATGACCCGGGATTTCACAAGGATAGGCATGCGGTCCATGGCGCGAAAAGCTGCATCGCGCTGGGATGTTGACCAGAAGAGGACATCTTTGTTTGTTGGCAGGTTTAAGATCACCCGGCGCATATCCTTGTCAAGCGTCCCCCAGAATATACCGCATACAAGCACCAGCACGACCAGTATTGAAATGATCCATTTCCGCATGACTACTCCTTCATTTTTTCCTCAAAGTTATTATACATTCCCTCAGGAAGGCATACAAAGCAGGGCCTTTATTTTGGTTTCAAACAAGTTGGCGGCATAGGCTGGTTTTAAGACAACGGCTGTGTCGGCGCCTCTATGGCTGCCTCCAATGGCGACAACATCCTGGTCGGGTGTAATGTACCCGGCTTCGGCTGCCATGATGGAGATTTCAACGCAAACCTTTATACCGTGGCAGAACATACGCAAGCTGTCGGCAACGATGTTCAGAGGCAGCATTCCGGTCTTGTATTTGTTCTGGAAACCTTTTTCGGTTGCGCTGAGGGCGTGCATACCCCGAACGATGGTGATGTCTTTGGCCAAGAGTTCATCCCGGTTTTGCATAAACTTTTCCGCTTCTTCGGGAAACCTGCTGCCCGCAGAATAGGTGACGGCAACGATGTCCGCCCCGGCGGGTGCCTTTGCATGCAGCCTCAAGGCTGTTTCGCCGGTGGAAGAGGCAACCACGAGTTTTGCTATCTTCCGCTCTCTACTGCATTCCAGGGCGATATCGAGCGTCCTGTCGGTATTGACCGGTCCTTTGCTATCGAAATAGAAAATTTTATTTTCTTGTCCAGATGTCATTTTTTCTCTTTTTCTTTTATTTTGATTGCTTGGTTCATGGATCAAGTGTGCCGTTGATCCTTAATGTATCTCAATAAAATTCAAGCATAGCCTCTAATTATATCAAGCGAGTTTCTTAACCAACTCGGCAACCCGCCGTCCAAGTTTGCGTCCGTTCTCCAGGGTCCCGGCATCCGGCGCACCGACACAGGCGGTCCCATAATGTCCCGTGGCCGACAGGGGGTCACCCACGATGATCATGCCGTAGATCAACAATGCCTGGATAATTGACATCATGGTGGTTTCCTTGCCGCCGCTGGCATCTCCTGCTGTGCTGAAGGCGGCGCCAACCTTGTTTTCCATTTTTCTGCGGACGCCCACAAATTCGTCCAAAACCTTTTTCAGCTGCGCTGCCATGGTGCCGAAATAAACCGGTGACCCGACAATAAGCCCCCCGGCCGATACGAAGTCGTCTTTAGTCACATCTTTGGTATGGCGCAGCACGGCTTCGATACCTTCGACCTGGGCAGCGCCTTCAGCTATGGCATCGGCCAGTTTGCGCGTGTTGCCACCTTTGGAATAGTATAAAATTAAAACCTTCATTTTGCCCCCTTTGATCTATAATAAATTATATTTTGTGCGCTTTTTCCTGCAAGGAGAGATAAAATATAATGCGGGCCGGCATAAATCAAGAAAATCCGGCAATGTGCGATTGCGGCAATAACCATTAAAAACCGGGTAAAGTCCACTAATGCTAAAATCAAAAATGGACGACCTGGGTATATAGCATTTTTGCCAAAAAGGAGGTCGTCCGATTGATAAAGCAGCAAACTTAGCCACGGAATTTCATCCAGGAAATTTTACATTAAGGCAGATTTAACCTCCTTTAAGGCTAGTAAGCAGACTTGAGTATTTTAAAGGATATGCATCCGATTCTGTTTGTCGTCCACATGGACTCTGCCGGTCTTGATCGTATTAAACAGATGGTCGAATACGACCCCGATATTGCCGTTTTCATCATCCAGAAAATAAGAATGCCCTTTGGGATAGTCGTATTTGTTGTTGAAATTGTCACAATCGATTGCAAATACATTCGAGCGTGTTTTTTGCATATCTTCCGGGCCGGTGTGCCCAAGTCTTCGGGAAGCAACTTTATTTTTTAAATTTGATATTTTGCTCGATCGGAGTGCAAGATCGTCCGATGCAAAATATACGGAAACATTTCTGGACGACTGACTGATCAATCGTCCTTTCTGGTCCGTCTCCAGCGATTCATTCACAATGTCTGCCGCCATCAGAATGGTATTTCTGAAAAGTAAAGGCACGCCACTGGCCAAATCATACTTGTCCCATGCCGAGAGTGTCTCCCGCAACACTCTGTTTCCCATGGAATGGGCCAGAATATTGATACGCTTCAAGCAAGGCGCATCTTCAGGCGCCGTGTCTCTCCAGGCCATAAAAAATTGTAGTACGCGGGAAAAGGAAAACGCGCTTAAGTCGGCAGATTTCTGGTCGTCCCAATAGTCTTTGACAATGCCCATATCATTGTCACAGGGCCAGATCATCGGGACCACCATTACTAAATCAGTCTCTTTCGTGTTGAAATAGGCCTGCAGTTTTTCGACTCTTGGGAAGATATCGGGTTCGGGCAGGTTCGAGAAACCGTGAATGAAAAACAGCAACTGCTCCACATTGCTGTCCCTGAGCTTTGACATTAATCCTTCGGAACCGATTTCTATGTAGTTGTCTCTACTTACTCGTTCGCAGTAATAAATAGAATTGGATGGAGCATTTTTGTTAAGATCGAATTTATAAGAGCGGCCTCTTCTAGTACGAATCGAACCTTTAGGTTCTCGATTTGTAATAAATAGCATCTTAGCACCTCCATTCTAAGGGTTTATGTTTCAGTACAATTTAAATTGATAGTTACGTCGGGTTTGGGCTTGAAAGTTTGTCTGGCCTTTTTTTAGGTCACCTTTGCAATTACACGGATCTCAATTAGAGCGCCTTCGACCGCCAACTCAGAAATTCCAATTGCTGTCCATGCCGGATAAATTTCCTTAATAAATTCATCTTTAATGCGTTTGAAATCCTCAAAATGGTCCTTCAGGCCGACATGATAAGTTGTCATTTCAACAATATCATCCAACGTCAGGCCGGCCTCTTCCAATGACATTTCAATTTTTCGAAAAGAAGTTCGGATTTGTTCTTCAATATTTGCTGAAATTGGTTTGCCCGGCATCGCACCAGTACAACCCTATACGAAGAGGAAATCACCACTTTTGATAGCTGGTGAGAAATGCCAATCTGTGTAGCTGCTAGTAAGAGCTGATGGAACTATACTTTTTTTGTCCATATGATCTCCTGAAATATTTTGAAGGCATAACAGTGTTGATAGATAGAAAAAATTCTATATAACACCCTTATGGGATGGAAAAATATCTATCTATTATTACCAATAGGCTGATAGGTGGAAAATCAGATTTTGTTATTTAGATATACTGATCTTAAAGCCTAATATCATGGAAAACAAGTAATAATTTGAGCGATCATTAAGCGGAGGACAAGAACCACAAAAGGAGACCTGCATATTCAGGGTTATGATGTGTCCATGTCGTTTAGAAATGATCTCGTATCAACATGGTTATAAAGATAAAGACTGCATAGAATAAAAAACCGTAAGCAATGTGCTGCTTACGGCTTTTTATCTAAGTACTGTAGTTACCCTGTTAATGAGTCGTCATGGGCGAGGGCTTTTGGTTACCGCTTAAACCATAACCCCATCTTCAACCCGACACCCCAGAACCCCTTCAAACCTCCAACCCTCAGGATTTTTATCCCGCCAAACACGGCTTGCGTGCAGCCGCAGTTTCATCCAGGCGACGAACCTTGGTGCGGACCGGAGCCTGCAGGAGCAGTTCCGGGTTTTCCTCGGCTTCCTTGGAGATGGCCTTGAGTGCATTGATGAAGCGGTCGATGTCCTCCTTGGATTCGGTTTCGGTGGGTTCCACCATCAAGGCCCCTTGCACCACCAAGGGAAAGTAGATCGTGGGCGGATGAAAGCCGTAGTCGATCAGGCGCTTGGCAATATCCAGTGTACTGACCTTGTGTTCCTGCTGGTGCTTGTCGTTGAATACGCATTCGTGCATGCAGGGCTGGTCGTAGGCCAGGTGATAGGTATCCCTTAGGCTCTCCTTGATGTAATTGGCATTCAGCACGGCCAACTGGCTCGCTTTTTTAAGATCCTTGCCCATGGATAAAATATAGGAATAGGCTCGGATTTGAATGCCAAAATTGCCGTAAAAGGCATGCACCTTGCCGATGGATTCCGGGAAGTCGTCGGACAATTCAAAGCCGTCTTTTACCTCGATCACCCTGGGAACCGGCAGAAAGGGTTCCAGGTCCCTGGTCACACAGACGGGGCCACTGCCGGGTCCGCCCCCGCCATGTGGCGTGGAGAACGTTTTGTGGAGGTTGAGGTGCAGGACATCTACGCCCAACTGGGCCATGTCCACCATACCCATGACGGCATTCATATTGGCGCCGTCGGCATATACCAGACCGCCCTTTGCATGTACGATGTCGGCGATCTGTTTAATATGGGTTTCAAAAAGTCCTAATGTATTGGGATTGGTCACCATGATACCGGCGGTGTCTTCATCCATGAGGGCTTCCACATCCTCGGGCGCTAGAATCCCCTCCGCATTGGAGGCAACCGGAATGGATTGAAAACCGCACAGGGCTGCGCTGGCGGGGTTGGTGCCGTGGGCCGTATCCGGGATCAGGATTTTGGTGCGCTTTTGATTGTTCTTTTGGTGCCAGGCATAAAACAGGAGCATGCCGGTGAGCTCGCCGTGGGCTCCGGCCGCAGGTTGCAGGCTAACGGCCGGCAGGCCGGTTACTTCAGCCAGATAAATCTGCAAGTCGTGCATGATCTTCAATACGCCCTGGGAGAGACTGGCCGGCAGCAACGGATGGGCCTGGGCAAAGCCGGGCAGGGAGGCCTGGCGTTCATTGGTTTTGGGGTTGTATTTCATGGTACAGGATCCCAAGGGATACATACCGGTGTCCACGCCGAAATTCCAGGTGCTCAGGTGAGTGTAGTGTCTGACCACCTCCACCTCGCTCAAATCAGGAAAATCGGGACCATCGCCGGTAAGGTCATCCGCCATCGGAGCTTCGGGTACATCACTCTTGGGCAGGGACATGCCCATACGCCCTTTTCTACCCCGCTCCCACAGGAAGGGCTCATCTAAAATCAGGCCTGAGATTCCAAGTGCATTTTTCATGAGGCCACCTCCTCGACCAGCAGGTCCATATCGGGCTTGTCCATGGTTTCGGTCACACACATGAGATAGTGATCGCTTAGCTCTGGATAATCCTTTTCCAGCGGCAGACCAGCCACGATATTTTTATCCAGCATCTTTTGATAGGTTGCAGCAAAACCCTGCGGGAACTTAACCACGAATTCGTTGAAAACCGGCGATTCAAAGGGAATTTCAAATCCGGCATCAACCAGCGCCTTTTGCAAATAAGCGGCCTTGTCGTGATTCAATTGGGCCAGCCTGCGAATACCGGTTCCGCCTACGGTGGCCATATACATGGCGGCGGCCGTGGCGCACAGCCCCTGGTTGGAGCAGATATTGGAAGTGGCCTTCTCCCTGCGGATATGCTGTTCGCGGGTGGAGAGGGTTAAGACAAATCCCCGCTTGCCTTCAATATCCTGGGTTTTGCCCACCAGGCGTCCCGGCATGGACCGCATGTAGTTTTTTCGGGCGGCAAAAATACCCAAACCCGGGCCCCCAAAAGATCTGGGAATACCCAAGCTCTGGCCTTCACCGCAGGACACGTCGGCACCCAGGCTGCCCGGGTTTTTAAGCAGGCCATAAGCCAAAGGTTCGGTAAACCCCACGATGAAAAGCGTTTTTTTGGCGGTATGAATCGTATCACCCAAGGCCTGCAGGTTTTCGATGCAGCCGAAATAATTGGGAGACTGGACGGCAATGCCGGCATAGCTTTCCAGGTCGTCGATTGCGCTCAAATCTGTTTGCCCGGCGGCTGTCATGGGCAGTTCCTCTACCTCGAACTCGGTGGGTGCAAAGTAGGTTTGGACCACCTGCCGGTACAGGGGATGTATCAGCCGCGAAACCGCCACCTTTTTACGGCGGGTGACGCGAATGGCCATCAGCAGCGCTTCCGCCAGTGCCGATGCGCCATCGTACATGGAAGCATTGGCCACATCCAGGCCCAACAGACGCGTAATCAGTGTCTGGTATTCGTAGATGGCCTGCAGGGTTCCCTGGCTGATTTCGGGCTGGTAGGGTGTATAGGCCGTATAGAATTCAGACCGGCCCAGCAGTTGTTTGACAACTTCCGGAATATAGTGGTCGTAAGAGCCGGCACCGACAAATACACGGGATTCCGGGCAGACGGCCATCTGGTCTGCCAGCCGGCCCATGTGGTTGTTGAGTTCCCACTCGGTCATGGCTTCGGGCAGGTTGAGGTCGGTCTGCCGGCGGCAGTCCTTGGGTATGGAAGCAAACAACGCATCCAGACTATCGACGCCGATTTTCTCCAACATGCTGTCGATGTCTGCTTGGGTATGCGGTAAATATCTCATGGTATTACTCCTTCAAGCTGTCCACATAAGCATCTTTGGACATCAGCTGGTCCAATTCGGCAGGGTCATCCGGTTTTACACGGACCATCCAACCGCCGGCATAGGGTTCGGTGTTGACCAATTCCGGGGAATCTTCCAGTTCTTCATTAATGGCGACCACCTCGCCGGCCAATGGCATAAAGAGTTCGGAAACGGCTTTGACGGATTCCACGGTGCCGAATTCGCCACCTTTTTCAAAGGTATCGCCCACACCGGGCAGTTCCACAAAAACAATGTCCCCCAATTGATCCTGGGCATAGTCGCTGATACCGATGGTCACTTCGCCGTTTTCCACTTTACCCCATTCATGATCATCACTGTACTTCAGGTCATCCGGAAAATTAAGTTCGCTTAGTTCTTTCATGACGGCCTCCAATATATCGGTGTTTAGTTTTAGGTGTTAGGTTTTAGGTTCGGATTTAGGCTGTAGTTTTTTAGACTGTAGGCAGCTGTAAGCAATTAGCTTTCAGCAGCTTACAGCTAATATCTTATAGCTTATCGCTTAAAGAATATCATGTAATTTTTGAATCTGGTCTTCAAATTGGTCCCTGGAAAAGCAGTACTGCATTTCCAGGAAGTTTTTACGAAATGAAGCCACTTCCGATTTAACGTCCCTGCCTTCCAGCAGAAGGTCTTTAAAAAGCTGCGCCAGGGTTTTAAAATCATCGGGCTGCATGCCAAAACGGGTCATCTCCTGGACGCCCATCCGCAGCGATCCCGAGGCCGTAAAGCCCTCTTCGGCCGGAGCGGCCTGGTAGTTGACGATGAGGTTGTTGTCCTCCAGCCGTCGGGCGATTTCAGGTCCCTGGGCATAACCCACATTTAAGATCACCTGATGGGTTTCGGTAAACGATATGTCGGGATCCCCGGCCACACTCAAGCCACAGTCATTGAGCGCTGCTGCAAAAGCGCGCGCGTTTTCGAGCACCTGTTTGGGGTATTGGTCCTTAAAATAGTTCATTTCGTAAGCCGCCATCAGCAAGGCCAGAATGGTTCCCAGGTGATGGTTGCTGACGCTTCCCGGAAAGGCCCGGCGTTTGACGGCTTCCCACAAATCATATTTCGGATCGGCCTCATCCATATTCCCGGCGATAATTCCGCGTTGGGAACCGAAAAAAGTCTTGTGGGTGGACCCGGTGATGAAATCGGCGCCCTCTTTAAACGGTTCCTGAAAATAAGGACCGGCCAAACCGAGAACATGCGCCATATCGTACATGATGATGGTGTCCAGGTTCAGCTGATCGATCATCCCGCGCACCGCCGCGACCGGCTCTTTGTGCAAAACCATGCTTTTGCCAAAAATAATCAGTTCAGGCTTATGTTTTTCAATCAGCGTTTCACAGGCTTCAAGGTCGATACAATAGGGGTTTTGCGGCAATACCGGGAAGTTGACCACGGCCGGTTTTTCCGAGAGGGGATCGCGGGCCACAAAATCGCGCAAGGCGCCCATGGGCTGCGCACTCAAATGTCCCCCGCGAATGATGTGGTTGTTGAGGACTTTCCGCAGCCGCCGCTGCTCACTCTTGCGATCGGCACGATTGATATAATCCAGCATGGCGCTAAACAGGGCCATGTTGGCCATTTGGCCGGATACCACACGGGTTTCAACCTGTTGACAGCCAAAAAACGTCTGTAAGGCGGATTCCAGTCGATCTTCCACTTCGGCAATGAAATCGGTCCCCTGGTAATAAAAAACTTCGGCTTCGCTGAAGGCGCCCACCTGTTTGTGCTCGGCATAGCGACCGCAGGGATCCATGATGGAAAGCCAGCGTACCAGCGCGGACTGGGTTTGTTCGGACGGGATCAGATTGATACATTCGGTCTGACGCCAGCGGGTGTTTTCAACGGATTTTTCAAGCAAGGTCTGAACGTTCTTATGAATGTCGTCGCTGATCTGCGATTCACGCTCTTGACCGATCTGATCCCAGGGTATCGACCGGGCGTAAGGGGGCGCCTCGCTACGCATATGATAGGGTACGATAACCGCCGGAGTTTGCTTGTTACGGATTTGAACCTGGATATCATCGCCTTCCAGCAGCGTACTATCCAAAAGGGCCAGACAAATGCCTCTGAGTTCATGATTTTGGGTCAATTTGGAGAAAATGCCCTGACCTTCGATTTCCCAACGGGGCACCATGGTGCCGCTGGTGATATAGCCCACATGGCGGTCGCCCTGAAAGACTTTATAACCGGCCCGGGCCACCCCTTTTTTCTTGAGGGCCACCGGCATGATCCTGCGCGGTAGGTCATCGATTCTCGAAAAGTCCTGGTCAATGATCAGCTTGAGTGCCTCAAACTGCTTTTGCAGGGCCTCCCGGCCGATAAATTGATTTTTCAATGGCGACAGACTGACGGCAAACCGGGACAAGGGGGACGCATAAACAGGTATTTCCCTGTCTTCCGGGTCAAGACCCAATTCGTGGCCGTAAAGCGGTAAGCTGGCTTCCAAGCGCAGGGTGTCTCGGGCCCCCAGTCCGACCGGGCGGGCACCCTGATTCACCAGGCTGTCCCAAACAGCCAGGGTGTCGGCGGTATCCATGAACAATTCGAAACATAGGGGTTCACCGGTGTAACCGGTGCGGGCGATCGAGACCTTTTTGCCCTGAATGCTGCCAAACCCGAGGCAATTACGCATGGGATCGGGTAGATCCGGGGAATCCAGCAGCTTTAGCAGTATATCTTTAGATTCGGGCCCCTGGAGGCTCAACATGGAAACATCGTTGGTAATATTCTCAAGGGTGACATCGTCAAAATTGCCCAGGTGAGCCTGGAAATGGTCCCAATCCTTGCTGCTGTTGGCTGCGTTGACGACCAGCAAGTATTCATCGGCATAAAAACGATAAAGATAGGCGTCATCGACGGCACCGCCATTTTGATTGGGTATCAGGGTGTACTGGCTTTCGCCTTCTTCCAAACCGGCCGCGTTGTTGGAAAGCACATGCTGCAAAAAGGCCAAGGCATTGGTTCCGCGAAACCGGAAGCGCCCCATGTGGGACACGTCAAACAGCCCGGCATGCCGCCGCGTGGCCAGATGTTCCTGTAAAATCCCTTGGGAATACTGAATCGGCATACTCCAGCCGCCAAAGCCAACCATCTGAGCGCCCAGTTCAACGTGGCGATCGTGCAAGGTGGTTTTATTTAGACTTTCCATGGGCTTTTTCCTCCCGTCCTTTTATGCTTCGAGAATTTATTTATTTCAGTCTTAAAATTCCAAATCCCAAAATACAACTCACAAATAAATTTCAATTTGGAAATTTCAATGTCCAAAACATGCATATTCGCTCAGTCGGTTTGGTGATTGTCATTGGGGTATTATTTGATATTTGGATTTTGTCATTTGTGATTTTCAAATCTTACTAGCAGAATTTAAAATAGCTAATGATATTGAAATCTCTGAAGTGATTAATTGTGCAAGGATCAGAGTATGTAGGGTAAACTTAACCCATAATTCTTATACACCACAAAGGTCTCAACCGATTGGACATCCTTTATCCGGGCGACCTGCTCGGTATAAAACTCCAGCAGACCATAGCCTTCCTTGAGCATCACAATCAGGATCAAATCAAATCGGCCGGTGACCACACTCACGGAGACAACGCCCTTGAGCTTGCTGAACTCTTCACCCTTTTTCACCAGGTTCATGGTGGCCAGCTTGACGCCCACCAGTACGGAGCGGTGACCGGGTATGGCTTCCGGATTGACCAAACCTTTTATGGAAAGAATGCCTTCGGTCTTTAACTGGTTGACCCGTGAACGGACCGTATTTTCGGACAACGACAGATCATCGGCTATTTTTCGCAATGATTTGCGTCCATCTTGCAGATGCTTGATAATGTCGATGGTGGTGGCGTCAATTTTCATAATAAAATCGCTCCGCGATTTTATGGGACGCGATTTCATCGCGTATTATTCTTTTGGCATAAATCTCTATAATTTTTAGGTGCTCTTTATGGATAAGTCAATAAAAATTAAAAATATTCAGGAAATGATTAAATTGTCGATAAATTTTTATCAAATCGATCAATTTCGTGCAGCTATCAGCTTTGAGGTATAAACCATATGCTGTTTGTGGAACAAAAGTTAATTTTATTTTGACTTTTAACATTGAATTCGTTAAGTGTAATTCGAATGTTGAATCAGATTCAACATTCGAATTGTCTTTTAAATTTGAGATTATAGAAAAACGGCAAGAAAAAAATAATCACGACGAAGTCGTGCCAAAAAGAAATCGCATTGGCTTAGAAATATCGTGATTGAAATATTTTCATTTTGGCGTAGCAAGAGCCCTGCGTGATCGAATAGACCGGCTTCAAGCGATTTCTTTTTTTATGGAGGCAAGATGGATTTTGCGTTTAGCAAGGAACAACTTATGTTCAGGAAAGAGGTGATCCGATTTGCCAAAAAGGAAATCGTTCCCAGGGTTCAAGAATATGATCGTCGTGAGGCTTTTGATTTTGAATCCTTTCGCAAACTGGGGGAGTTCGGCATTCTGGGACTCCATTTCCCCGAAAAATATGGCGGTGAGGGTGCCGATGTGGTCACCACAGTCATTGCCGGCGAGGCTTTGGGTGCAGCCGGTGTGGATGGTGGCTTGACCCTTTCTTATGGCGCCCACTCGTTTTTGTGCGCCGATACCATATTATGCCATGCCACTGAAGAACAGAAACAGCGCTTTTTACCGGGCCTGGCCAGCGGAGAACTGATCGGCTGCATGGCTTTGTCTGAACCGGACGCCGGCTCGGATGTGGCTTCCATGACCGCAAGCGCTGTGAGACAGGGCGATCAATACATCCTCAACGGTACCAAAATGTGGATAACCAATGGACCGATTGCCGATGTGGCCGTGGTGTATGCCAAAACCGACCCGGATGCCCAGCACGCCGGTATATCTGCCTTTATTGTGGAGAAGGACACGCCCGGATTCACAGCCGGCAATCCCCTGATAAAAATGGGGGTTCGCACATCACAGACATCTGAATTGGTATTCAACCAGTGCGCCATTCCAAGTGAAAACCGTTTGGGAAACGAAGGTGATGGTTTTCTAATGGCCATGCAGACCGTTGAATGGGACCGCAGCGCCATTCTGGCGCCCTTTGTGGGTACGGCCGATTATCTCTTAAAGAAATGTGCCGGTTATGCCAAGGGCCGGGTTCAATTCGGAAAACCCATAGGTCATTTTCAGGCCATAAAACACAAACTGGCGGATATTCGGATCTTCGGAGAGGCAGCCAAAACGCTGGTTTATCGGGTTGCATGGTACAAAGATCAAGGGCGCCCATTGAATCATCTGGAGGCCGCCATCGCCAAACATTATATCGGGGACTATAGTTTGGGACCCACCAATGATGCGGTAGTGCTCCATGGCGGATATGGATTTACCCATGAATTTGACGTGGAACGGATATTCAGAGACAGTCGACTGGCGCCGATTGGGGGCGGGACGAGTGAAATACAGAAAAAGATTATCTCTAAGCTGATGTAGGATAATTTAAATTCGAAGCACGAAGCACTAAATCCGAAACGGTTCGACAAGCTCACCGTCCAGAGCTAAGCCGAAGGACAATATCTAATGCCCAAAATTTAAATAATCCAAACAGGCTTTGAAAGACCTTGGAAGATAGTTCTGTTTGAGGCATTTGAACATTCGATATTTGTATTTGTTTCGAATTTCGATATTCGGATTTAGAATTTACCGAATAAGTATACTAGGAGTTGAGCCTAACCACCGATCTTAAATATCGCAATCCATGACATACGATTCATTTATCATGAGGTAAATATGAATTTTGATTTTAGTGAGAGTGAACAGAAATTCCACCAGGAGCTTGCGCAGGCGCTCGTAGCCCTGGAACCACCTGAAAGACTGCAGGTCGGATCAAAAGCGGCTATACCTGAATGGATCTCCCGGTTTCAAAAACTTCTGGCTGAGTTGGGATATTTTGATTTGGGTTTTAAAATGCCAGGGCAAGAAGCGGGCGATAGCCTACATTTGATGGCCAGCCAGGACATACTGGCTGCCTTTTCGCAGTCGCTTTACCTGACAGTTGAGATGAGTGCGCGCATGTTTGGCCGCATCGTTCAGTTTTGGGGCACGCCCGAACAACAGGCCCAATTGCTTCCTAAATTGAAATCCGGAAACATCCTGGGAGCAGTGGCTCTTTCCGAAGATGCCATGAACGTGACCAATGATCCCCTGAAAACGGAAGGTATTGAGCAGGATACCGTCATCCAGGTATCGGGAAAAAAGAGTTATGTGGTCAATGCCCCCTGGGCCGATTGGGTCGCGGTGGTGGGGTGTATGCATGATCAGACGGCCATATTCCTGGTGGATAAGCATAATAAAGGACTGCAGATTGATGCGCCTTTAAATCCCATGGGATTCGAGGCCGCGGCCATCGCTGGAATACAATTGGATGCCTGCGACATTCCAGCCGACCGGATCATTCGACCGCCGGAAAATGCAGCAGTGCTGACATCGCTGCGCTTATGGGAAAATCACATATTGATTGGTGCCAGCCTGGGGATGATGCAGGCCGCTTTTACATCTGCAAAAGATTTTGCCAACTCCCATCATACCGGCGGCAAACCCATCATCGCCTATCAGGAAGTGGCATTCAAGCTGGCCGAGATGCTGACCCTGTACCAGACATCCCAATTGCTGGCATACCGAGCCGCCTGGAATGCAGACAGGCAAACTCGTGAAAAAGATGGCTTGATGCTTTGTGCCAAGGTTTTTTGTGCTGAATCCGCCGAAAAGGTTGCCAGTATGGCCCTGCAGATTATGTCCGGTCATGGATATCAGCACGGCAGCCTGGCGGCCGATGCATATGCGTGTGCCAAGTACACCCAGATTGCCGGAACTTCCATGGAGATTGCGAGAGTATTAATAGGGGACGAAGCCCTGGGCTATAAATAGCGCCCATCCATAAATGGCCAATTTGCCCGATATCTTAGATATCAACCAAATTTGCCTATTTCTGGAAGGACACTAATAGGGTTTTAGGTTTTAAGTTTTAGGTTTTAGAATGGCCTAACGACAGGAGTTATCAGCGATAAGCCCCAATGAATTACGCCCGCAGGGCAAGTGACAATAAATAACGCGCGAAGCGCAAATCTCGCCCGTAGGGTAAATGACCAAGAATGACAGCCGTAGGCGTAATGACGCGCGCAGTGCAAATTACATTCTAAGAACGAATGTCGTCCGAAGGACAAATGTCGCCCGAGGGGCAAATGACAATACTCCGGAAAGGTTGGAGGGTATGAGGTTTGAAGGGTTGAAGGGTAAGGCCTTTGCTTTCGGCCATTTGTAACCAAACAAACCCAATAATCTCAATGAACCCAACAAACAATTATCAATTTTCTGGATATTTCGTAACATGGTCAGGAGATAGATATTTAATGAGAAATCAGGTTAAAAGCAAACCCACCCGCAGTGAACTCAGACGGAAGCGCGAAAGAGAGCAACGTTTCCTGTCCATATTGGATGCTGCTGAAAATCTTTTTGCAAAAAAAGGCTATCACCATACGAGTATGGAAGAGGTCGCGGATCTGGCTGAGGTGTCTGTGGGGACGGTATACTTTTACTTTAAAAACAAAGAAGATCTCATTTCCCAGATGCTCGAAAAAATCGGATTTCAGCTGCGCAATCTCTTGGGAAGGGAATTCGAAAATGCCGATGGCAGCATTGAAGGGTTTAAACGGGCCGGCATCCTTTTTTTTGAAGAATTCTGTCTCCATCATCCCCAGAAGGTGGCCATCCTTTTCAGAGAGTCGGCTGGTCAGAGCAATCGGCTGGAGGAGCATCGCAAGCAAATTTTTGAAAAACTGATCCAGGATGTACAAAAGGCATTGATTCGGGTGGGCGACAATCTCAAGGTAGGCTATCAAAGCCCATATTCACCGGAAGTCATGGCGGTAAGTATCATGGGGATGTATGAACGCATCGCTTATCAATATCTCATTTGGCAAAACCGGCCCGATGATCTTAAAACCATAGGACGGGATGCTGTCGATTTCATTGTCGGCGGAATACTTAATCTCAGTAACAAACGGTTTTAGGTTTTAAGTTTTAGGTTTTACGTTTGTCTATCAGTTGTTCGCTACCTAATACCTAACACCTAACACCTAAAACGTCTCGATCAAAAGTATGGAAAGGAGTAATCCACTATGACAGAAAATCCATTACTGTATCAGGTCGAAAACAATATTGCTCGCTTGACCATCAACCGGGAAAAGCAGCGGAACTCCTTAACACCCCAGGTGATTTCGCTCTTTATGGCGTATTTGGACCAGGCACAAGCGGATGAGGACGTGCGCGCGGTCATGATCACGGGAGCTGGAGACAAAGCCTTTTGTTCGGGTGCAGATCTCGGCGGTGCCGCCACCGAAGGTGGACAGTCATCCTTTCAAAACTACGCCGATCTCTTAAAACGCCTGGCAGCCTATCCCAAGCCAACCGTTGCCAGAATTAACGGCTACTGCCTGGCAGGCGGAATGGGTTTTATGATGGCCTGTGACATTGTCGTGGCCAGGGAAACCGCCAAATTCGGGACTCCCGAAGTCAATGTGGGTCTGTTCCCCATGATGATCGGGGCGCTGATATTTAGAAACGTACTGCGCAAGCGGGCCCTGGAGATGGTTCTGCTGGGAGAAAAGCTCACCGCGGCCGAAGCGCTGGATATGGGACTGATAACGCGCGTGGTTGCTTTTGAAAAATTGGATCAGGCGGTCGAAGACATCCTGGCCGCACTGGTTGCCAAGAGCCCCATCGGTCTCAAGCTTGGCAAAGAGGCTTTCTACAACATGGCGGACATGCCTTTTGAGGAAGCTGTCGATTATTTGTGTGGTAAATTGGCAGAGGTTGTGGCCACCGAGGATGCGGTGGAAGGGATTACAGCTTTTATCGAAAAACGAAAACCGAATTTTAAAGGCCAATAAAATTACACTGTAGGTGTCCATTAGATCTGAGCTGTTAGTTCTTTGTTGTTAGCAACCCAAAAGCAAAAAGCTAACTTCTGACTTCTGTATGCTGATACCTGAATGCTGTTATCTAATATTGTACCAGCAGGACTAAGGAGAAAATCCATGGCTGAGACAAAACCCAACGAAAAACAGAGACTGATCGTCGCCAACTGCAGCGGTTTTTTTGGCGATCGTTTTACCGCCGCCCAGGAGATGGTGCAGGGTGGTCCCATCGATTTTTTAACCGGCGATTATCTGGCTGAGTTGACCATGGCAATTCTGCTGCGAAAGCAGCTAAAGGATCCCAATGCAGGCTATGTTTCAACTTTTTTAAAACAGATGGAAGCCGTCATGGGTGAATGTCTGGATAAGCAAATCCGGGTGGTATCCAACGCCGGCGGCCTCAATCCGGCATCCTTGGCCACGGAACTTCAAGCTACTGCTGAGAAGCTGGGCCTGCATCCCAAAATTGCCTATATCGAAGGGGACAACCTCCTACCCCGGTTGGGAG
Source organism: uncultured Desulfobacterales bacterium (assembly GCA_964452555.1). Taxonomy (GTDB): domain Bacteria; phylum Desulfobacterota; class Desulfobacteria; order Desulfobacterales; family B30-G6; genus B30-G6. The sequence continues at coordinate 203,897 of CAYVMI010000002.1, forward strand.
AACTTCAAGAGCTCGGTGAGTCGTTTGACCATCTGGACAAGGGGATTGCACTCAAGGATGCCCAGGCACAACCCATCTCGGCCAATGCGTATTTAGGTTGCTGGGGTATTGTGGAAGCACTGAATAAGGGTGCCGACATTATTGTCGGCGGACGCCTGGCCGATGCCGCTCTGGTAATGGGGCCGGCCGCATGGCATTTTAAATGGCAACCAACAGATTGGGACCAACTGGCAGGGGCAGCCGTTGCCGGTCACGTCATCGAGTGTAGCGCCCAGGCCACCGGCGGTAATTACTCATTTGTAGATGAAGTTCCTTCATTTAAGAATGTCGGATTCCCCATTGCCGAGATGGAAGCAGATGGCGCCGCAACCATCACCAAGCATCCCCATACCGGCGGCCTCGTATCCATCGGCACCGTAACGGCCCAGCTCTTATATGAAGTTCGCGAGCCCAGCTATTTGACGCCGGATGTAATCGCCCGTTTCGACACCATTGATATTTCCGAAGAGAGTACTGACCGCGTGCGAATTCAAGGTGTTAAAGGAGAGCCCCCCACCCAGACCAGTAAGGTATGCATCAATAATCTGGGTGGATATCGCAACAGCATGACCATCGTGCTGGCCGGCCTGGATATTGAGAAAAAAGCAGAGATTGTAACCGAGGCCTTATTTGAAAGCATTGGTGGGCGCGAAGCCTTTGCCGTGAGTGATGTCCAGTTGATTCGATCCGATAAGGTCGATCCCGATATTAATGAGGAGGCATTTGCGCATTTGCGTTTGTCGGTTATGGACCCGGATCCCAAGAAGGTGGCCCAGTTTTCAGCAAAGCTGGTGGAACTGGCCTTGGCCAATATCCCCGGTTTTACAGCCACAGCACCGCCAGCCAAAGGTACGCCAGCAGTTATGCATTGGCCCGCCTTGGTATCAAATCAGCATATCCAGCAAGCAGTCCATATTGACGGTGAGACCATTCTAATTGCCGCGCCCACGTCGGTTGCCGATCAAGTATCCCTTGAAGTTAACAGTCGTACCATACCCAGCCTGCCTGAATCGAAACATGTGCCGGTGGCTTTCGGAAAAGCATTTGCCACCCGCAGCGGCGACAAGGGCGGCAATGCCAATTTAGGTGTATGGGCCAAAACGCCGCTCGCATATGCATTTTTGCGTGAGTATCTGACGGTAGAAAGGCTTAAACGCTTGCTGGCGGACCTGAAGGAATTCGATATCGAGCGTTATGAATTGCCAAATCTTCTGGCAGTCAATTTCTATATCAAGGGTATTTTGGGCGATGGCGTGGCGGCTTCCATGCGAAGCGATCCCCAGGCAAAAACATTGGGAGAATATTTGCGGGCTAAGATGGTCGAATTACCAGAAGTAATCCTTTAACCTAACTTAAACGATTGCCGATATCACCGCATCTACGGTGTCAGATGTGATGCCGCATAGGATACTATAGCGACATCGCATCTTCCTTGTATCTACGGCAATCTCAACAATCGATCAAGTTAGGTCTAGTATGACCAAGGTATAACCTTTTGAACCTAAAATATTGTGGAAGGCAATGATTAGCGTACGTCAAATTCGCAGCGGAATGAAGCGCAACGCAGCCTGTCAGACCGAAGCCTATGGGTGAAGTCGGAAAATTGGGCTATTTACGAAGCAATCAAAATTTAAAAAAGGGGAAGTTCATGAGCTACACCAAAGGGCTTACATTCGAAGAGATCGAAATCGGTGACAGCGATTCATTCTCCAAAACCATCAGCGAGTCGGATGTTTATTTATTTGCAGGGTTAAGCGGGGATTTTAATCCCATGCATGTGAATGAAGAATATGCCAAAAGCACACCTTTCAAAAGACGGATCGCTCATGGTCCTTTAACCCAAGGTCTAATCGCCCCGGTCCTGGGAACAAAGCTTCCGGGCTTGGGAACCATCGCCTTGGAGATCAAAACGCGGTTTCGCGCACCGACTTTTATTGGCGACACCATAACGGCCAGCGCCAAAGTATCTGAAAAATTGCCGGAAAAAAAGTGGGTACGAATGGATCTGAGCTTGACGAATCAAAAAGGAGAGTTGGTGGCCGAGGGTGAGGTGCTGGTCATGCCGCCGGTGTGATCGATCTGGCCAGAATATTTTCTGTTTTTATTTATTTTAGGTGGCAATCAAGCTATCGGCCGCTAGTTTGAAAAAACTTTGTTTCCTAACATCGAACGTCCAACATCCAACGTCGAAGGAAAAAAACAGGATTTAGGGGTGAAGGTTTGAAGGGGTGGCGGGTCAGTAATTAGCGTTTAGCTCTAAGCAGCATCCAAGCATCCTAGCATCCCGGCTTTAAAGCTGTTGATAATGGTTCCTTCGATGTTCAGTGTTCGATGTTCAATGTTGGAAGTTAATTTTTTATAAAGCTTTATATTATAGCTATGAGCCGTAACATTATAAATTAACAAGGGTTATACATTATGAGCTACGCATTTAACACCCAAGCTTCAAGCCAGGAGTATTTTAGCAAAGCCCACGATTTGGTACGACGATCGGTCAAGGAATTCGTTGATCAAGAGATTCTGCCGCATATCGATGACTGGGAGGAGGCCGGTGAATTTCCGCGAGAACTTTATCAAAAAGCAGCCGATGTGGGCATTCTCGGTATTGGTTACCCCGAAGAATATGGCGGAATTCCAGGCGATATTTTTTTTCGGGTCGTGGTTACCGAGGAATTGATGCGATCCGGATCGGGTGGTTTGGCTGCCGGTATCGGTTCCCTCAATATTGCTTTACCGCCAATTTTATCCTTGGGGACCGATGTTCAAAAAGAACGCTTTATTACGCCGGTCCTCGCGGGCGAAAAAATTGCTGCCCTGGCGGTGACCGAGCCTGGTGGGGGATCCGATGTGGCCAACCTAGAGACCACCGCGGTGCGTGAGGGCGATCACTACCGGGTCACTGGCAGTAAAACTTTTATCACCAGCGGTTACCGGGCAGATCAGATCACCTGTGCTGTGCGTACCGGTAAAACTGGTGCTCATGGCATTAGCCTGCTTATAATTGAATCAGACACGCCTGGATACAGTGTATCTGATAAACTTAAAAAAACGGGATGGTGGGCTTCGGACACGGCCCAGATTTTTTTGGATGACTGCTTGGTTCCGGTGGAGAATCTTATCGGCGAGGAAAACCAAGGGTTTTACGGTATCATGGAAAATTTTCAGGGAGAACGCTTAGCCCTGGCAATCATGGCCAATATGACCTCGCAAATGGCTTACGAGGCCTGTCTTGAATATGTTAAGGAGCGGGAAGCGTTCAATCGAAAACTACAAGGATTTCAGGTAATTCGTCACAAGTTGGTTGATATGGCCACCCGACTGGAAGCCAGCCGCGAATTTACGTATCGGATAGCTGCTAAAATTGATGCCGGACACGACCAGGTTAAAGAAATCAGTATGGCAAAGAATTTTGCCTGCGAAGTGAGTGACAAAATTACCTATGATGCCGTACAGATATTTGGTGGTTATGGGTATATGCGCGGTTACTTGGTGGAAAGGTTGTTTCGAGACAACAGGATTCTATCTATTGGTGGCGGTACAACGGAAATTATGAAGGAAATCATCAGTTCTTTTCTATTCGAAAAGGGTTTTAAGTTATAAGCTTGCAGTCATCAGCAGCTTATAACTGTGGCTTATGGCCTAGAGCTTTTTAAATTGACAACATAATCAAGGAGATTATAGTAGTCGTTGTACAAAAATTGGCTGAAATCGGGGCCTATGCATCTGGTATAGGCTTTTTTATTTCACTCTAATACCGAGTACGTTGGGATTGCCGATTTTGCCGCATCTACATCGTACCTAGCAGCAATCTCAACAATCGCTCAATTTAGGGACTTTCATATCGAAAAGATGGATTCTATGCCTCCAAAAAACTTCCTCGGTGACGCGATCAGCATTAAGCTTAAGCTGATGGGATTGCAATTATTGGTGATCTGCTTTTTCCTCCAAGTTCCTTTGACAGCCTGGTCCGGAGACAGCCCTAAAAAAGAGAAGATTCCAGGTTCGCTAAATCCGGTCTTTGAGCATCTTCTGGTCATAAACAGTCCGGATGGCGCACTGCCTCTGGATCCTAAAATGATCAATGATCTTGCGGCCTTCGTGCTGGCTTCCAAGAAAGAAGATCGTTTTTATTATACAGATGGTCCTTTTGAGATGACTTCAGCCTATCATGAGTTTACATTTGATAAAGATCTAGCCCAGATCCTGAAGCTAGCCTACAATCCAAAGCTGCCCTCATTTTTTACCAATCCGTCCTCAATCAGGCTATCCTATTGGACCCGTTTTGAAGATGGTCGCAAAGAAATGCCAAAATTATGGGAATTCCTGGACGGCGGTGAGCTACCGATCATAGCCAGAGGTCATGAAATCGTCGAAAATACTCCGGATCTCAATACGGGTGGATACTATCGCTATGGATTGGATCGCACCTTGATTCTGACCAAGCATCAAGGCAATAACGTTTTGATATCACTTAGTAAACAGACTGAGGCATCAGACATAGGTAAAAAAGGTTTGGTCTTGGGTTCCGATGATGATTGGAACTATCTTTACTCTGGCAAGAAGGGGCTCAACAAGTCAGGGCTGGGCTGGGTAAAGTCGTATATGTATGATTCCGTTTCGGCAGTCGTCTATTATGAGGTTCCGGGCGAAACACCGCAAGTTAAATGCGGCGCTTTCAAATGGCTTAATGCCGGCTGGCGCAAAATCAACATGGTGAAAGAACATCATATTCACAAAGGACTGTTACGCTACGCCCAGGCCTTTAAAGCCGTAGTGGAGAATCCAAACCTACCGGAAGTATCTGTTATGGCTGATACATTTGACAGAATTGAGACCATGGAAATCGGAAAACTGCAGCAAGTATATCTGGCTTATTTAGAATCGTTTCGTGAAGATAACGTTGACAATAAGGCACTGTCTAACGGCTGGATAGCTGATATCTTATCCGACGGGCAGGTGGAAAATATGGATCCGCGTGAACTGCGGGCCGCCATCATGCTGGACTACATTAAAAGTTTGCTGGGAAAACCGCATTATATTGATGCCGCAAAATTGGGATACCAATAGAAAATTAGCTTGCAGCGGTCAGCTCTAAGCAGCTTAATGCTTAGTGCCGAAGGCTTATGACCGCCACCAGTCTTCAGCCTAATAGCCTCATTTGAGTCCTATAAAATCAGGTAAAATAAATCGCTGAGCAAATCATTTGAGTTCATTTCAAATTTAGGGTTGTAGATAATTTGCAAGGATATGGGCTGTTTCCTCAGCCCCGCTCAATTTGATTAACGCTCTTTTCATTTTCTCCTTGTTTATCTGGGATTTAATCGCGCCATAGAGTATCTCGGAACTGATCATTCCCTCTCTCAGGTGAACGATCTGTTCCCCCGCCGCCTCTTGGAGCCTCTTGACATGCTCTTCCTGTTCCTGGTCATTCAGGGTCCTAGTGACAACAATAGTGGGCACACCGGCAGCAATAGCATCGCAGAGACTGTTGTAGCCGCCATAGGTGATCAAGAGGTTGGCGTTTTTGAGGGCATTGAAATATTGGTCGCTTACCTGTTCAAAGCTACAAAAGGGAAGGTTTTCCAGGGCCTCCTTTTCTTGGGCAGCATGGCTTGTGAGATCCTTCCTATTCACGAAAAAGCGCCAATGACCATATTTGTCACCCATTTTTTTTAGTGTCCCGGAAATCGTATTCAGGAGGCTTTTTGTTTCATTGGTCATCCATGGCAGAGATACGACATTTGACGCGTCCTTGATGCCATCCTCCTGCCAATGGATTATTTCCATGAACCGCGACACATAACCTGTGCCCCTGGCTTGACTTGAAAAAAAGCGTTCTAATCTCTCACGGTTGGCACTTCCTAGTATGGACTCATCACCATACCAAAAAAGCGCATCATAGTATTTCTGGAAAGTCTTTTTTGATTCCTGAGACCATAGTTTGTTGTCGTTACCGCTGATGCTTCTCATGCCAAGTACCCACCTTGTGTCCGTATTCTGAGACAGCATCAGTGATGATGCAAGTTCATCCTTTCTTCCCAAAGGGAGGTGGTCTACCAACATCAGTCTGGGTCTGAATTCCCAAATAATTGACTCAATGAACTTTTCTCTTGCAGGGCCAAGATAGCAGTTCTTTAAATTCATATCACCGAGCTTCCCGCGTGCGCTACCCTTTTCAATAAAAGTCTTATAGGAGGGAAGTTTCATCCAATCAAGCGGGCACTCTCCCAAGAGCATCTGAGTTTCCCTGAATCCGGTCAAGAGCAGGATTTTCAGTTCAGGATAAAGCCTTCTCAATGCCATCCCGATTGCCGCACTCCTGCTCACATGCCCCAGACCTCTTCCATCCTGTGCATATATCAAAATATCAAGTCGTGATTTATCGAAGATCTTTGGATAAGTCATGGGCCATAATGTCCGAAATAATTACATACAAAATTCCTCGAACCGATATACAAGAGACGGTGCCAATTCCTTAAAAGTTCTGGTGTTCAAGGTTTGCCCTTCAAGATCTCCGAAAAGATCCTGATCTTCATTCATGTATTTAAAACAGGACATCCAGGACTCGACCCAATCCTCAGAATACCCTTTACCGACAAGACCATCCTTGGCCTTTTCATAATCTATCAATTCATATGTCAGATCCCTGCGATTAATCACATCTGCAATGATCTTGACGATTCGATCCATTGAAAGGGCTTTCGGTCCTGGCAGTTGATGGATTGACTGCCCGCGAAAGGAAAGCTTCAACAGGAATCCTGCTGCCGCCTGGGCCACATCTTCCACCGATATCAGGGGCAAAGGCGTGTGAGGATACAGCGGAGATGTTATAATCCCCTTTTTGCTATCAAATGAAAGAAAGTCAAAAAGGCTTTCCATAAAAAGAGACGGTCTGAGATGAACTATGTGGACATTCTTGAGCCAATTGAGCCTTCTTTCAAGATCATAGTTCCCCAATATCGGTCCTGTCTTGTCAGGCCTATGAGCACCCAGACAACTGACGTGTACGATATATTTAAGGGATGAGCCTTTTATTGAATCAAACAATGATTCGACGACTCTGTACTGAAAAGCATTGAAATCTTCTATGTGTCGAGGAAAGGGCACCATTATGAGGGCAGCCTCGGCTTTCCGGAACAGATGTGACAGAAAATGAGAATCTTGCATTGATCCGAAACATATTTCTGCCCCTTCCTTCAATAGTTCACGGAACATCGTCCTGTTTCTGCCAGTGAGAATGACGCCGCCTTTATGGGAAGGTATTACAAGCTTTGCCACCCTACTCCCGACATTTCCACTTGCCCCTGTCAGGATTATTCTATGTTTTTTATCTGTGGACAACCCGATATCCTGATTCTTTCCTGATATTCCCATACCGATCAGACTCAAAAATGAACTTCTTAATCGTATGGTAGTGCACGAAAAAAATGCATTGTAAAACCCACTGCAAGTATCAAGGGATGAGATCGCGGTACACTGTTTTGCTCCGCCCTATGCGAATTTGAGGGACGCTGTGAATTTGGGATATCGAAGTATAAAGAATACCATATAAGGTGTCAATGACGAAGGGTCTTGACTTTGGACAGAAAACACCCAACTATGGGCTAATTGTAACAGCTAGTAATACGGATCTCATATGCTTAGCCTTGATAATATAATTGGATTAAATATTGAAATGTCATCGATCTGCAACGCGAAATGTCCTTTTTGCAGCAGGTTTAAAAAAGTCAGATCCTACGACAATTATCTGATTCGGGTGACAGATTTCAAGCTGCTGCCCAAGTCCCTGTTTAGACAGCTTGAATGGATTGCATTCGGAGGAAATTTTGGTGATCTGGCCGCAAACAAAGATATGCCCAAAATTGCCGAATACGCCAAACAGCTGAATCCCAGGATTCAGCTGCAAGGGGATTCCAATGGTTCCCTGCAGAAAGCATCATGGTGGCATGAACTGGGATTGCAATATCAAGATGGTTTCATGGTTTTTTCCCTGGACGGGCTTGATGATACCCATGCAATACACCGACGGGGAACAGACTTTAAAACAATCGTAGAAAATGTCCAGGCTTTTGCTGGTGCCGGTGGAGTTGCTCACTGGAAATTTATCTTATTTGAACATAACGAACATCAGATCCGCGAGGCTGAAAAGATTGCTGAGCATATCGGATGTACAAGATTTTTTGTGGTTTCTTCCAGAGAATACAATGAGGAATGCCGTCGCCCGCTTACCATGCAGTTTGATTTGAAAAATGAGATTTATACCCGATATCAAAAGCAAATCTTATCTGAAAATGAGTTTGCCAAATGCAAACCTTTTTCAAATCAGTCCATTTATATAGCGGCCGACGGGACTGTCCATCCCTGCTGTTTGGCACATTGCATGTATATCACCGAGTACGAACCGTCGTTTAAATTTGCAGCACAATTAATTAAAGATTATCTAGATCGGATTAATTTCAAAACGCGGCCGCTTGAAAAAATTATACAGGGTGAGTATTTTGAAAAAATGTTCAAATTATCAAAAACTAGTTCGTATTGCATTTTAAAATGTAATAAGTACAAAAAAGAAGCTCAAAAAGAACTGATTCTGTATGATCAGTATTTTTAAGACGTTTGGCAAATAGATCGACAGCAATCCAATTGGATACCGTAAATTAAATAGAAAACACTAAGCCTAAATTTGATGACGCTGATAGTACTCGCGATATTCCTGATTCACTAGCGGGAACGCACCGTAAATCTCCAGGAAGAATTTAAAGGAAATCATCTTGAGGTATGAGTAAACCGGGGTGGCAATGAGGGTTGCCAAAGATATGCGTATCCAATAGGTGTCGACGACCAGCAGGACAATCAACGGCAAGATAAAGACAAAGATCAGTTCGACTACAAGACGCAAGGTAAAAAAAAGCCAGGCGGGTCCGAGGACCTGCTTCGAATGGAACAGTTTGAAATAAAGACCCAGTTTTTGCCCAAACCGACCTTTGGAAATGACCGCCAGCTTGGAGGAAAACGAAAATCCAGCCATGGCTAAAGGGGCAAACAAGGCAACTTGGAAGCCCAGCATCAACGGGGCTAATATGGTGTGGGTCGCCTGCCATATTAATAGGGTCACAAGGTAACCGAGGATGGACCAGAGCATATAAAGGCCGCAGATGCTACCCACGGCGATGGCATCCCACAGCACCTGTTCCCATCGAATCACCGCCAGGGAACCTATTAAGCCAAATGCGCCGCGCTCGGATCGATGCATACGCCGCATATCGCTGCTGGGCCATAATGATATCAATTGTTTAAGCAAAAACAGACCCACCAAGATGATGAAGGTGCGATAATCCGTCAACAGACGCCAAATATCTAAAGGTAACACCTCGAACACATAGCGGGCAGATTCGAGGGTCAACTGTTTGATTTCGGATGTATCCAATACGGATCGGTCCACTTTTACAAATTTTTTAAGTGCCCGATCCAGCAACATCAATACAAAAATCAGTAGAAAAAAGGATTTATACTTAAATAAATCTTTGGCCGAGTTGAATAAAAGAATTTGGAGGAGTCTGTCCGCTCTAGCACTGCGCGTCATATGAGCTCTCTGGGTGTATTGGAAGTAATGGGTTGGGGTGCTTGGGGCGGTTGGTGAAACGCAGATCGAATGGTGTTAAGACCCTTTCGGAATCGCATGCTAAAATAGCTTAGACCGCATACACCTGCGATTGGCAGACCTACCTGCAGGGGCCAAATAGTGCCCCAGAAAACAGAACGGATACCCAACACCATTGCCATGCTACTGATCACAATCAGAAACAATAATAGACAAAGACGCAGTTCCCAAACCGCTGGTAGTTGGGGAAACTGGCCATGTTTATAATAATAGTCTTCTTGCTCAGGAACGCGAAGAAGGGTGTAATAAATTAGATGCATCAAAATCCAGGAAAATCCCAGCGAAAATACGACATCACTGAGCCAATGGCTCAGTTTCATACAGCGGCTCAATCCCATCAGCAGCGTATATAGCAGGGTAAACGATCCCCACAACCATCCCAACAGATTCTGAGATTTGAATTTCGGAATTGCCAAAAGTAGGACATAGGCCAGGGCCATGAGGGTAAAGACCTGAGCCGTATGACCGCTGGGGAGGCTACCCCGGTAGGTGCCTTCGGTTATAAAATGGGGACCAAATTCAAACCAATCGGAAAAAGGTAGCGCACCTTTCATGACCAGGGAGGGTCGTGCCCGCCCCATGACCCATTTTAGGCTGTGCACCATCATCACACTGGTTGTGATAGCGGTGACCACGATAAATCCCAGATGGGGACGCCAGGCATATAACCTTGAAGCAGCGCCTTTTTTCCAGGCAATATAGTAAAGAAATACCACCAGGATTAGAAAGAGTATCACCGGATCGCCGCCGCCCAACCCTTCGCCTTCAAACAGCGTCTGGTCCATCCAGTGATCCAGCCAGCGAACGCGATGCTTGCGCAGCCAAACCGTCCAGGCGTAGTCCACCGGGATCAGCGCCAGCATTCCGGCCAGCCAGGTAAGGCTCATCACGACCAGATAATATATGTGTTTCAGTTTTGATCCCATTTTATTTTGAACCTATCTAAAAATATCTTTTGGCCCAATTTCGGCGTTGATCTTACTTTGCAACTCCTCAAAATACTACAGTATTCCTGCGGGTTGCAAAGCTCAATCGCCTTGAACTTGAACCAAAATCTTATTCTTGAGATAGGTTCTTGTTATACCACCTAATAAGGGTTAAACGGTTCGATTGAATTCTTTTGGCCGCACTATTGTAATCTGAATATCAATGGGACATTGATATTAAAAGTTTGGAATCTTTCAATACCCCAACTTTTGAAATTGACGGTTTTGTAAAATGTTCAAATTCAAGGCGTGTGAGTTTTGTAATCGAGAGGCGTACGAGTTGTACGTCGATTGATTGCAAAATGAAGCACAACGCAGAAGTTGAGCATTTTACGAAGCCGCCCTAAGTATCGCCGTTTTCGAGTTGTGACGCCAGAACCAGATTGTCCCGGTGAACAATTTCATCATCATGCCGGAATCCAAGAATTGCCTCTATTTGACTGCTTTTGGCGCCCATTATTTTTTGCAAGTCCCCTGAATTGTAGTTAACCATGCCGAGGGCGATCATTTGCTTTTTTTTGTTCTGGATGACCACCGAATCTCCGACTCTAAATTTGTCCTGAATCTCAATAATCCCCGAAGGTAACAGGCTTTTGCCGTTCTGGGTCAAAGCTTTTTGGGCCCCGGCGTCTATGGTGATGACTCCTCTGGACTTTTTGGTGAAAGCGATCCATTGTTTGCGGCTATTCAGAGCGCTGATTTCCGGTAAGAAAAAAGTCCCGCATGGTTTGCCGGCAAAAATATCCTTTAATATGTTCGGTCTCAGGCCATTGGCGATAATGCAGGCGATTCCGCCCGTGGCAATGGTTTTGGCGGCTTTTAATTTGCTGGCCATACCACCGGTTCCCAGGAAGCCAGGAATCGTGTTGGCTGCTTGGGTCAGGCGCCGGTCCACCTTTTCAACCAAAGAGATGAGTTGTGCATCTGGATGCTCTCTGGGATCCTTGTTAAAAAGACCATCGATATTGGTGAGGTTGACCAGTAGATGGGATTCCGTAAGGTTGACAACCAAGGCGCCGAGATTGTCATTGTCACCAAATTTAATTTCATCCGTACCAACCGTGTCATTTTCATTGATGATGGGAATAATGTCCCAGGATAAAAGCGTCCGCAATGTGTTTCTGGCATTCAAAAATCGACGTCGATGAGTCAGGTCGTCGCGCGTGAGAAGAATCTGGGCTGCTTTGGCGCCGTGTCTGGAAAAAGCGTCCTCATAGGCCATGATCAGGTTGCTTTGGCCCATGGCTGCCAACGCCTGCATTTGGGACACCGAGACAGGCCGTTTGGATAGACCGGCTTTTTTAAGCCCGGCCGCAATGGCGCCGGAAGAAACCAGAATAATCTGGAGGCCCTTTTTGCGCAGTCGACAAATTTCAGTGGTCAGATCATCGATGATATTCAGGTTTAATCCATTTTTACGGGTGAGTACGCCGCTGCCAATTTTTATGACGACCCGTTTTACATTTTTTAAATAGGATTTACGGTTGTTGCTCACAGGCCCTCCTTTTGAATGGGCTTATGAAGGAAGGGTTTGGCCTGCGGCCCGGCGTAATCGGCAACCACATGGCCGTTGCCGATCAGTTGCCATTGATAGATCATCAAACCTTCCAAGCCAACGGGTCCCCGTGCATGGATCTTATTGGTACTGATACCCACTTCTGCCCCCAGACCGTAACGGAAGCCATCGCTAAACCGGCTACTGCAGTTCACCATCACATCGGCCGTATCCACCCGCAGCATAAAATCTTTGGCTCGTTTTTCATTGGCGCTGATAATCACATCGGTATGCCCGGAACCAAAGCGGTTGATGTGCTCGACGGCCTGGTCCACAGTGTCGACAACTTTGACTGCAAGGATCAGGTCCAAATATTCGGTTTGCCAGTCCAATTCTGATGCGGGAATTGCATCAATAATGTCGGTTGTCCGCTTGCAACCTCGAATCTCGACCCCCTGGGAAATAAGCTCAGATTGGACGGCGGGCAGAAACTCTTTGGCTACATCGGTATGCACCAGCAGGGTTTCGGCTGCATTGCAGACGGCCACGTATTGGCACTTGCTGTCGACGACAATCCGTCGGGCCATTTCCAACTCGGCGGCTTTATCCACGTATACATGGCAAATACCGTCGGCATGCCCTATAACAGGTATGCGGGTATGGTCCATAATGTGTTTTACAAAAGCATTACTGCCGCGGGGTATGATCAGGTCCACGTATTCGTCCAGCCCCAGCAATTCCTGAACGTCGGCACGGGTTTCCATGAGTCCCAACCAGTTTTCGGGAACCCCTGCCACGCGAGCGGCTTGACTAATAATATCAGCAAGGACTTTATTGGTATGGGTGGCTTCAACGCCACCTTTTAAAAGGACGGCATTGCCGCTTTTCAGACAAAGGGATGCAATTTGCACCAATGCATCCGGTCTGGATTCAAAAATAACCCCGATCACACCAATGGGGCAGCTGACCTGGTATAAATCAAGACCCTGATCCAATTGGGTTGCCGACAATGTTCGGCCTACGGGATCCGGTAACAGGCGCAGACTTTCCAAACCGCTGCAGGTTTCCTGTAATTTGGCGGTGTCAAATTTTAAACGCTTTAAAAGCGGGGTCGCCAGCGCTTGACTTTGCGCATTGTCAAGATCAGCCTGATTGGCCGCCATAATGTGGGCTTTATGCTCACGCAAGTCTGAAGCTATTTGTGATAGCGCTTGATTCCGTGTGGCAGCATCGGAGGCCGCAAGTTGTGGGCTGGCTTTTTTGGCTAGTAGGGCAATTTGTTGGATGTTCATATGAACCTCGAGTTTAAGATTTCGATTTGACGATTGTAGCAAAGCGTTCGAGGATTTGCCGGCTGAGAGGCGTCTCCGCTATCCTTTGTTGAATGGCATTGGGATCATATCCGACATTTTTAAGCTGGGAGGAAAATTGTGCAACGTACGCTCTCATGATATCTGCATCAAATTCCGGATGAAACTGGAGTCCCCAGGCGGATTGACCGATGGCAAAGGCATGATGAGGTTCAGCCTGATTGTAGGCCAAAACAACAGCTTCCGGCGGTAGGGTCACTGCAGATTGGGCATGGCTTACATGTGCTTTGAAGGTTCCCCTTGAGCCGCTAAAAAGTAAATCGTCGCTTGCATGACCTGTTAATTCTATTTCGACGGTCCCCATCTCTATCCCCACGGGACTGTTATCCACCGTCCCCCCCAAGGCCAGTGCCATGAGCTGGTGTCCATAGCAGATGCCCAGCAAAGGTACTTCGGCGGCGATAACATCAGGTATCCAGTCTGCCACCTTTTTGCTCCAGGATTCCATATCGGTTACAAAAGCATGCGAACCAGATATGACCACACCGGCATATAATTCGGGTCGCGGCAGGGATTCTCCGGTGTAGGGCGCCACCACAGCCACAGACATGGCTTGTTCCCTGAAAGGGGCCGCAATCCAGTCGTCAAATTCACCACGACGACGTGCCAGGTGCGGTATGGTGGGGCCCATTTTGAGAATGAGAACGGGTTTCATTTGTACGCTAATGCCTTAATATGGTTTAATTAAAATATGTAACTTTATAAGTGAGCAATATTGTATAGAATGGGATTGAGGATTTCAGAATCAAGGGGTATAGATTTCTTGCTTCAGCTGAACATCGAACGTCCAACATCGAACATTCAACTGTCGGCTGTAAGCATTTGGCCATTTCGATGTTCAGTGTTGAATGTTCAATGTTGAGCTTTTCACTTAAACCCTTGAACCCTTTTCCCATTATTGAAAATAATGTATTTTCCAAATAATTTCAAAATCTTAAAATGTCCGGTCTCATATTAATTTCCAAGTAGTTTGTGCTCTGATTAGTTCCCGTCCATCCGTCACCCTAAGGATGTCATGTCCCCAAACAAGTTCCTTCGAATCCAAAGCATTGCTGCGAGCCCGTACTTTTTCATGGAGGAGGGCCTCGCCTAAAAAATTGACCGACAATTCCGATAGAACCGAATGATGAAGACGGTCATAATCGTGGCACTCCAGCAGCCATTCAATATAATTGACATTGTTAACATGTTGATTGATGTCCAAATCATGGAAACGGACCTGAAACAGTTTTTCAATCTGGTGTTCGGAAAGGGCCGGAAGCTTTGTCAGGGGCTGATCCAAAACATGGCCCTTATCCACGGGTTTGAGCTGCCGGGCAAAGGCTTTGGGCCGTACCGGACGTCTTTTGCCGGTATCAATAATAATCCAGGCACTGATGCAGGCGCCGATGGTTTGATCGTTGCGACGAATGTCGAAATCCCGGAGAGCAAAAGCGCCTTCAATTCCAGATGGCCAGGTGTGTATCTGGATGGTATCGCCCCATTGTGGGTAGGTGTACATTTCAAGGATGATTCTGGAGAGCACCCAAGTGTAATTGCTGGCCTGAAGTTGGGAAACAGCTACACCTAATTTCAGGGCATGGCTGCTGGCCGCATCCTGAAGATAATTAAAGATCGAAGGAACCGATAAACGGCCGCCGGCGTCCACTTCGTAAGACCGAACCGTATAGGAGCGGCGCAGGGTATTTTGGACGATGTCGTATTCTTCCGGACTCATGTAATTAATGCCCACCATTTAAACCTCAGGCTTTCGGAACGTTGAGGTAAATTCAATTGGTGTTTGCTACTTATCCAATTGATTGTGCGGTCGTCAAATAAATTATTCGTCCTTGAGGGAAGCCTGTTTGCTGACGCCCGTCCCAAGCCACCGATACCAGTGTATTAATTGATACGGGCCACCCATTCCCGCGAGGGCCAACCATCTGTTGATAATTAGGACGGATAAGAACCGGTGGCTTATGAAGGGAGAAACCCAAGAATTTTGAAAAGAATACTTTGCTGTAGTCAGCCGCCATCTGTTATATAAACAATTGCATTTTAAATTAGGCATATAATTAATAGGGTAGACATTAAGGGTTTTAATCCTCTGCGAGATGAGGCTAAACAAAATTCTTGGCTTAGCTCAGCGACCTCTGGTAGTATGGGGCTGCTCCGAAAGGCCATTTCAGATCCACTGCTCTCGGTTTGGTCGCTGATTCGATATTACACTCAAAATGCCATATTTCAAAAAGATGCAGCAATCAGAGCTCTCATCCAAACTCTCTTCGCCAACCACAGGCCAGTTGGGCACTTTTGCCGGTGTCTTTACACCCAGTGTTTTGACCATATTGGGAATTATCCTATTTCTACGTTTGGGATATGTGGTCGGCAACGCCGGTTTAGCGCGAACCTTGATTATACTGGGTCTGGCCAACGGAATTTCCGTCCTGACCAGCATTTCGCTTTCGGCCATTGCCACCAATATTAAAGTCAAGGGTGGCGGAGACTATTATCTTATATCGCGAACCCTGGGACCGGAGTTCGGCGGGGCTTTGGGAATTGTACTGTTCCTGGCCCAGTCGGTTTCCATCGGGTTCTACTGCATTGGCTTTGGCGAAGTCCTGGCCCGCCTTTGGCCGGTTTCGTACTTTGGTACCCACTGGGCTCAGGTTGTGGCGGTGATGGCCGTGGCTTGTCTCTTCATACTGGCCTGGCTCGGCGCTGACTGGGCCACACGGTTTCAGTATGTTGTTATGGCTATCTTGACGGCTGCGTTGATCTCCTTTTTTGTGGGTGGTGTTGTGCAGTGGGATCCTGCCAATCTGAGTACGAATTGGCGCGCTCCTGCGGATGGCCCGGGCTTTTGGATTCTGTTCGCCATATTTTTCCCGGCCGTAACCGGATTTACTCAGGGTATCAGCATGTCCGGCGATCTCAAGGATGCCGGAAAAAGCCTGCCGACAGGCACCTTTCTGGCTGTTGGTGTTTCCATCGGGGTTTATTTTGTATCGGCGGTTCTCTTTTCGGCAACACTGCCCCAATCAATTTTGCGCAACGATTATAATGCCATGGGAACCGTGGCCATATTTGGCGTGCTCATAACTGCCGGTGTTATTTCAGCAACGCTTTCATCGGCCATGGCGTCTTTTTTAGGGGCTCCGCGCATCTTGCAGTCCTTGGCTTCGGATCGAATTTTTTCTTTCCTACTACCTTTTGCCAAGGGTTCCGGTGAAGCCAATAATCCGCGCCGGGGCGTATTGCTGTCTGCGGGCATCGCTTTGGCCACCATTGGGCTTGGCAACCTCAATGTGATTGCGCCGATTGTATCCATGTTCTTTTTAATATCTTATGGTTTGTTGAATTATGCGACCTATTATGAAACCCGTGCGGCCAGCCCGTTTTTCCGCCCTAGATTCAAATGGTTTGATGGCCGACTGAGTTTGCTGGGCAGCCTTGCTTGTCTGGGTGTTATGCTGGCCATCGATATACCGGCAGGGCTGGTTGCAACCACGGTTCTCTTTTCCCTCTATCAGTACCTGCGGCGTACATCGGGACCCGCCCGCTGGGCCGATGGAACCCGTTCTTATCACCTCCAGCAGGTTCGTGATCATCTTCTGGCAGCAGCCGCGGAACCTGAGCATCCCAGAGATTGGCGTCCTCAATTACTTCTGTTCTCAGATCGATCTGAAAAAAGGGATCCGTTATTGAAACTGGCCGCCTGGATATCCGGCAATACGGGATTGATTACGGTGGTCCAGGTTATTGAAGAAAGTGGTGCCAAGGCAATCAAGCTCCAAATGGAGGCTGAAAAGACACTGCAAAAGGAGATGGCTGCCTATGAACTGGGTGTTTTTCCTTTGGTGGTGACATCCAAGAATTTTGAGCTGGGCCTTGATATGCTGGTACAGGCTGCCGGTATTGGACCGCTTCAAACCAATACCATATTGTTTGGTTGGCTTTCGGGTGAATCAAACAAAAGACCGCACATCCGTAAGATACTTTATGACCGGCGTTTGAAACGGGTGTTCAAACAGGGTCGCAATATTGTAATCCTCGATGCCAAGGAGCCCCAATGGCAAGCCATGCTGGCGACGCCGGATTCGGAGCGCCGCATTGATGTTTGGTGGTGGGACGATGCCACCGGACGCCTGATGCTACTCCTGGCACACTTGATTTCCCGGTCTGAACAATGGAATGATGCCCGTATTCGAGTGCTCAGCGCCCAAAGGGAAACATTAACAAACACGCCTTCAGAAAGCCTGGAGACCTTTTTGGACGATGTTCGCATCACGGCCGAACCAGTCGAGTTGGAATCGGTTGATGCTGAAGCTGTCGTCCAGCACAGTAAGGACGCTTCTCTGGTGTTGGTGCCGTTTCAAATCAAGGCAGAACGGGCACTGGGGCCCTTTGACCAACCGGTTGAGAATCTGATCCGACGTCTGCCATCCCTGGCCTTGGTTTTGGCCGCCGAGGACATCGACCTGGGAGCAGAGCCCGAGGACGGGAAAGCCGGTGAAATGGCCTCCTTGTTAGATCAAGTGACCGATGCCCGGAAAAAGGCTAAAAAGGCGGAGCGTGAAGCGGAAAAGGCATCTCGGGCACTTGATGAAAAACTGGATCAGTTATCCGAGGCCCAAGATTCGGATCCGAATGCAGCAGAAATTGAGAAAATACAAAGCGATGTGAACGCGGCCGAACTCGAGGCCGAGAAATCTTCCCGCAAGGCAGCCAAGGCCATGGTAAAAGCGCAGCAAGCTGCCCAGGAGGCAATCGACGCTGGGGTTAAGCTCCCTGACAGCCAAGCAGAGGCGGCGGCTTCTGAGGATGATCCCGAAGATGATGGGCCCAAGCTGCCATGAGGTTAATCTACACATATTCTTATATATTTAAACATACTGCTCTCGGTAATGGAGCTTGACACGATTGTAGCCCATCATTACCTTAAAATCGTGAACCGTTTCTATGGGGGAGCCATTCATGCGCATTCTAATTCACTATATTTTTGCCATTGTGGTGTTGACCATTTATGGAGGTCAGGTCTGACCGTTCATGGCTGCCATGCCCCCCGTGCAGCTGGGGGCAATTTTGCTGATATCCTATGGTTTGGCTTTTGCCGTCCGTGGTCCCTTGGTAAAACGGTATGTTCTGCAGGCGGTTGAAGCCAGCCAGCCCAAGCGTCAATTTACACTTGATCTGTCCGTCTGCCTGTTGGCCGGTGTTTTGGCCAGTATTTATAATATGGTTTTTTTGGCATTCCCGATCACAAGCACACTATCCTTATTGGTCGGTTGCCTCATGGCCGGATTTTTTTTGGCTTTAGATACGGCACTTGAAAGAGAGCGGGACATCATCTCCGATGTGATTGCCCAGAACAGACGGCAGCGCCCCCCCAAACGTCTCTATTCCATGACGCGCAAATTTTTCCTGGCCGCACTGACATCGGTGCTGTTTTTTTCCATCGTTCTGATCCTGGTTATAACCCGCGATATTGTCTGGCTCAGCAATTTAGATGTGACTACTACCTCCCTGGAATCCGCCCAGATGTCGGTCGCCTATGAAGTCTTTTTTATTATGGTGGTGATGCTGATCCTCATTGTTAACCTGATCGTGTCTTACTCCAAAAACCTAAAGCTGCTTTTTGCCAATGAAACCAGTGTGCTGGAACGAGTGAGTCAGGGTGACCTGACCGGCACTGTCCCCATAGCCACCAATGATGAATTCGGCTTGATTGCCGGACATACCAACAGCATGATCGATGGGCTGAGGCACCGAATGCAACTCATAAAGGAGATCAAGCTGGCTGAGGAAATCCAGCAAAACCTATTACCCAAGAATCCGCCTACCCATGCGGGGACGGATATTTCCGGTATTAGTCTTTATTGCGACGAAATTGGCGGTGATTATTATGATTTCCTGGATTTGCCGAATCAGAAACTCGGGATTGTGGTGGCGGATGCCTCCGGGCATGGCATTGGTGCCGCCATGCACA
The DNA here is from genome assembly GCA_964452555.1 of uncultured Desulfobacterales bacterium. Classification (GTDB taxonomy): domain Bacteria; phylum Desulfobacterota; class Desulfobacteria; order Desulfobacterales; family B30-G6; genus B30-G6. Next base: position 223,413 of record CAYVMI010000002.1, read on the forward strand.
TGACCGCAGCCCGGGCGTTTGTACATTTAAGTGCCAGAGAGTATCACGGTCCGGCGCAGCTACTCACGGAGGTTAATCGTTATATCACCCGCGACAGCGACGCCACCAGCAGATTCTTGGTGATGTTTTTTCTGGAAATCGACGAACAGGCCAAGACGCTCAAATGGGTTCGTGCCGGTCATGACCCCGCTATCCTCTTTGATCCGACCCGGGGCGAATTTGAAGAGCTCAATGGCGAAGGCATGGCTTTGGGGGTTGTAGATGATTATGCCTATCAGATGTATGCACGCGATGAGTGGGCTCCTGGCAGCATCCTGGTAATCGGCACAGACGGCATCCATGAAAGTCGCAATAATCAGGACACCATGTTCGGTCAGGATCGTTTGAAGAATATAATTCGCGAAAATGCCAAAGGGTCGGCCCAAGAGATTCAAAGCGTAGTTTTGAAGGAGCTGAAATCCTTCAGAGGTGATGTCCCTCAGGAAGATGACGTTACCCTGGTGGTGGTCAAGTTACTTTAGAAGCATCCTCAAAAAAGTTCTAGGGTCAATCCGCCAGGGCGGATAAATCCCATTTGTCGGTCTTTCATTTCAAAGATAATAAAAAGATTGAAAATTATCCTGGCTCGAATAAAATCATGGATATCTGGAAGCGCTTAAGGGTAGGTGTAGCAACAGGATTTTTGACCAATAGAGCCTACAATCTATATACCTGATAAGCTCCAAATGAGATCTCGAAGTGATTTTCCATAACTCCCGATATTAATTACACCAAAATATTCGCAGGTGAATCCTATGCCCAAGGCCGAAATTCCCGTCGTCAAAAGGTCGCTGTTTTCCTGGATATTTCCAGGAAACGTCAAACTTCAGATAACATTATTGGTAATTATCGGCACCATGGTTTTCGCCAGGCTGCTGCCGCTAATGATGCAGCGACGCATCGTGAATGAAGCCATCAATTTGGGAAATGTCGATTTGCTGTTTTTCTTATGCGGAATCTATCTGCTTGCAGTAATTGGGGCCAGTTCGCTTAAATATCTGACCAACGTGATTCAGACATTGATCGCCGAGCGCACCACTGCCCGTATGCGCAAAGCCCTGTATGCCCATATTTTAAAGCTACCCATGGGTTTTTTCCGTAAGACCCAGGCCGGCACGATTGTCAATGCTCTGGTTACGGAGCTGACCCTGCCCGGCAACTTCGTGGGCATGTCTATCGCAGCACCCCTTACCAATCTGGCGACACTGCTAGCTTTCGCAGGATATCTTTTTTATCTGAACTGGATGTTGGCGCTCATATCTCTCAGCATCTATCCCATTGTGGCCTTTGTTCTGCCGCTGCTCCAGCGACGCGTAAATAAAGCCAACAAAAAGCGCGTAGATGCCGCCCGAAGCTTTTCATCCCGAATTGCCGAATCTGCTTCGGGCGTTCATGAGATTCAAGGCCACGGCGCCCACTCCATTGAAAATCGGAAGTATAATAACCTGGTGGACCGGTTATATAAAAGGCGTATTGTTTGGAATTTATATCGTTATGCCGTTAAGTCCTTGAATGGATTCTTTACCAGCCTGGGTCCTTTTTTGGTGTTTATCCTGGGCGGTTGGCTGGCCATCAACGGGCGTTTGGAACTGGGGTCATTGGTTGTTTTCATATCAGCCCAAGAGAAGCTGTTCGATCCCTGGAAGGAAATGATCGAGTTTTATCAGGTTTATCAGGATGGATCGGTCATCTATCGGCGTACCATGGGATACTTTGATGTGGAGCCGGACTTTGCGCTGGAACCCCAGGAACGAGAGCCCCTGGAACTGGATGGCAGTATCGAAGCAAATAATCTATCCTTTATGACGGATAGCGGTATCCAGTTGCTCAACAACGTCAACATATCTTTGGCACCCGGGGAGCATATGGCCCTGGTGGGATTTTCAGGTAGCGGCAAAAGCACCCTGGCGGCCTGCATCGGGCAGCTATATCGGCACTCCAGCGGAAAAATTCAAATCGGTGACCAGAATATCGACAACCTTACCAAGCAGGATGTGGTCAACAATGTTGGTATGGTCGCCCAGTCTCCCTTTATTTTTAACGGAACTATCCAGGAGAACATCTTATATTCTTGTGAAGCCCAATTGGGAGAGAGGGCCCAGCCCGGCCCGGAGAATTTACCCTCTTTGGATGACACTATTGCGATTTTGCACCAAACCGGTATTTTTGTAGATGTGCTGCGTTTTGGCCTTAACACCATCCTGATCCATGGCAAAAACCAGGAATTGGCCGATACGATCATACGCGTTCGTGAGAATTTTCAGCGCACATTTGGCCAGGAACTGGCCGACTATGTGGAATTTTTTAATCAGGATCGATATCTGTATCATTCCAGCGTAGCTGAGAATCTAACCTTCGGGACGCCCAAGAAAGACTCGTTTGCAGCAGACAACCTATGCCGCAACACTTATTTTCTAAAATTTTTAGATGACGCCGATTTAACCCGTCCTTTGCTGACGCTGGCGGTGGATTTGGTCAAACAATCTGTTGAAATTTTAAGGGCGCTGCCTCAAGATGCCATGTTTTTCGAACAGAGCCCGATTCAGCCCTCTGAACTGGAAGATTTTATCCAGTTGGTTGACTCCCTGAAGGCCAAAAGACTACATGATTTTTCAACTCAGAATCGGGAACAGCTCCTGGATGTGGCTTTAAGATTTACACCCGGAACCCACAAAATGGTCTCCATGCCCCAAATGCTGGAAGACCTTATTTTAGAAGGTCGCGCACTTTTTCGAAAAAGTATCAGCGAAGATGATCCTGAAGCCTACACCTTCTACCAAATGTCCGAGTACATGTATTCACAAACAATTTTGAGCAATATCTTTTTTGGAAAAATTACCACCGGCCATGCCCAGGCGCAAGAACGCATCAATCAGAGTATTATTCAGCTTTTAGTGGAAGAAGATCTTTTGGAGCAGATTGTGGAAATCGGTTTGCAATATAACGTGGGTAGTAAGGGAGACAATCTTTCTGGTGGCCAGCGTCAAAAATTGGCCATTGCCCGGGCGTTTCTTAAAAATCCACGTATATTGATCATGGACGAAGCTACCTCAGCGCTGGACAACCGATCCCAAGCTCGAATTCTAAATCTTTTGGAAACACGTTGGAAGAAAAAAAGTACCCTGATCTCGGTCGTCCATCGTCTGGATACAATTCAGAACTTTGATAAGGTCGCTGTTATGAAATCCGGAAAGATTCTTGAGATGGACACATATGACAACCTGATGGCTCGGAAAGGAATGCTTTATGAACTCGTTGGAAACAAATAACCGGCCGGCAACCAGTGAGCTCGATCAGAACCTTGAATTCTTAAGGCAAACCTACCTCTTTGCAGTTGTGCCCCTGGAATCGCTGAAAGTGTTTGCCTATTTATGCACCCGCGAAAAATTCAAGCAAGGGGAATACCTGATTCACCAGGGTGAGGATGACGGTCAGGCGTTTTATGTCATTGATGGTCAGGCCGTGATAGAGCGAGAGGCGGGAGGCAATGTTCAAACGGTGCGTGAAATACAGGCGGGAGAATTTATCGGCGGTATGTCACTGATGGGATCCATGCAGCGTCTCTATTCGCTGAGAGCAGAGACAGAGACTACCTGTCTGATTTTAAACCGCGAAAAATTTTCACGTACCATGTCCAAGTTTCAGGACCTGATGCCCAGTTTTTTAAAGGCACTTGTGGGCCAGATTGATGCGTGGGAAAAATCATTTTTAGCCGGGCGTACGGATCAGTGCAGTGAATGTCTGAAGCAGTTGGGTGTCAGCCTGCTTTAGTCGGAAAAATGGTTTTGGCGCTGCTGAGCATTCCTAAATTTTGGGACGCTCAACTTAGGTTGAAGTAATATAGTTGATATGTTATTCTTAATTTCTTAAAAGCCATAGAGAGTTGCGGGATGTGAAAGGTATTGCATGATGGCCAAAAAAGCCTATGCCTTTGAGTTAAAAAACGATCAGTCCGAACTGGAGCGCCTGTGTGAAAAGTGTGAGGAACTGGGCAAGTCCATCGGTCTTTCGGATAAATCTGTATTTGAAATTAATCTCGCGCTCGATGAACTTTTTACCAATATTATCTCCTACGGATTCAAGGATCAAAAGGAGCATTCCATCAAAATCAAAATAACGTTTGATGATAAACAGCTAAACATGCAAATCGAGGACGACGGTATCCCTTTTAATCCTTTGGCTGTCGATCCCCCTGATTTTCAGTGCGGAATTGAGGAGTGCCAAGTCGGTGGATTGGGAATTCATCTAATCAAAAAGCTGATGGACGATGTCCAGTATCAACGCGTCGGAGATAAGAACGTAATCAAGTTGAAACGAAAAATTGCGGTAAATAGTTAGCGATAGGTCAGCCGGCAGCGTGCCGACGAATGTCAGTGGCTGATCTTGGACGTATAAAGTTTGGCACAACCCGGGTCTGCGAGTAGTTAATCGGATCCGCTTGAGGAATATGGAGGAAGGATCATGGAAATAACACTAGAAAAACAGGATGCCATCAGCGTTTTCAAATTAAATGGCCGGCTTGATTCCAATACATCGCAGGGCTTTGAAGAGAAGATATTCAATGCCATCACTGACGGATCCAAACAGATGGTGATCGATTTCAAGGATATCGACTATATTTCCAGCGCTGGATTGCGGGTCATCCTAAAGGCAACCAAAGCCCTGAACCGGGAAAAAGGTAAAATTATGCTGTGTTCCATGCAGGATTATGTCAAGGAGGTCTTTGAAATCGCAGGTTTCGATGCCTTCCTACCCATTGTGGAGGATCAAGAAGAAGCTCTAAAATCCTTTTAACTAACGCAAGCACTGGATTCAAAACCCCATCTAACACCCCACAATCCCGCTATGGCGGGAGTGTGATCGTCCTCAAAATAAAAATTTGATCCTCTGATGTGGTGCTAAGCAGTGAGTAAGCAGCAATCGCACCTATCATATGAGCATTTTGAACCACTTTGCTATGCTGCCACAAGGACTTAGGCTATTTTGAGGTAGCTTGTCATAAGTTCAGGTCCGCATGCCAATCAATCCCCGCTTGCCTAAAGCTCTCAGAAATTGGGTGATGGCGCTTTCCGACTCTGCCGTTGGCAGTTGATGGATTTGGGCAAATCTATCAATGATATCCTGGACCGTTCTTTTTCCGTCAATCATCCGCCAAACATCTGTCCCCAGACGATCCAATTGGAGCTTCCGAAAACGAATCTGCGGCGATGTGCCCTTAAATCGTTGCAACCACCTGGCCATCCACGGGCGCAGGGTTACCGGGTAGCGTATGAGTAAGTGGCCGGATGGGCTTACCTCTGTGGCGACCTCGCTATTTTGAACCGGAATCGCCGCCAGCGCACTTTGTTTATTGATCCGCGGTATTGGATCTTGCTTTGAATTTGGGTTCATTTCATGTCACCACTGTAGGCAAACCAAAAGTTGCATTATAGCAACTGTCAGAATAAAGTTCCGAAACCCAGAGAAGGAGTACGCCTGTCTTGAACCGGAACATAATTATACGCGCTTCTCTATATAGCTTAAGTTATTTGAGTTCGGCTCGCTGGTGTTCAGTTTTTACCAGCCAGAACTCGTTCTTAAAACACTGTGACGGCCGCCGCCGCTCGTCAATTAAAAGTTATTATCTTTTATAATAAGCAGTTAAGTGAGCCCTCGGGGAGTTTTTTTATGTCTGGCTTGGAAATGCTATCAGCGACTTCA